>NZ_JAAHGB010000019.1:0-90847 GCF_010672695.1 Okeania sp. SIO1H4
ACAGGAAATGATGGTTTTTTCTTGCGAGGGTAGCCTTCTTTCCTCTTCCCTCTTTCTTCTTCCTTCTTCCTTCTTCCTTCTTCCTTACCTTTGCTATACAAGACCGATGCTACCGGACATGATATTAATTGATGGAGGGGTTTGCGCTAATAATCCTGTTTCCTGTGCTGTAGCAGAGGCTATTAGAATATTACGGGAGTCTCCAAATCAATCTTTGGGAAGCGTAATCGATCAAATTAAAGTAATATCTATTGGTACTGGAGATCCTGCATCTCCTATTCCCTGGGAAAAAGTACGAGGATGGGGACTTGTACAATGGGGTTTGCGAATTGCAGATGTATTCATGGATGCACCACCTGATGTGCATAGATATGTTGCCGAACAAATTATAGGTGTGGGTAAAAATGACGATAAATCACGGTATATTCGTCTACAGTTACCCCTCAAAGACCCATTACTGGCAATGGATGATGCGAGGGAGACAAATTTACAAGCACTTTTGAAGGAAACAGATCGTTATCTCGATCAGGAAAAAGAGAGGTTAGAAAAATTCTTAGCTAACTGGTAACTGTTGTCACTAAGAGGAGTGGGGGAGTAGGGGAGTAAGGGAGTGGGGGAGTGGGGGAGAAGTAAACATAAGAATCAGGAACTACACAAATTCACCTTGAAAAGCCATATGTAGGGGCGAATGGCATTCGCCCTCACCGATTATATGACGATCAACACAATTACAGCGCTTCCCGTTTTTATTAGGTACATCCACGCGGGCAAGATGCCCGCACTACATGATTTTCACCATTTATCCTGTACATTACTCCGGAGACAGCGGATTTGATATAACCAACTCCTACGCGATGAATAATTCGACACCGGAAAGCTAAACTTCTTTCCTCCTCAAAAATAACAGTAGTTCATCTGTAATATCTCCAGACCAATGTTCTTGAGGATAATGTGCAGCTTCTGCTAATTTAACTAACTTTCCATTTTCACAAATATTAACTAAATTTTCAGCTTGACTAATATCTAACCAAGGGTCTTTTGTTCCCCAAACAATTAATGTCGGTTGTTGCCATCCTTTAAAACCAGATTCAATTTCTGCCATTGACTTTTTTAAGTCTAAATTTTGCACAATTGCTGATACGGATCTACCAGCAGCAGAACTTTTTAGATAAGGACTACGATAGACGTCTAAATCTTCATCAGCAACTGTTAAACAACTACCTTTTTCTAAAGTTCTATCGACAAATAGAGGGTCTTGAACTAGCATATCACCAACAAAAGGTATGCCTAATTGTTTCATTTGCCAAGGTAATTTTGCTGTAGAAGAAAGTGGTGTATTTAAAATAGTTAAACGCTCAATCTTTTCTCGATTTTGCAAAGCATATTGTAAACCGACAGAGCCTAAAAATCCTTGAATAACTAGATAAAATCGTTCAATTTCTAGAGCGTCAATTAATTCTGCTAAAGCCTGAATAAAAGCTTCTGGTTTGTAAGAAAAATCTCGCTTATCTAACTTAGGGGATAAACCACAACCTATCCAGTCTGGAGCGATCGCTCGATAACCTGCTTCAGCTAATTCGGGCATCATAGCAGTCCAACTATGACTTTGAGCAGGAAATCCATGTAATAGTAAAATTGGCAGTTTATCTGTTTCCTCATCGGGTTTAGCTTCCCGGTAAAACCATTCTAGAGAATCGACTGTTATATTTTTTTTCTCAATTGACACGACTTTTTTATCTGTTGACTAATAAATGAATATGGTGATTATATCATTTGATAGACAACAGGGAGCAGGGAATAGAAATTTTCTGTTTACTATTTCTTAATCCAAGATTTTTTTATCTAGTTTTTCTCTGCTTTCTTGTGATTTTAATTGCCGTATAAAATCCCTAATTTCAGTGACTAACCATTCTTGTTCTCTTTTACTCACACCATAGCCAAAAGGAAGTATTTTTCTGCCTTCAATAATATCTGATGTTTTACCTCTACTTCTACGACTAAACATCCTATTTTTCTGTTTAATCCAATACTCATTTGGATAAATTTGAAGATGAATTTTACTGCTAAACATAGACAATTGAAAACAAGTTATGAAAAAACATATTAAAATTATAGGGTTGAAAGGAAATTCTTTTGAAATCAAAGAAATGC
The DNA here is from genome assembly GCF_010672695.1 of Okeania sp. SIO1H4. Taxonomy (NCBI): domain Bacteria; kingdom Bacillati; phylum Cyanobacteriota; class Cyanophyceae; order Oscillatoriales; family Microcoleaceae; genus Okeania; species Okeania sp. SIO1H4. The sequence goes on from NZ_JAAHGB010000019.1 coordinate 2,152, forward strand.
CTATATTAACAATATGAATAAATAAGCATATTACCAATAGATTTACAATTATACTTTGAGCTGGAATTTTAATAATTAAACTTGTCGATTTCTTTTCCAGGGTGATTCGACTTTTTAGAGGTCTTTTATTGGGATATTTAACTGTATAATAATCATCATAAACAATTTCTGATTTCTTACTAAGTACATTCAAAGCTGCTGTTGCCGACTGAAATCTATCTTCCCACATCGGTTCTAATATTACTTCTAACCAATCTGTAAATTCTGGTGAAATTTTCACACAAGAACGAAAATCTATTTTCATTCTTTTTTGAGGTAGTTCATCTGGAGAACGATGGGTTAATAAATACAATAAAGTTCCACCTAAACTATATAAATCTGAAGCATAATAAGCTTTTCCTTGTAACTGTTCTGGTGGCATATATCCAATAGTTCCGACAAAAGTTCCACTGAAAGACATTGTCTGACGATAAATATCTTTAACTGCCCCAAAATCTACTAAAAATACTTGACCATCAGGTTGTAAAATAATATTTTCTGGTTTAATATCCCGGTGAATTATTGGCGGATTTAACTGATGTAAATAACTGAGAATGTTCAAAATTTGAATCCCAATATTTTTAACTTGTATTTCTGTCGGATGCCAACCTTTTATCACCCAAGTTGCTAAGGAATTTCCCCATACTAATTCACGAACTAAATAAAAACATCTATCTTGTTCTGTATCAATATAAAAATAATTCAAATATTTAGGAATTTGAGGATGATGCAAATTGGCAATAACTTTAGCTTCCCTCTCAAAAAGTTCTAATATTTTCCAGTCTTTTGCTTGTTGAAAAGAAACAGCTTTAAGTGCTACTCGCCGATAATTTGTCAGGTCTTCTGCTTCATAAGTAATTCCCATTCCTCCCTGTCCTAAAGCAGTGACAATGCGATATCGTTGAGCAATAATATCATTAGGTTGGTGTAAGGTCATTTCAGTTATCAGTTAATAGTTATCAGTTATCAGTAACTCATGGAATAGGGAGACTTGATACCAGAAATTTTCGGTCATATTCACTATTTTATAGAAAAGTCTTTATTCTATTTTACCTCAGACTAATTCACGTTAATCTAAAAAGAGAATTTTCTAGTTCAAAACTGGTATTGAAGCTATTCATTCTGACTGCTGACTCCTGAGTCCTAAAAAATATCCTAGCTATTTGTAGCAAAAATTTATCAAATTGGTATAAGGTGGCAGAGAATTATCATTTCCCTTATGGGTTTAATACCCCACCGTCAATGGGGGCGATCAAAATTGTTTGGGGGACGTAGACGCGGAGCGGCCCTTCGTTGACTATCCATAAGCAATTTTCCCTCCTGACTCCTGACTCCTGACTCCTGACTCCTTCTTCAATAAATTTATTAATCATGCAAATTCAGATTCAAACATTTACTGTCCATAAAAGATTTCCTTTAACTATTAGTCGAGGAACTACCGCCGAAAGTAACAACATTTTGGTAAAAATACAACAAGAAGGTATCGAAGGTTGGGGGGAAGCTTCACCTTTTTCTTTAGGGGAAAAACCGCAAACTACAAAAAATTTACAGCAAACTTTAGAGCAACTTACCCCTACTCTAAAAAAGTTTACTCCACTTGACCGACAACAAATAGAACAAGTCTTGATAGAGTTGGAAATACCATCAGCCGCTAGAGCAGCTATTGATATGGCCTTGCATGACTGGGTAGGCAAAAAAGTCGGGTTGCCTTTATGGCGACTTTGGGGGTTAGAACGAAATCACATTGTTCCCATCTCAGTTACTATTGGTATCAGCACCCCCGAAGCTGCTAAACAGAGGGTGCGGAACTGGCTAGAATTTATTGATGCGCGGGTGTTGAAAGTAAAATTAGGTAGTCCGGAAGGTATTGAAGCAGACAAAGCAATGTTGATGGCAGTCAAAGAAGAAGCGCCCGCAGATGCTTTGTTATATGTAGATGCTAATGGAGGTTGGAGTCTGGAGGATGCAGTGAAAATGTGTGACTGGTTGGCTACAGTTGGGGTTATTTATGTGGAACAACCATTAGCTGCTGTTTTAGCGATCGCCGATCTACCTCATCTTTACAGTCGATCGCCCCTACCTATTTTTGTGGATGAAAGTTGTTTTACCGCTAAAGATATTCCCGTTTTGGCAGAAATGGTACATGGCATCAATATTAAGTTGATGAAGTCTGGGGGGTTAACTGAAGCAATGCGAATGGTTTATGTAGCTAAAGCTTGTGGGTTGAAGGTAATGTTTGGTTGCTATTCTGACAGTTGTTTGGCAAATACAGCAGCAGCACAACTTGCTCCCCTCGCTGATTATTTGGACTTAGATAGTCATCTCAATTTGATTGACGATCCGTTTATTGGTGCGGTGATGGAAAAAGGGCGGTTGTTGCCGAATGATTTACCTGGGTTAGGAGTTTGTCTGAATGGTGGAATGATTTAATCAGACTTATATAGCGCTACGCGCCAGGGAATAGGGAACAGGAAACAGCGATCTGTAATACCAATTTAAAAAAAGAATGTTACAAACAATAAGTAGTATTAAAATAATTTGTAGGAAATATCTATTGGACGAAAAAGATAAATTACTACATAAAAAATGGTATCAAACCTATTCATTATGACTCTATCCTCCTGTCTTCCCCTCCCAGGAGGGGTTAGGGGTGGGTTGACTCCTAAGAAATACCCTAGCTATTTGTAGCAAATATTTATCAAACTGGTATAGAAAAATAGCGATCGCTTGCCTAAAGTATGCGATTGCTATCTACAAAAATATCAATATTTTTCGGTAATTTTTTGAGAAATGTAACTGTTTCAAGAATATCTCCTCATAATCCACTTTTTTTGGGAAATAACTCACGAAAGTACAGTTATATAAGGTTCAAGCGATCGAATTGTCCACGGATCAAATACTCCTATTAGTAGTAAACTCCAAATAGTCGTAAAAAGGCCATGAGTTTCCCTATAATCAAGAATCTGATTAGCTCGCCAAGCTTCAATTAAAGGAAGTTTCACAAGTTCATCGAATGTAGCCAGGTTGATGTTTAATCGACCACGATCGTCATAGTGAGAAATACTTGGACTTGGTGGTGCTGGAGGTTGAATCCCAAAATCATCTTGCAACTTTTCTAATGCAGCACGAGCATTAATACGACCTGCACCCAACATTCCCACATACAAAGGATTGACCCTATCAACAGAATCAGCAGTCTCTTTAATGATAGCGATCGCCTGTTGAGGAGTGAGTTCTGGTTTCAAAGAAAATACCAATGCAATTAAACCTGCTACATGAGGAGCTGCAAAGGAAGTTCCCCAAGTGTATGTATAACTATTGGAGGTTGAGGTTGTATAAATTGCTGTACCTGCTCTCCCTTGCTCGCCCCCAGGAGCAGAGAGCGTCACACTTTGTTCTCCATAATAAGAATAGTTGGCTTTGCGATCTCCTGCTCCAACAGCAGCAACAGAACATAATGCAGTTAACTGGGGATAAAGATAGGAATAGGCAGAAGGATAGTGAATCTCATCAGGTTTTTGAGGCATTCCCAGAGTATAATTTCCCGCCGAACAGACAATTGCTACCCCTTGATTTTGAGCTGCAATTAAAGCTTGGCGAATACCAATATGCTCGCCATCAATACGCCAACTGAGATTAATAACCCCCCGTTCATTAGGTTGGAGATAGGTTAAACTCTCCAAAATTGCTTCTGCTCTCAAGCCATACCCTTGGCTCCCTGAAATCTTAATCGGCAAAATTGAACAGTTCGGTGCAACCCCTCTGACTTGAGAGATAGTAGCATTTCTCCTTCCCGCAACAAGACCAGAAACCTTTGTTCCGTGAGCAATATAGGAAGCATGGGGAGATAAGACAGTCGCAGGTATACCCCTTTCAAAGTTGAGATCGAGGCTTTGCCAGTCCGATCGCAAAGCAGGTACTAAATCAGAATGATTAGTATCAATTCCACTATCAATCACGATCAGAGTAACTAGAGGAGAACCAGTTGTAATAGCGTGAGCAGCTTCAAGTTCAATCAGTTCATAATTCCAGAAGCGATCGACTGCTTCAAAATCTCCCTCTGCTTCTGTGATCGGAAAAGAAGGATCAAATTGAAAATCGTCAAAACCTACTCGATCTGGTTCAGCAAAAGCCACTTCCTGAAATTGGTTCGCTTTAGAAATTACCCGAAGCACTTCCCGAGTGACATCGAAATCTTCAGGTTTGTGAGTGAGTTGAGCGCGGTAGTAGCCCATTCGAGGGCGAGGATCGACAATTTCTAGTCCTAACTCCTGAATAATTTCCTCACGTCGAGGGGACGAGGTATTCAAATGAAACCATAAATCTATAGAACCAGGAACTAGATAAAGTTTAGACCCTTGAACATCTCGCAAGACAGGGTGAACATTTCCTGCAAAGGCAGCTTTTAATAGATGAGCAGCTTGTGAACCACTCTCAAAATCACTATTTTCTACAATCCGAAATTCAAGAGTTTCTGGTATTGCTAGACTCTCAACATACCCTAACTGAGCAGCAGGATCTAATCTTTCAAAATCTGGTTGACGGGGGATGAGGTAGTATCCAGTTACAGGTTCTAAAATAACTTCTTTGTTGGCAGGTTTGTCAGGAAAAGACAGAGGCGGAATGACAAAAAAATAATCTAATACTGTAAGCGGTAAAGCTGTTGCAACCGCCAATTCTGTCATGGAGTAATAGGGTTTTCCCTGTAACACTATGTCAATTCGATCCGGTTTTAATTGAGGAATTTGTTCCAATTGATTGCGATTAACTCGGTTAGGATTTAATCGCATCTTTTCTACATTGCTTGAATTTAGGAGTAATTGCTCTACAGTTTCTGGATCGAGTTGAGCGCGACGGCTAATGTCTTCAAGGTTGATCGCTGTTGAGAGCATTTGACGCCACTGCACTATCGCTTCTATCTCTGTAACACTCAAGTCTAGAATAAAGCGTAATTTCTGTTGAGGCAACAAGCTGAATGTTTTTGTTCCGGTCATCTTATTTTTTCGACTTCAATTGTTATCAACAGGACTTAGGTAAAGGCACTATTTATAGGGGTTGTTAACTATTGGACAATAGTCGCGAGCACTATATATAGTGTATCTGCGTAAGTCCTAATCAAGATAGGTTCATATCAAAGGAGGTAGCATTGGTGTAATTAGATCAGGAGTCAAGAGTTAAGAGTTATATAGAATCCGGTTATATAATAGACCTCTCTGGAAAAGAGGGAGTAGGGAGTAGGGGGAAAGAATTAATAATTTATGTACGATAATTGATTTTATTTTTAATGATCACCAAATGTCTATTTAACCGGATTTGATTTAGGAGGGAAGAGAATTTAGAAAGATTTGGCAGTGATAGGATTTACGCAAAAATACTATATATAAAGTTTGAAAACTATAACGTTATAGTTATTGATACTAGAGTTGTTGGGAATTAAGCGAAAAAAATGGCTAAAACCCTTATTAGTCAAAGTTTACAGCGGTTTTTTATGCATAAGCTCCTGAAAAGCTTATATAGTAAGCCTTTGAGCATTATTCAATTGTTATTTCCCAACAACTCTACTATATATGTGGTCTATGCCTAAGTCCCAAGTGACTGAAGATAGAACATTTTTTTATGTTGTGCGGAACGCTAAACGCCATATCCATGAGACCAAGAGAAGAAATGATATTTCCCAATATTCAATTCCGTAACGGTTAAAACCCGAGGTAATTATCAATTATCCATGATCAATTATCAATTAATGAACGCCTGACTCCTGAAGCTAAATAGAGCGTTTCTACTCCTCCTGCCAAAACAGTAGCAACCGAAGAGCCACTTGTAGACTTGCCTCTAACTCCTATTTCCAAGCCTGGAGCGTAGCAGTTGACTTGCGGCATCTGACAGCACCAATTTAAGGGTTGACCATTAATATCTGCCGCTGAAACGGCAATTACATCAGATAAACGAGCTGGAAAGAGTAATGTCTCAGCACCCCTATTTCCAGCAGCTGCTAAAACCACACAACCTGCTTTGATTGCTTGACGCACCGCCTGAGTTACAACAGTTGTGCCGCGAATTCGTCCTAAAGGCATGATAATCACATCTGCCTTTTCGTAAACAGCCCAACGAATTCCTTTGGCTAAAGCTTCTGCACCCCTATGTGGGTCGCCTGTTCCCAGAACTTTTCCTACTAAAAGCACAGAAGCAGGAACCAATCCCCAAAATCCATTTGTTCCCTGAGCAACCAATAATCTGGCGTTTTTTGTGCCGTGTCCAGTGGGATCGAAAACCCCACCAGACCCTGTGAAATCTCGCGCTCGAATTTGAGCGCTTTGCAGTTGACTATCGGTTCCGGAAATCCCAGAGTCCAGTAGTGCGACTCGCATTCCTGCTCCATCCTCCTTGTTCAAAGCCGGATGCCAACGCAGTCGGTTTGGATGACTGCTATTAGAGGTAAAATGACGAAGGACTTCTCGCAGATCGAGTTGGGTTTGCGAGTTTTTCACGGGAGAAGGGGTAGAAACCATACTCAATTCTGGGAAAAGGGATCAAAAGTTCAGACTACGAGAAGATAGGACACTTAGGCGTACAACTTCCAGTAATAGTTAATAATGTAGTGACCGCCATGTCCATAGAAGTGAGCGGTACGAATGCCAGAAGTTGGGCTACCCCATTTGCCATTAGGATAATACCAACGCGCACCGAAACTAGGAACAGTACAACTTAGAACCTTGACAGGGAAAATATCATCTTTAAACAAATTGATGATCCAGCCGATCAGCTTGTCTACAAGCCAAGCTGTAATTTGTCCGATAGCTTTCGCAATTGCCGGCCCGACTAGAGAGGATAAAGCACCTGCTACAGCCTTAGCGATCGCCTTTTTGACATAATCCCGAATTTTGACATAAATAGTATTCAAAACTGAGGAAAGTCCTCCGTTATCTTTTTCTGCCAAAATCAGAGAAACCTTGTAAGCTTTCGGCCAATATTGACCTTCCCGCATATTGAACCAGTGATATTTCCAATGAGGAGAGTAGGTTTTTTGATCTCCATCATCAAATCCACCTCCAATAAATTTTTCAGGAACCTTCTTCGTATCACCAGTTTCATCGACGGAAACACCAGCCAAGGCAATTTCGTCACTTCCCCAGAACTCTGGGTTTGTTTCATCAAGACATTTAACTCGCGTGATATAAAATCCAAGTTTGTCTGTAACAGCTTGTTCTTCAAAGTCGTCTGAATCACTCACTCCGAATGGATCTTCTGAGTAGACAGGCCCCCAAACTTGTTGCAGTTTTTCTGCATCATAAACTTCGGAATCAACAGAAGTTTTAACAACCTCTTGAGCTGCTCCCTCAAAATCAGTTTGATTGGAAATTCTAGCCGGAAGTTGATCTTTAGGAATAAGCAAACCCGCATCGGTCATTTGAGCAACACTTTGTGGTAAGGTAAGAACAGGAGTTTTTAATCCCAGAAGTTTTTGGTCAATTTCGAGTTTCGGTAAGACATTTGCTTCTTCAACGCGATCTATTCCCATGCTGAGATATTCTTGGCTACTCAGTTTTCCGTAACGTCCAAACTGAATCTCTCGTATTGCTTGAGGTGCCATTGTCAGTTCGGTGGCTTTGGATCGGACACTGGCACGCTTCTCCTCATTCATGCCTTTGATGGCTTCTTGAAAAGTTGCCTCCAATGTTTCCGGACGAGCCTGTTGTTCTACATTAGCAGCCGCAGTTGTAAAAGAATACTTAGCTGCATCTAGAACATCATTGGCAATCTTACGCAGTTCGCTATTTTCGATGTCTGCAATTTGATCTGTATCAGAAACTGTAGGTTTCAAGAACCCAGGTTCTAGAGTTAATCTAGTAGAGTCAATGTTTGAAAAGTCTTGCATAATTATTTTCTCGTTGAAATTCTATTCTTGCGAATAATTTTTCTGACTTGAGTTGAGGCATTTAATTGTTTCATGCTTCAACCCTCTTGTTACTATTAACGGTTTCGCCACAGAAAATATTCCCAAATTTCTCAAAAATCTTTTTTTCAAAAGGTCTAGATGTAGATCAAAATTTTGCTATACAAAAGTTATAGCATTTTTATTTTCTGGGATATTAATGCCAATAGCATTTCTGCCTGATTCAATACTCAAGTATATGTATAGTGCGATCAATTTCTGGTTGTCCCAGATTTATAGTAAAGAATCTTGGACTGACAAGTCGAGGTCACTTGTTTATAACTCCCATCTCTGGGGCATTAATACCAATTGCGTTACTGTCTGATTCAACACTCAAATATATCTATAGTCTAATAAATTTCTAGTTATCCCAAGTTTTAGACTAAGGAACTTAGACTACGCTGAAACTTACTGCATAACTATGAAATTCCTGGAAATACTATCTCTTTTAGTTGAGGTATTAGTCTAAGTTGTGTTTCTGTTTGATTTTTTATAGTCGTCAATTACAACCGAAACTTCCTGATACTAAGCATTTCACAAATAATTATCAATTTTCCTAAAACTATTAGGTAAGTGCCACACAAGTTTAAATATTAGGACCTGTATTTTATGCTTTCTCAGACATTTGTAAAGACTCAAAGTCAAATAATCTTCAAACGAGAAGTTGACTATTGGAATCAATTAATTAATAGTTCCGAACACAGAAATATTCTCGAAAAGATTGCCCGCAAACGTACTTATAATACGAGCATTGCTTGGGAAGATGCTCTACAGATAGCTTACTTGAAAATTGTAGAAGCAATTCAAGCAGGAAAATTTTCTGGTGACACAATTAAGGATTTTTATCGTTGGTCAGCCAAAGTAGCAAAAAATTCGATAATTGATTACATTTACCAAGGGAAAAATCGATATTGCATTAGTTTAGACCGATATGTATCTGAGACAGATGTCCCTTTACTAGAAACACTATCTAGCCAATTAAATCTATGGGAAAATTTGGAAATAGAAGATTTAGCCATCAAAGCAGCTCAGATTGTCCAAAATCTTGACCAATGTTATCCAAAACGAAAGTACCAGGAGCTTTGGTTCGGAAGAGTTCAGGGCAAAACTCAAAGACAACTTGCTCAAGAAATTGGATTAACCCAAAGTACTATTTCTAAGCGCTGGAAAGAGCTAGAAAGTCGTTTACTTGAAGAGATGGGATTTTAACAATTAGTAGGGCGTTGTGATTATTCCTATTATTAACCAAATTTTTAGGTTAATTTGTGTTAATTTTATAAAATCTGGTTATACAGTAATCGCAAAATTACTTCATTTCTATTGAATACGAATTTTTAAATTCATGCTATTCAAACCTTTTCTTTCTCAATGCTACTAATGGTACTTAGACATTTTCTGGTAGGAAAAATGCGTCAAAGTCAATCTAGACAAGGGAATTACGTCGATGCCTTAAAAATGGCTAGAACCCCTGCTTCCATACGGATTTATGCCTTTTTGACGTAAAATCCTCTGCCTATCTATGCTTGAGCCTATTTTATAGCTTGATTTTGTGTAAGTCCCACTAACTCCTAACTCCTGACTCCTGTGAAATCATACAATAGACATCTCCAAAAAACTTTCTATTTTCAGCCATTGCCAAATATTTCCCCATCTCCCCATCTCCCCATCTCCCCATCTCCCCATCTCCCCATCTAATTTAGTTGCACCTCTTTTCTAACATCTATTAATACTTTATTGCCTCGAATCAAATTATACTGACTCTTCCATTTACCCAGAGCAAGTGGACGCTGAGAATTATTACGTTTTCCTGCATATCCTATCCATGTTTTACTGGCAGATTTAATTTCTTTTTTATTGTCTATAACCTGCTCGCCATTAGGAGCAAATAATTGATAATGCTCTATATCTCCAGGCAAAACACCGTATATTTGTACCCAAAATATTAATGCTCCAATATCTCCAGGTAAAACTGTGTCATAAAATTTGCCTTTCCATAAATCATCCATAGTAGGCGCCTCCCCAGCAAACCCAGTCCGAATAATACCAGTTGGTTTATAACTCAACGGTTTTTGCCAAATTGGGTTACGAGGAGTATTGCAACCACTCTCAGCATTAACTCCCACAAATGGGTCTACAATTTTTCCCTGATATCTAATACTCAAATGTACATGAGGAAAAGAAGCTAAACCAGATTCTCCTACCATTCCTAATTGAGTACCTGCTTCCACAACTTTTCCTGGTTTAACGGTAACACTACTATTGCGCAGATGGCAAGACTGAGTTTCCCAACCATTACCATGATCTATTACGACTCCATTACCGCATTCAATACCATCAACTGCTTCTTTATCTGCCTGATTTTTTACCCGTTTGTCAGGTATTCCATCTCGCACTCTTAATACTTTACCTGGAGCTACTGCTTCTACAGGTACACCTCTGGCCATTGTTTTTTCATCCGGTATAGCAAAGTCTGTTCCTTTATGACCGTCGTAAGTTTGCCGACCGCAGCCAAAATCTACTGCATTTGGACTGGGGTCGCGATCGCTGTACAATAGAATAAAGCAGTCTTTGTCTAAGTTACATTTTATGGGCAAGTCAAACTTGGAGTTTGGTATTTGAGCAATAGATTTGTCAATAATAGAATTTTCAAATAGTACTGTATTGGCATTAGCATTATAGCTGGCTAATATTATGACTAATATTGTGAGGAAGGTGTAAAAATATTTTTTCAGTTTCATAAGTTTTTTTATCCTCTAAAACTTATCATCAGTCTAACAATAGACAACTTTAGAACAGAGGGAGTAGGAGGAAAGAATTAATAATTCCCTTCTGCCTTCTGTCTGCTGCCCTCTGCCTTTCCTGATAAATTATCAATTATTTCTCCCTATTGCCTGTTGCCTGTTGCCTGTTGCCTATTGCCTCTCTCCTAATTAACATCAAAAACATGATAACCCCATGCAGGTAAATCCAAATATAAGCCTCGTGAAACCAAATTATCTCCCAAACGGTCGTAACTAATATCACTCATTAAATCTTGTAGTCGATATGTTTCACCCCTGAGACTCTCAAATGGCAACTGAACATAACATTGCCCTCGATCAGAAGCATAGTTAACAATTATCAACAACAGTCGCTCATCTTTTCCTTCCCAACTGAAAGCAATAAAATTATTCCATGTAGAATTTCCTTTCCATGCAGTAACACATTCAAGTAATTGCCAATTTCCCTCATGGAAAATATCCAGAGCTAAAGAATCTAATAATTGATGGTAAAATCTCTCTATGTGTGGAACAGTAGCTTCTTCAGGAGCATAACATAAGTGCATCGAAATTTTTTTAGACCAACCTTGTAACTGACCTTGATGGAAAAAATGTAAACCAGGGGTAAAATAAGCCAAAATGGCAGCAGCTTCATGAACTCTTAGTGGAAAATCTGCATTTGCCCTGGGTTCATCGTGATTTTCCATAAACCGTGCTAACTTACTTTGAAAATCAAGACCAGCATAAAGATTTTCTCTGACTGGAACTGCCTGCTGTTGATGGAGGCGATCGTATAAGCGTTTGTCATAAGTGTAATTAAATCCTCGCTGTTGCAATTCCCACTCCAAATCCCAATATACTTCTGCCATAAAGATCAAATCTGGATGTTGCTGTTTAATTTGGGAAATTGCATTAGGCCAAAACGGTTGCACTGGAATACCCCAAGTCTGCTCAAAAATATCTGGCAATATTAGCATTGCCATATCGCAACGAACACCATCGCACAAATGAGCAATATTGAATAATTCTGCTAACATCCCCTCCTGTAATTTGGGGTTGCCGTAGTTCAGTTGCAAAGTATCAGACCAACCTGGAAAATAGGGGTCTCTTCCATGAGCAAATATTTGGCTACCTGTTGGCAATTCTATTCGTATATAGTTCTGGGGTTCTCGTTCAAGATCGGCCTGAGTTCCGTGAACATAAAAGTCAGGATTTGTTTGTACCCAAGGATGGTCGGGGGCGGTATGGTTGGGAACAAAATCAAGCATGAGTTTTAGCCCCCTTTGATGGAGGCGATCGCGCAGTCGTAACATAGCTGCATTGTCACCAAGATTTTCATGGATGTGATAACCTGTTACCGCAAAACAAGACCCGCAAATATAATCTTCTTGGAACTCATCATCAAAAAGTTCTATAGCTTCCTTTCGCACATCAGGATTTGCACGAGAGATATCTCGCGCCATTATTCCTGTTTGCCAAACTCCTAAAAAGTATACCCAGTCAAATCCCCAGTGTACTATTTGGTCTAATTCTGGATCGGGAATATCATCTAAGGTGGCGCGACGACCAAACTTTTGGGACAATCTATTGAGCCAAACACGGGTGTTTATTTGATATAGGGAAGGATTAATCATATATTTCATATTTGAGAGTTTCAAACTATCCATAACATCATAGAACAAATCCCTTACTGGCAAAGCGATCGCTTGTTTTTCATCATCTTTGTCTAGAAGGTTATTGATGCTGTATCTAATATCAACAGGACTTACGCAAATTGACTGTTAAACCACCATCTGTAGAGGCGAATTGGCTAACGCCAAGCTCCGCTAACGCCCTCCCCATAAGTAGAGTTTCAGCGTAAGTCCCGATCAATTTAGTATTGTTTTAATACAAGGTTCCCATATCAGATCTCCAGTCAACCGTTTGTCACTCACCTTAAAGGAAGGTGTAGTTAATAATAAATAATTTTCTGTAAATTCAAAGAAACGTTCTTGGTTTGTACCAACCCAATTAGGAAATAAAGAGGCTTTAACATGATGAATTACTTTTTTATCCTTAATTTCATAGCTACCACAATAGGAGATATATGTTTCCATAGCGTTAGCTTTCTCCTGTGTACTTCCTCCCAAAAAATCTGCAGAGGAAAACTTGGGACGCCTTGCAGCCATAATTACCGTTGACATATATCCATCTTCTGTATACATTAGATATCCGATTGTATCTTTACCGTATGGGTAGCTTACTTTACCATTTACATCTTTGAGTTCAAAAGATACCAGTCGCCAAGTTCCAACAAATCGGTTTTGTACCATTTTAGTTCCTGATTTTGTTTTCCAGAAATTAATATATAGTAGAGGATTAGATTGTTGACTGCTTAACTTTCTAACTTGTCTAATTTTGACAAAAGAATAAGGTCTCGCCTTGGAAAATCAATGTCTAATTCAGCAGCGCCACTTATTTATTTTTTGGTCTGCGTTCATCCAACTTCCGATATACATCTCGCAACTCAACATTATGTTGGGCTAGAGCAACCAAAGTATGGTAAAATAAATCTGCCACCTCCGAAGCGATCGCCTCTTTCTCATCATCCTTACACGCCATGACTACCTCCGCTGACTCTTCCCCAATTTTCTTGAGAATCTTATTATCTCCCCCGGCAAATAATTTACAAGTATAAGAACCCTTCTGGGGATGGTCGCGGCGATCGCAAATCACATCAAAAAGCTGAGATAAAATATCCGCAGGTGGCTTGACAACTTCTCCATCCACCTGATGAAAACAACTCCTCTCTCCCCTATGGCAGGCAATATCTCCGACCTGTTCCACTCCTAGTAACAAAGTATCGCTGTCACAGTCGTAGCGTATCCACTGAATATTCTGAAAATGACCAGAAGTTGCCCCTTTATGCCAAAACTGCTGACGAGAACGACTCCAAAACCAAGTTTGCCCTGTTTCTAGAGTTTTTTGCAATGCTCCCTGATTCATCCAGGCCATCATTAACACTGTACCATCTAAATAATCTTGAATAATAGCAGGCACAAGTCCTTGTTCATTGTAACGAACCTGCTCCACTGGAATCGATTGACTTAAAGCTACTGGTTCGGAGGTAGACATAATTTGCCAAAAAAATCTATTTGTATACTCGAAGTCTAGGATATCTTCTGAGTATTTTCTGAATATTTAATTTTAAGTTTTAATTTATTTTTTTATCGCCTATATCATACCATCAATAAATTGTCAAAAAAAGCTTCATAATTCTCCAAGATTAACTATAAATATGCCCCTAGGGCAATGATACAATTACCTAAATATACATAAGGTTTATTTGAATTTGGTGATAACATAAAATCCCCCGTAGGGATTGAAACAAACACAAATGAAGGAGATTAACTTGGTAGTTACTACACTCAACACAACTAAATCTGAAGAAATTTTTGCAGCAGCCCAAAAACTCATGCCTGGGGGAGTAAGTTCCCCAGTCAGAGCATTTAAGTCTGTTGGTGGCCAACCAATTGTATTCGATCAAGTCAAGGGAGCATATATCTGGGATGTTGATGGCAATCAATATATTGACTATGTTGGTACTTGGGGACCTGCTATCTGTGGTCATGCTCACCCAGATGTATTAAATTCCCTCAAAGAAGTTCTGGAAAAAGGCACCAGCTTTGGCGCACCCTGTGCTTTAGAAAATATCTTGGCTGAAATGGTTATTGATGCTGTACCTAGCATCGAAATGGTCCGCTTTGTCAATTCTGGTACAGAAGCTTGTATGGCCGTACTGCGTTTAATGAGAGCTTTTACAGGTAGAGACAAAGTCATAAAATTTGAAGGTTGTTATCATGGCCACGCTGATATGTTCCTCGTTAAAGCTGGTTCTGGTGTGGCAACTCTGGGTCTGCCAGACTCTCCTGGAGTCCCTAAGTCTGTTACTAGCAATACCCTAACTGCTCCCTACAACGACTTAGAAGCAGTTAAGCAACTTTTTGCCGACAACCCTGACCAAATTTCTGGTGTTATCCTCGAACCAGTAGTTGGTAACTCTGGATTTATTACCCCAGATGCAGGTTTCTTGGAAGGGTTACGGATGATTACTCAAGACAATGATGCTTTACTGGTGTTTGACGAAGTTATGACTGGCTTTCGTATTGCTTATGGTGGTGCTCAGGAAAAATTTCAGGTTACTCCAGACCTAACAACTTTAGGCAAAATTATTGGTGGTGGTTTGCCTGTAGGAGCTTATGGTGGTCGCGAGGATATTATGTCAATGGTAGCCCCAGCAGGCCCAATGTATCAAGCAGGTACTCTGTCTGGTAATCCTCTAGCTATGACTGCTGGTATTAAGACTCTGGAGTTACTAAAGGAACCAGGTACCTATGAACAGTTAGATAAAATTACTAAAAGACTTGCTGATGGCTTATTAGCGGTTGGAAAAGAAACTGGTAACCCTATTTGTGGTGGGCATATTAGTGCAATGTTTGGTATCTTTTTCAATAAAGGCCCAGTTCACGATTATGAAAATGCCAAAAAGTCTGATTTGAGTAAGTTTAGCAAGTTCCATCGTGGAATGTTGGAGCGAGGAATTTATCTAGCACCTTCTCAATTTGAAGCAGGTTTTACTTCTTTAGCTCACACAGAGGAAGATATTGACAAAACTTTAGCTGCAGCAAAAGAAGTTATGTCTAGTCTTTGACATACTTCCGACGTTGCGCTTGAGCGACAACGCGGGGTTCTTCAACCCGCAAAGGAGTTGCAGTTTATACAGACAGAGGTGATGTTCTCCCCCTGTCTCCCTCAGTATAGGATGTTCTGGCTCTCCCATACGGCGCTGAATCGAATATTACAGCGCGGGACTTCCCGCGAGGAAAGTATAGCGCTACGCGCAAGTTAGAAGTCAAAAGTCAAAATTAAAAAGTCAAAATTAAAAAGTAATCTATGACGCTAGTTTTTCCTAGGCCAATGCTTCCCTACGGGATGCTACGCAA
The DNA here is from genome assembly GCF_010672695.1 of Okeania sp. SIO1H4. Taxonomy (NCBI): domain Bacteria; kingdom Bacillati; phylum Cyanobacteriota; class Cyanophyceae; order Oscillatoriales; family Microcoleaceae; genus Okeania; species Okeania sp. SIO1H4. Next base: position 17,865 of record NZ_JAAHGB010000019.1, read on the forward strand.
ACGCAAATAGGGTTTAGTAGTGTCCTAACCTAAATCCGTAGTGCCATAAAAGTTTTCAAATGGGTAATTGATGACTTTATAAGTTGATCATTACCCATTAGACATCTCCACCAAAAGAGGGAGTAGGCAGTAGGGGGAAAGAATTGATATATATAGTGTGATAATTGATTTGATTTTTTATTATCGGAGATGTCTATTACTGATAGATTATTTTTTGGGAGATGAAGGCTCGAATAGTTGGCATAAAAGTCATAGAAAATGAAGAGAGTTATGCTAGTAAAACATCTACAATTGGCTTGGAAAAGTCTTGTCAGAATGATACTTATTTAGGTAACGATTTTCTACAGTCTTTTAAACTACTTCTTATATTTAATATTATGTCCGGATAATTAGTGACAAAAAAAACTTTCTCCTTTTCCTCCTCTGTTTTCTTACTTTTTCCTTCTTTCTTCCCTCCTGACTCCTGACTCCTGACTCCTGACTCCTCCGTCATTTATTTATAACTATTCAACCGGACATGATATAACAAATGCTTCATAGAATTTGGCAATGGCTAAAAAATTTATGGACAAAACTTTTGGGGTTATTTTCTCAGTCTCATCTAGATGTATCTGAGAACACTCAACCAACTTCTGAGTCTTTGCCCCCACTGACAGATACAGATTACGATTTTTTGTTTGGTCAACTATTGGAGGGTGTTGCCCAGGGTTGGCAGTCTGAGCGCGTGCAGAAATTTTTTGATGAATTAGGAGAAAGGGGCAAACCTGAACTTTGGCAGGAATGGTTGCAACGGTTTGGAGAAAGGTTATTAGTCTCCCCTAAACCTAATGATGAGTTAGCTCAGAGAATGTTAGGGTTTGCTGAATTGACGCGATCGCTACCTTCTCTACAATCTTTGGGAGCAATGGGTCACAACATTGGTACTCAACTTTTAAGTAGGGATGATAGTGGGGCGATCTGGGAATATGATGGACTTGATGTTGGTGTTTCTCCACCTCTACAAACATTTGTGAGTGAAGAAAAAGATGATGATGCCATGTCAGAATTAGTAGTTAAACTTCAGGAAAACCCTAATTTATTAGCAACAGTTGCCCAACAGTTAGGGGTACAAACGAGTGACCCTAGAGTAGTTATTCAGGCAATGGTTAGTCAGCTTGGGGTAGGAGTGGAAAATCAAGCACAGTCTGCTGAGAGTAATGCTGAAATATGGGCGAAGTTGGGTTTAGAGCAAGCTAAAGCAGGAGATTTACTTGGAGCAGTTGATAGTTGGGAAAGCGCTCTGACTCTAAAGCCAGATTACCATCAAGTTTGGTACAATCGTGGGAAAGCTTTAGTACAACTAGAAAGGTGGGAAGAAGCGATCGCTAGCCATGATAAAGCAATAGAAATTAAGTCTGATGATTATTTGGCTTGGAATAACCGTGCTGAAGCACTGGGAAAGTTAGGAAGGTGGCAAGAGGCGATCGCTAGTTGTGACAAGGCTCTAAAAATTAAGGTAGATTATTATTTGGCTTGGTATAATAAAGCTAGTTTTCTAGTTAACTTAGGAAGTTTAACAGAAGCTATTGGTTGTTATAACAAGGCTTTAGAAATTAAACCTAATTTTGACAATGGTTGGTATGAGCGGGGGAATGTTTTGAGAGATTTAGGTTTAATGGAAGAAGCTAATAAAAGTTGGGAGCGCGCTAGGGAAATAAAGTCTAATTGACTACTTTAGAGACTAAAGTCATAGAAATTCTGAGCTAATAGACATCTGGTAAAAATCAAAAATCAAATCAATTATCGTACAGAAATTATCAATTATATCAAATCCGTTTAATTCGGTATAAAAAAATGTTCCATCTTCAACCATTACCAAATATTTCCCCATCTCCCCATCTCCCCATCTCCCCATCTCCCCATCTAATTACACCGATGCTACCGGATTTGATATTATTTCCCCCTCCATACCTATTCCCTATTCCCTCTTTTCTGGAGATGTCTAATAGACATCTGGTGAAAAAGATATAGACTTTTTGCGCATAGTAGGCAACAGGCAACAGGGAAGATATTTTTAGGAAAAAGGTACGAAAAATGATTTAGGGAAGTGAATTTTACAACTCTAGCTTATATTAAACAAAGGGCAAGTTTATTTTCTGGAGATATCTAATAGTCTTAAATAGGATAAATCTTTATTTTTTTATTTCTTTTAAAATAGTTAGGGAAAAGATAACTAGATAGAAATATGACTATGACACAACTGCTAGGTCCAAAAGCTCCAGCTTTGATTCAACTCCTCCAGTGGGTAGCCAAACCCTTGACATTTATGGAAAAATGTGCAGAGGAATATGGAGACGCATTTCAAGTAAAATTGAATTATCCAATGGTATTTATCAGTCATCCGAAGGCCATTGAAGAGATTCTCAAGACTAATCCCAAACAGTTTGATTCTGGTATGGGAAATTTGTTTTTGCTACCACTATTGGGAGATAGCTCCCTAGCTTTGCTTGATGGTACTCTCCACCAACGTCAACGTCAACTATTAATGCCACCCTTTCATGGGGAACGAATGCAAGCTTATGGTGAGTTAATTTGCGCGATCGCTGAAAAAGTAGCTAGTAAGTGGGTAGTAGGGCAGCCATTTTCTATGAGAGAATCAACTCAAGAGATATCTTTAAAGGTGATATTACAGGCGGTCTTCGGTTTAGAGGAAGGACAGAGGTATGATAAATTAGAGCAACTTTTGACTTTAGCTCTAGAATCACTAGCTTCTCCCTCGAAAGCAAGTATGCTATTTTTCAAGTTTCTCCAAGTTGATTTGGGTAAATGGAGTCCGTGGGGTAAATTTCTCAGACAACGGCAAGAAGTTGATGAGTTACTATATGCAGAAATTGCAGCACGTCGTCAACAACTAGACTCTGAACGCTCTGATATCCTAACAATGTTGCTATTAGCTAGGGATGAAGCAGGGGAACCTATGAGCGATCGTGAATTGCGGGATGAGTTAATGACACTACTATTTGCCGGACATGAAACTACTGCCACAGCATTAGCATGGGCGTTTTACTGGATTCACCTCCAACCAGAAATTTATAATAAGCTATTGTCAGAATTGGAAGACCTTGGAGATAACCCAGATCCAATGGCAGTTATCAAGCTCCCTTATCTGAATGCAGTTTGCTCTGAAACCCTGCGTATCTACCCAGTAGCAATAATTGCATTTTCACGAATAGCTAAATCACCAATCACAATTATGGGTCAAACATATCCAGAGGGTACTGCTCTATCTCCCTGTATTTATTTAACTCATCACCGGGAAGATTTGTATCCCGAACCGGAAAAATTTAAACCAGAACGATTTTTGGAAAGGCAATATTCTGCTTATGAATTTTTGCCTTTTGGCGGTAGTAGTCGTCGTTGTATTGGAGCAGCATTTGCTATGTTTGAAATGAAACTGGTATTAGCAACTATTCTCAAACCTTATAGTTTGGTTTTGGCGGAGAAAAAAACAGTCAAAGCAGTACGTCGCGGTGTAACTTTAGCTCCTGCTGGTGGAGTAAAAATGGTAATGACTGGGAAGTGTATGTCACAAACACAACAATCTCCCTCGGTTGCGGCTGTTTGAAGAAGGCAGAAGGCAGAAGGCAGAAGGCAGAAGGCAGAAGGCAGAAGGAAAAATTGCTTATGGATAGTCTCCAGCACGCCACTTTGCCTCCTATCACCCGAACCAATTTTAAGCAACATTCATGGGCGTTGCATAAAATGCGGGATGATTTTAATAGTTTTGTGGAATGGGCATCTTGCCCGTTCCTGATATTTTCCCCTACAGGATTTCAGTTGTGACGATGTGGTTCATGCATTTGAAAAGCACTGTACAGTAAAATTGACAAATTGAATCCACACCTACAAAAATTGGTAGTCCTGCTCCCGTAATGGTAGGTTGAGATCGGGAAAACTTAGAACGGGAGCAAGATTCTCTCACTGTCTATGCCATGACCAAAATAATTAGAACGGGAGCAAGATTCTCTCACTGTCTATACCGTGACCAAAATAATTAGGGTTTGCTGAATAAATATCAAAGCATTGACAGATAAAGGTTTTAGTATTTTTTTGTCTAAAAAAGTACCAGCTTTTCAGCTCAAAAAGCTCATGCATGCTAGTATTTTGGGACGATTATGGCAGAAAAATCACTCTTACAATTTTTCCGACTACCTCCTAATTAATTCCTATTTCTCCTGTCTCCTGTCTCCTGTCTCCTGTCTCCTACCCCTACTAAAAGACTAGTGAAGCGCAAACCCTAATTAGAACGGGAGCAAGATGCTCCCACTAGCTATACCATTACAATGCACAACTACCCAAAAACTATTGCTGCACAACTAACACCGAACATTTCGCCCGGTGAATTACATAACTGCTCACACTACCTATAACCATTTCGCTGAAAACAGAATGTCCTCTGCGTCCCATAACTATTAGTTCAGCACCCCATTCCTGAGCTACCTTACAGATCTGCTTTCCAGGTACACCCTCAGTTTGAATAAATTCTGTGTTTATCCCTGCTGTTGTAGCTTCGTTAGCTCGTGACTGCAACATTTCTAGACATTTTTGGTCAAAATCTTTCCATTTTTGTTGATATTCCGCAATCAATTCTTTGTTAAATTCCCGGGAAATAGCTCCAAATTTAACGGGTATTTCTCCTTCTTCGGGAGATAAAACGTGCATTAGTTTTAAGTAGGAATTATTGAGTTTTGCTAAATTGAGAGCAGTGGCAAATACGCGATCGCTTGCTGCTGATGTGTCCATTGTTGCTAGAATTTTTTGATACATAATCTTTATGATGAAAATTTAATTATTTTGTCTGATATAGGAGAAGGAAGAAAAAAGAAGGAAAAAGCTTGCTTTGTCTGAGTTATGAGCTTTTGATATGTCCTAACCTTTCCTTAGACTGCTATAGTAATTATTGTATCTGAATTATCAGAAAAAGAATATATATTTTAATGTTGATTTCACTATAGTCAATCTCAGACTAATTATTCCTAGTGAAAATGGAAATTATGATTTTGAGTAGCTTTCTTGATAGAGTTAGCTCTTACCAGAATATCCATAAGCAATTATTAATATAGCCTTTTTATCTGGGAGGTGGAAAACAAGTGGTATGAAAAAGATATGGAGGTATGGAGAGAATAGTAAAGGGGGAAAGCAGCATTAAATAGTGGCAAACACAAAGGGATAAAGTAATTGATTGCCGTGCTTTTTTTCTGAGAAAAAACCTCAATTTAGATTGACATCTAAAATAAAAACACTATAGATATAAATGAATACTAATGAATAATTGCTCATTACTAATAGATATCTCCAATAATAAAAAATAAAATCAATTATTGCAGTCTTATTCATCAATTCTTTCCCCGGTAGTCCTGCATAGTAATAGTGAAGATACATATTTTTTAATTTCTGACCACACTCCGCACACTCCGCACACTCTGCACACTCTCTCATTACTATGCACCACCACCCTTTCCCTCTACTCCCTACGGACGTTGCATGCAACGTCCCTACTTTTGGAGGAGATGCCTAATAGACATCTGGTAAAAATCAAAAATCAAATCAATTATTATCCATAAGTTATCAATTATTCCCCTCCTGGGAGGGGTTAGGGGTGGGTTCCCTGTTCCCTGTTCCCTGTTCCCTGTTCCCTACTTTTGGAGGAGATGCCTAATAAAAAAAGCTAATCCTGTACAATATGAACAGAACAATGAGCACGATGAATAACATAATTACTGACACTACCCAATAGCAGTTCACTAAAAACGGAATGCCCACGGCGTCCCATAACGATTAAATCAGCATTACACTTTTGAGCTAATTTACATATTTCCCGACCAGGGTTGCCTCTGATTTGGGTAAATTCTGTATTGAACCCAAGTTCTTTTGCTTTATCTGCTTTTGATTTCAACATTTGTAAACATTGTTTCTCAAATTTTTCCCAAAGTTGATGATACTCTTTCATCATCTCTGGGTTAGTGCCAATGTCAGTACCAATCATTGGCCAATAATTTATCGGACTTTCTTCTGCCTCCTCCGAGAGAATATGAACCAACATCAGACTAGGGTTACTGATTTTTGCTAACTTTAGGGCTATATCAAACACGCGATCGCCCATAGCAGATGTATCGATGGCAACTAAAATTTTTTCATACATAATTAATACTTCCAATGGTTTTGTTAAATATCTATTTACATTGTATAAAATTACCAAGGTTATCTAATAGTTAAATAAGTCAAGAATTATGAATCTTAATATATTACCAGGTAATAGTTTTCCCATTGGCGCAACACTCTTAAAAGACCCCAAAGGAGTAAATTTTTCCATTTACTCTAAAAATGCTACAGCAATAGAATTATTACTATTTGATGAACCTGACGCAGCTCAACCAGAGCAAGTAATTTTACTCGACCCTAAACAACATAAAACCCATCATTACTGGCACATATTTATTTATGGTCTTAAGGCAGGACAAATATATGCTTACCGAGTTTATGGACCACTTGAGCCAGAAAAAGGTCATCGATTTGATGGTACAAAGGTATTACTAGACCCTTACGCTAGGGTAGTAGTGGGACAAGAAAAATATAGTCGTGAAGCTGCTACTGGTTATGGTGATAATTGTGCCTATGCTCTCAAAGGGGTAGTAGTTGACCCAACTACTTATGACTGGGAAGACGATATACCTCTAAACATACCTTACGCTCATACAGTTATCTATGAAATGCACGTTGGTGGATTTACTCGTAATCCTAATTCTGGCGTTTCCCCAGAAAAGCGGGGTACTTTTGCCGGACTAATTGAAAAAATTCCCTACCTGAAAGAATTGGGAATTACTGCTGTAGAATTATTACCCGTACAACAATTTGATGAACAAGATGTGCGCGAACCTCTAATCAATTATTGGGGTTATAGCCCGATCGCATTTTTTACTCCTCACCACAATTATAGTTCTCGCAAAGATATTTTCGGACCGATGGATGAATTCCGAGATATGGTAAAAGCTTTGCACAAAGCTGGAATAGAAGTAATTTTGGATGTGGTTTTTAATCATACTGCAGAGGGTAATGAAAACGGACCGACAGTTTCTTTTCGGGGACTGGAAAATTCTACTTATTACATTCTGGAGACAGACGACTCCACTTATTACAGTAACTATAGTGGTTGTGGCAATACTTTCAATACAAATAATCCTTTTGTACATCGCTTAATTGTTGACTGTCTTTGTTACTGGGTTAGAGAAATGCACGTTGATGGGTTCCGGTTTGATTTGGCATCTGTTATGTCTCGGAGTATGACTGGCGATCCGTTGGAAGATCCACCTGTGTTATGGGCAATTGAATCCGATCCTGTTCTGGCAGGGGCAAAAATTATTGCAGAAGCTTGGGATGCTGCGGGATTATATCAAGTTGGTTCATTTATTGGCGATCGCTTTGCTGAATGGAACGGACATTATCGTGATGATGTTCGTCAGTTTGTCAAAAGTGACCCCAAGATAGTTGATAAGTTAGCGGCTAGAATTATGGGTAGTCCTGATATTTATCCTCAACCAGACCGCGAACCCAATCATAGTATTAATTTTATTACTTGCCATGATGGTTTTACTATGAATGATTTAGTTTCTTATAATGAAAAACATAATGAAGCTAATTGTGAAGATAATCGCGATGGTGCTAATGATAATTATAGCTGGAATTGTGGGGTTGAAGGATTAACTAATAAGCAGGAAATTGAAAGATTACGACTGCGACAAATTAAGAATTTGTTCGCCATATTATTTTTCTCCCAAGGCACGCCAATGATTTTAATGGGAGATGAAGTAAGGCGAACTCAACTTGGTAATAATAATGGTTATTGTCAGAATAATGAACTAAGTTGGTTTGATTGGGAGCAAATTGACAAACAAAGGGATTTACTGCGATTTGTTAAAGGGATTATTCATTTTACCCAAGAGTTAGAAATGATGCGGGTAGATAAGGTTTTAGCTACAGTTGGTTCGGGTTCTCCAGAATCATCTTTACCTAGAGAGAAAAAGGAAGTTGACTCGAATAAAGTACCTAATATTAGTTGGCATGGAGTACGTTTAGGTAAACCTGATTGGCATCTAGATTCTCGGACTTTAGCTTTTAGTTTGAAGCATCCAAAAAGTGGTGAATATTTTCATATTATTTTGAATGCTTATTGGAAACCTTTAATGTTTGAGTTACCACGTTTAAAAAAAGGGGAAAGTTGGTATTTAATTATTAATACTGCTTTTCCTTCTCCTAAAGATTTTAATGATTTAGATACAGCTACAAAAGTTATTGGTGTTAGGTATCGGGTCGAGCCGCGGTCTGCTATTGTTTTAATGGCAAAACTCAATTAATATGGAGACTTTACCTCAGCAATTATCAAGAAATGACTGAAAAGCTTCAATTCTCTCCATTGCCTAATCTAATTTATGGATGTATCTTAATTATAGGATTAATTGTATAGTCTTAGTGGTAAACATAGTTAATTTTTTCATTTCCTAATGAACATAGGCATTTTATACACTGGGGGAACTATTGGTTCTGTGCAGGGAATTGATGGACTGTATCCGCTAGATACCTCTGGTTTCCAACAGGCTTTTGATGAGAATATTTTGCCGATTCTTAAAAGTCAATATCAAGATTGAATGAAGAAGTAGAATCTTTTGAAGATTTAAACGGCACAAGCTCAAAATTATTTATTGAAACTAAATTTTGCTACCCCAGGGGAGAAAGTTTTGATGGTGGGTGGTATTCCTACCAAGCATACACGAGGTACAAATTTCTTAAAGATTCAGACAATAAGTTAAATCGGCGTTGCTGAATAAATGTATGATTTCACAGGAGTCAGGAGTCAGGAGTCAGGAGTTAGAAGTTATATCATGTCCGGTAGCATTGGTGTGATTTGGACCCACCCCTAACCCCTCCCAGGAGGGGAATGTGGGGAGATAGAGAAATATTTGGCAATGGCGCTCAGAGTAACTATTTTTACTCCTGATATCATGTCTGTTTAATTACAGCGGTTTTCATTTCGGTAGACCACAGTAGAGACGTTCCATGGAACATCCCTACAAGGCGCGTGATTATGACGATGTGGTTCATCAATATGAAAAGCGTTGTAGGACTTGCCGATCAACTATAAAAGCATTGACATATAAAGGTTTCAGTCTTATTTGGTTGAAAAAAAGTACCAGCTTTTCGGTCAAGAAAGCTTATGGGTATTAGCATTTTGTGCAGACAAGCACAGAAAAATTAAGGGACAATTCTTCCAACTACATCCTGTGTAATTCGCATTTCTCCTGACTCCTGACTCCTGACTCCTAATATTATTCAACCAGCCGTTGAAACAGGCTGGCTAATTTCCTCCTGTCCGTTTTTAAACTTATCCAAACAGTTGTGTTTGTCCTTGAATTTCCTCAGGTCCCCGATGAATTGTTCGACTACCTTTAGGAATATAAATCCAGCCAAACTCTTGCAGACGGTAAGTTAAATTAGAAATGCTGACGCCTAACTCATCTTTGATTTTATAAAGATTTGACCACTTAGTTAAATCTTTGCCTTGTCTTTTTTCCTCAAGAATCGATTTTGGCATCAATAAACAGCCTGCAAAATATTGAGCTTGCCATTCAATAGAATCAATCTTGCTGCCACTTGCACCCCGACAAACAAAAGGTTGTTCTGACTGATTTGGCGTTCCATAATTACCAAGGTCGAGTTCTAACTGCTTCACAGCTCCATCTGCTTCATCCTGATTAATATGTAGCACCCAATGACCAATTTCATGAGCAAGTGTTGATTCTTGAAAGCCTTGAGGCTTGTCTAAAATCTTTTCATTGAGTTCAATCAGTCGTTCTGTTGGTAAAATTCGGGCAGCGATCGCCCCCCCTTCGTCAGGAGGAATTTCATCCCAAACTACTCCCAAGTCTAAAAAATCAGCAACTAAAGAAGCTTCAAAAGGCCACCTGGGAGCAAAATTTGCGGTTTTATGCATTAGCCTGAGAATATCATTTGCCCGATGCTCAATCGACTCCTTGCGATAAAAGCAATACGGTTTGAGGATACTCACGGTTCATTCTCCCTCTGTTGCAGCTTGAGATATTGTTTGAGCGAATTCAGGATTTTCTTGCATTCGTCGGAACAATGCGAGCATCTCTTTTGGATTTTGCTTAAGAATCTCCTCATACTGTTGAGGAATTCTGCCAGCGAGGAAAATTAATTCCTCTTCATCCAAATCGAGATTCCTAGCTAACCCACGAATCACTTCTTCTTTTGGTGCATAGTCGGCGCGATCGTTTTCTAGCTTGGACAAATATGTAAAGTCCACTCCTAAGAATTTGGCCAACTCTCGTTGGGAATATCCTTTGTCTTTACGGGCCTGTCTAATTAACTTTCCAAAACTTTTTTCCACGGCTTTTACCTCCTAATAAGCATTGTAAGCAACTTTGACGAAAATTTCAACTTTACTCTTGACGATAAAATCAACTAGCGCTACAATAGATTTAGTTGAAAAAAAAGTCAACTTATGATACACTACTGGTAAGGTTGAAAATTAAGTCAATTAAATTTAGGCTCTATATATGGAGTCATGCTCAAGTTGGCTAATTGTAAATTTATGAGAGTCTCAACAAGTACCGCTCACCTGGAGGATAGCATTATGCTGAGAACCTGGACAGATACACACTACAAATTGGAAGACGAAGACTGGCTGTATATTGCTACCCATGAAGAACAGAGTTCAGCTTCTCTTGTTTGCCCAGGGTATGCAAGAGACGTGGAAGGCTTCAGTATTCACTTTACTCCTGCTCACATAGAAATGTTAGAGCATTTGTTGGGAGCATTGCGAATTATTAAAGCGCAGCAGGAAGCAACTACAGATTATCAATATCCACAACCAGCAAAGGCGACACATCTAATTAATTAATTTAGACTGCTGAAAAAATTGGTTGGTGGGGGTAGGATGCGGAGACGCGGAGATGGGGAGATGGGGAGATGGGGAGATGGGGAGATGGGGAGATGGGGAGATGGGGAGATGGAGATGGGGAGATGGGGGGACGCGGGGACGCGGTGACGCGGAGATGGTTGAACAGGCAATGGTTTCACCATAGCAAGGAACGAGTTGGTGTTTGACTTATGTTGATGATGAACCGTAAGACGCCAGAGATACTTTTCTCAGATGGGGAGATGGGGAGATGGGGAGATGGGGAGATGGGGAGATGGAGATGGGGAGATGGGGGGACGCGGGGACGCGGTGACGCGGAGATGGTTGAACAGGCAATGGTTTCACCATAGCAAGGAACGAGTTGGTGTTTGACTTATGTTGATGATGAACCGTAAGACGCCAGAGATACTTTTCTCACTGTTGCCTGTTATATAACCTACTACTTTCTTCAAAGCAGGAAAAAAATAAAATTCAAGGAAATAAAAGATGTCTAATTCTAATGTTAAAGCAAAAATTTATGTGTTTGGAGCTAAACCGAAACAAGCTTTATTAGTACCAGAAATTCCTATTGCAGTTCGTAATAATTGTCAGTCAGGACAATGGGTGATTGGAGACACAGATTATGGTTCTAAAGTTTCAATGACAATCATCAAGTTTAGCAAGTTTTTCGGCAATTTAGGTCAAACAATTAATACATTATGGGGTCAAATCTGGTTTATTGCTGAGTCAGGAGAATTACCTCATGGAGTGTTAATGGTGACATATATTAAAGGTCGTTCTTTGAATGATTTTAATCGTTTAATTGCTTCAGTTCAAAGTCAAGGAGTGGAGCCAGCAACAGGGATTTTTCTTCCTGAATTTGTCAAGCATAGCGGTCAGAAACCAGATGAAAATGGTGTAGTAAAACCCATCAATTATTATAGCTTAAAATGGCGTTGGCAAGAACGTACAGATTGGTCGATTATTCAGCAGGCAGCAGCAGTGCTTTCTGACGAAAATAATCTTTCAAGAATGATTGATTTAGAAGGAACTAGAAAGATGGTTTGCTTAGATAATTTATCTGCTGAAGAAACTGCTAATTTGATGGTAGCTCATACTAATAGCGAACAAAATTATTCGCTGAGTTTAAATGTTAGTAATGATCAAGCGTTACCACAGGGAAATGAGTCTTTAGCTGCTGCATTATCTTCTTGAAGAAGGAGTCAGGAGTCAGGAGTCAGGAGACAGAATCAATTGACTCCTGAGGAGGTCTTCGTGACTTCCAGCCAAAGGCTGTTGATGAATTTTTTGCGTCTCTATTTACAGCTTTTAGCTTGAAAGTTTTTGTAGTTTTATGCCAATAAAAAACATCGGGAAAACTTAAAGAGGTACAAATGAGTAAAATTGCTAAATTCAGGATTCATCAGGGTGCAAAAACACCACAAACCCAGGAATGGGAAGATAGTTTACGGGGAAAATTAGAAGTTAAACATCAAATTAGAACTGATGCTATTAATGACCTGGAAAACTTCAGTCAAGATTTACAACATATTAGTTTAGTTGTTGAATCTATTCAAAATAACTACCAGGCATTACTGACATAAAATAGTCGCTTAAAATCGACTCTTTTAGAGTTAGTAGATGATTGTTGCTGCTGGAAAGGAAATCGCTGTGAAAAATGCCAGAAAACTCTTAAGTGATTAGCACCAGAAACGACTAGGAAAAAATTAAATACTGCCCAAGAATATGAAGATATTTTGAAGCAACTTCGGAAACTGGGTTCAACAATTAATAATTAATAATTAATAATTAATAATTACCCTTCTTTGAAAAGAAAAGGATTGACTAAAATGAAAATGTTTTCTTGTTTATCCTTTAAAGGAAAGGCTTTAAATCTCAATTATTGGGTTAGTTGTTACTGTATCACATTAAAAAGCGTTTCCTGACGGAATTTTCCGCAAACGGCATTTAAACAGTTAGCATTTCCTAAGTTCATGCTCCGCAAACAGCGAGTGATTTATGGAGATGAAGCGAGTAAAATTATCAACATTATGGAGAAAAAAAATGACACAAACTGCATCAGAAAGTAGCAAATTTAGAGTGATGAAATCATTTGAAGAAATTTTAGCTGCCAGGAAAAATCTTGCATCAAAAGTAGCAACTAAGGAGGAGGAAGCAGAGAAAGAAAAAGGGAAACAAATCCTAGAAACTGCTGCTACTTATACTGCAGATAGTATTGTTAAAGGTTTGGCTGATTTACAATTAGATTTTGGTAGTATTGTTAATCAGTTATTAGACAATTTGCATCAAGAATCTACTAAACTTGAGGAATTAAAGCTTGCAATTGAAATTGAAAATCAACATCTACAAGAGTTACAAAAAATTCGTGTTGTTGCTGATGCACTACATATTTTAACTCAAGAACATCAAGAAAAGTTAGGATTTCTAGAGCAGAATTTTAGCGAACATCAAGAAAATATATCAAAGGATATGACTACTAAGCGAAAAGCTTGGCAAAAGGAACAACAAGAGTATGAAGCAGCAATTGAGGAAGAAAATCAATTGTTAATTAAACAACGAGAAAATGAAGCTGCTGACTATCAATATGAATTGGAACATCAGCGTAAAATTGAAATGGATGAATATGAAGAAACGAAGCGGAATTTGGAACGAGAATTACAGGAGTTAAATCAAGAGAAGGAAAAAAAATGGCAGGAAAGAGAAAGTTATTTGGCAGAAAATCAAGCTGAATTTGAAGAAAACAGACAGAAAGTTGAAGGTTTTGAAGAAGAGTTGAAGCAGGCTTATGTGAAAGCGAAAGATGATGCAATTAAAGAAGCAACCCGACAGGCAAAAGTTAAAGAAGATTTATTTGCCAAAGAGTGGGAAGGAATGAAGAATGGTTATGAGTTAAAGATTGAATCTTTAGAAGAAACAATTGAGCGACAAACTGAACAAATTAACGATATTTCCACTCAGTTACAAGCGGGAATGAAGCAAGCACAAGATTTAGCGATGAGAGCTTTTGCTAGTTCTAATAATGGCGCTCAAGCTAAGTAGTTGTTGTTGAAAGGAAGAAGGAAGAAGGGAGAAGGAAGAAGGAAGAAGGAAGAAGAAAAAATCTTACGCTGTAAGCATTCAGTTGTCAGCCATCAGCTATCAGCTATTGTACTTTTAGTTTAGGATAATACCTTTATTAACTGTCTTACTAAAAAAGTTACCTCCCTTGTCCTTAAAGTCAGTTGTTAATTTAAACACTGTCCTTTAAGCAGAGAATATTGTTGCTGATAGCTAACAGCTAGTAGCTGAATCCTTACCTTACGCTTTCTGAGTTTTAACCTTTTCTTCGACTGTGATAAAAGCTATAAACTACATTCATCATATAGCCATTCAGCAACCCTAAAATTTGTCTACTCTATCTAGTAGCTCGTAAGCATTTAGCTATCAGCTAAAAATCTAAGGGTTTAAGTCCTCCACTATATTTGAAAGTAATAATTAAGTTATCAGCAATTAGTAATGAATAATTACTTCTTAGGTTTTGTCCAGGGACGCATGGCAGTAACTTTTTATTCTTTTTCAATCTCAAAGGTTGCTTTTACACAGACCCAAAATTAATAGCTGATAGCTAATACCTGACGGCTGTTTGCTTACATTTGAAAAAGCCTGTGGTGCGTTTTTATCGGGGTTTAAATCCCTCATTTCCGGTTAAACAGTTATAGAATGGTTAAGTCTTTAGAATTCAGAATTCAGGAGAAGAAAGAATTAAAAAGATGAGTGTAGTTATGGCAATTAGAGAATTTTTTTATGTTCAATTAAGTGGATTTGATATGACTGCTGACTGCTGACTGCTATTTCAATTGGTATAAATATTTAGGTGGTATTTATACCAAATTTTTCCACCTATATTCCAGCTCAAATCAATCGAATAATTTCAAGTTTAACAGGAGAAAACACATGGCTAAAAGAGTTAATTATAAAAATACTAAGGCTGAAATTTTAGAAGCTTTTGCAGAACTAAAAAAAGAAAAGTCTGCCCTAGAAGCAGAAATAGATCAGCTAAGTCAGGAAAGTAAAACTACAGGTAAAACCTCTGTAGATTCAATATCAAAAAAACCAGAAAAAGAAGTTGCAAAATTTATGAACTTAAATCAAACTTGTAACAAACCAAGTATGCAGTACACAATTGAAAATTTGTTGATGGTGCAAAATGGCTTTGGTGGAGCTATCAGCGAATTATCAGAAAAACTTACTTCAGAAGCAACTAAATTAGAAGAAGTTCGACAGCAAGTGACAGAAGAAATTCAACAATTAAACAATTTGCATAGTTTAGAAAATATCGAGGAAAATACTTTAGATGATTTGATTCAACAGTATGAACAAAGCGCCAAAGAATTCGAGACAGAATTTAGCGATCGCCAGGAAGAATTACAACAAGAAATAGAGTCAAGTAAACAAACTTGGTCAAAGGAACAACAGGAATATCAACGCACAATAAAAGAACGAAATGAACAGCAGAATAAAACTCGCCAACGAGATGAAGAAACTTATAAATATGACTTGAATTTGCAACACAATCTAGATATTGACCAGTATGAACAAAACAAGAAAAATTTGTATAAGGAGTTAGAAGAATTTCAACAGCAACAAGAGAAAATATGGTCTGAAAGAGAGCAGTCTATTTCTGAACGGGAAAAAGAATTTGCAGAGGTCAAAACTGAGGTAGAAAACTTTAAAAAAGAACTAGAGTCTAATATTAATAACGGTAAGGAAAATGGGCGAAATATTGGTACTTATCAAGCGAAAATTAAATCTGATTTATTAGCAAAAGAAGTCGAAGGAGAAAAGCAATTTTATGAACTACGGATTCAATCTTTACAGCAGACAATTCAAAATCAAGAACAACGAATTAAAAATTTATCTGCACAATTAGATTCCACCTTGACACAGGTTCAAGATTTAGCAGTGAAAGCTATTGAAGGAGCATCAAATTCTCGTTCATTTCAAGCGATGAAAGAAATTGTTCTAGAACAAAATAATCAACAAAAGAAAAGTTAATTTTTGACGATAAAACATAGTAGGGGTTAACGGCCGTTAACTCCTACAAATTGAATAAGGTAGAAGGCATAAGGCAGAGGGCAGAAGGCAGAAGGAAATATTGGTTTAAAGGTAAAAGGTTTTGGATAGCTAATTATCCGGAAATGATCTAATAAAAAGTTTGTCTAATTGCACATACTTCCAATTACCTAATGATCAAGATTTTAGTCTAATAGACATCTCCAATCATAAAAAATAAAATTAATTATCGTACTTTTATTCATCAATTCTTTCCCCCTACTCCCTACTCCCTCTTTTATAGAGATTTCTAATAATTGTGAGGTTATTTAACCGGACATGATATTACAACCAAAATTTACCGTCAAACACCAAAAAACGTACTGCTATAGTACAATTTTTTGACTGTCTACTCCTAAATATCATGTTGTACATCTCAAACCCTATTTGTAGCGTTTAAAAAAAGCTAAAATAAGAGTGATCACCTGTGTATATATTCAAACTGTCACTCTACTAATATTACTGTAAGTTTATACATATAAAATACAAAGAAATCAGCCAAAAACTTTGATTTGAGGTAATAATTTTATGACTAACAAATATACTCAACAAAAAGATACTGCTGCATGGATACTTCAAGTTTGGGCTTCCTTTATTCTAGCTACTTCTGGCACCGCGATCGGTATTATTTACCTACCTGTAGATAATTGGATTAAAGGCTTTTTAGGAATGGGTTTAACATTCTCAGTAGGTTCCACTTTTACCCTAGCAAAAACTATTAGAGATAATCACGAATATCAAAGGATAACTGCCAGACTTGATGAAGCAAAAGTTGAAAAACTATTGGCAGAGCATCACCCTTTAGACAAATAATAATTAGGGTTTGCTGAAAAAGTCTTATGGGTGAAGGGTAGGAGACAGGAGACAGGAGACAGGAGACAGGAGGAACGGGGAATTTAGAGTAGGTAGGAGTAAGAATTGTCAGAATGATTTCTCTGCCCAACTTTTGCCTAAAATACCCTCCATGCATGAGCATGAAGAGCTGAAAACCAGGCACTTTTTTCGACCTCAAAAAGGCACTTGTCTTTATATGTCAATGCTTTTAGATTTAATCAGCAAGCCCTAATTACATCAAATCCGGTTAAACAGACTCACCAAAAAATAGCTGAAATCTTTGTGATCAAACAATTGTATTTTTCAGCAATGAGGAAAATTTGATATGAAGTAGACTAGAAGTGGGTCTGTTAACAATGAGAATCAGCACCGGATTTGACATCAGACATACTTATAAGTCTGCCTGGCAATCACAGGTTTAATCAGAACGATTAGGAGCAGTCGTGGTACTGAATGAAGCTAAGGATAAGCTGTTGAAACTAGAGGTGCTTTGGGTAGATCAGGGTTATTCTGGTAAAAATTTTGCGAGTGCAGTAAGCGAAAGTTTGTGGCATTCGCCTAGCTTTGCGTCAGCAGTATCGCGTTAGAGTGGAAGTCATCAGAAGAACTGCCCAAACTTTTGAGCGCCTACCTAAGTGATCGATTGTTGAAGGCACTTTTGCTTGGTTGAATAGATTTCGACATTTAAGTAAAGATTATGAGGTGTATTCAGATGTAAGTGAAGCGATGATTTATGGCCCTTTAATTCACTTGATTGTTGGGCCACTAGCTAACTTAAGATTTACTTTATAAATCAGCTCTAAACTCTTACTTAGCTCTTTAAACTAAAAAAGTTAAAACTTCATTAACTTTGACTAATAATTAATTAGTCAAAAATTCAATTAAACATACTTTTTTTCTAGTGAATATTTCACTAAGCTAGGGATTTCCGAAGGTCGTTTTGCTACTGGTATTTTAAATTCTTTAAAAGCTGAAATTTTACTCTTCATCTGATTGTGGAAATTATGTTTTACCCTTGAGTTTCTAGCACTAATTAAACTACTAGCGTGAGTGTAATTTTGATTTATTGGAGCATAAATACCAGCAATATAAGCAACTACAGGTTTATCAATTGTTTCTGATATATAAGAAGCTGCAATTTCCTCACTTGCACCACCAACTTCTCCTACTAAAACAATTAACTCTGTGCGGTCATCCTCATCTAGTATTTGTAACCATTGCAAAAAAGAAGAACCAACAATTGGATCGCAACCAATACTAACACAGATAGATTGCCCCAATCTTGACTTTGTTAATTCCCAAGCTACTTCATAAGTAAGAGTATTGCTGCGACTAATAATCCCCACTGGGCCTGGTGTGTAAAACTGAGTTGGATGAGTGCCCAACAGTAATTTATCCGGCACGATAATACCTGCACAGTTAGGTCCAACAATCAGAGTTTCTGTAGCCTCAGCTTTTCTCAATAACTGGACCATATCTAGAGGTGGCACTCCTTCTGTAACGATGACAATTTGTTTAATGCCAGAAGCGATCGCCTCTAAACTAGCATCTAATACCCTATAAGCAGGCACAACTATCAAAGTGGTATCAATAATACCCACTTTTGCCACTGCTTGCTCTACCAAACTAAACACAGGTATACCAGACCATTCTTGTCCCCCTTCTCCAGGACTAATACCTGCTACTACATTTGTTCCATAGGACTTCATCATTAAGGCTATCTGGGTAGACATTTTTTCTGTAACACCCTGAACTATTACCTTACTATCTAGAGTTAAATTCATAATTCTTCAGCCCTTATTTGTATAGGCATTTATTAAGCAGGCCATCATTATCAGTATCAGTCAAAGGTTTTGATTTATTACCCTTAATGATATTCGAGTTAAAATTATATGTAATTTCTCTTCTGATTACCACTACTTAGCTAAAGAAACAGCTTTAGTAACTGCATCTTCTAAATTTTCGATTACCTCTACTGGTAGACCTGATAAACGTTCTCTAGCTCTACTCACTTCACCTCCTAATAAACGCAGTATAAAAATAATATTACTCTTGTCCATAGTTTTTAAATTATTCAAATACTCGTAAACTATAGTAATCAACTCATCACTTGTCTGAACTATACCTAGAAAATTCACCAATACTACCTTTACATTTTCCTTTTGACTAACTAAATCCAAAGCAGCAAACATTTTTATTCGTAAACTATCCTTGATCTCCAAATAATCACCCAACTTAATATTCAGAAAATTTGCTGGGTTTCCATTAGCTTCCATTACCAAATCAACAGTAGCCATTGTTAAACCTTCACCATTGCATAAAATTCCGATATTTCCTTGCAATTCTGTAAACTTTAGTTGATAATCTGGAATAATTTTTTCATTAGCTGCTGCATTGGAATTATTTGTAATTAATAAAGAATTTTTGTCTATTTGACTTACTTGTTTTTCTTGAATTTCATCATTATTAGTAATATTTTTGCCCACTAAATTTACCAATTCTAGATGACGACCTAGGGCACGGTCATTAACACTTACTTTACCATCTAAAGCCATGACTTCTCCTGTCGGACTCACACCTAAAGGATTAATTTCTACTAAATCTAAATCCTTTTCTATAAATAATTGATACATTTTTTCCACTATATGACTCACTAATTCTATCAGTTTTCCTTCGAGTCCAATTTTTACCATTAGACGACGTGCATAAAAGGGAGAAAATTGTTGATTAACAACTACCTGTTGCATCCTTGTCATCGCTGCTTCTGTATCAATACCTCCTTGTGCTGAACCGAGAAGTACAGGACGGCGTACTATTGGATCTAAAACAACTGCTAAGTATAATTCTTGATTAGCATTATATTTTGCTTCTGCCAATAAAACTTCTGGATACTCATCTTTGATCGGCAAATTAAAAATTGCCTGAGCTGCTGCCACAGCATCAATTGTATTTTCAACAAATTTAATTCCACCTAAGCTACTTCTTTCTCCAGCATGAACTTGAGATTTAAGTACGACTGGATAAGGTATTTTTAATTTTTTTAAATCTTTAGGATAATCTATTCTTTGAGATGGTAAAACAGGAATTCCCATCCCACTAAACAAAGCTTTTGCCTGATATTCTAATAAATCCATACTAACTTTAACGTTTAATTTTCTTAAGTTGATAATATGATTGTTTTAAGTTCTCCGATATTTATTTTATCAATTTTGCAGCTATTATGTTTGCGAATGTACTTAATAGTTAAAATAAAATTTAATTTTTCTTAAATTATTAATTAATAGTCTTGAAGGAGCATCATTATTTCTTTTAAAAAGGAACTACTGTCTTTATTCCTTTTTGTTCAAAACGGAATTTGCATAATTTATTTGATCAATGTTACTATTAGAAGTAATTAGATTAATTTTATGTAGATCAATCAATTGATTAGTTTATGATAATTTTAGCAATTCTAAATCTGAAAAATTTTTATGCCTATAACTTTGAGTATCGTGATTTTAGTTAAATAACATCAAACTTAGGTTTCACACTTTAGAAATAGAATTGCTATATATTTCATCTCCGATACTTAGTCTGTTAAAAACATTATTGATCGCTAGTAAGAGTAGTTCAAATTACCATCAAACTAAGTAATTAGATAATAATAACCTAAATTTTTAACTTTCCCAATCCCCTTTATGAACTGTTTTTACCCACTTTAGTCGCTTAGGTAATATAGACATCCGGGTAATAGTAGCGCCCATCACTACAAACCAATGCAACATATAAAAAGTGCCTCGCACACTTTCTAAAAAAGTAAGTAGTATAGACAATGGATGTTCTTTCTCAGAAACAAAGTCCAACTTCCCTTCTCCAACCATACTCTTTTCTTGTTTCCTAGTTCGACGTAAACCAATAAACATTCCCAATACAGAAACTGTTACAGTAAACACAGTCAAAGGACTGGTGATGGGTAAACGACGCAAAATTATTGCCATCAGAAAATCAGGTACAGCAGCAACCGATATTAGATATTGGGTCACCAAAAATTGCCATAAATCCCAAGTCTTACCAAATCTCATTCGGTTACGCAAAATCAATTGCCAGTAATCTAGATAACGCTGATACCCACCTTCTGCCCATCGGGAACGTTGATGCCACAAAGCTTTTGGGTTAGTTACTCCTTCCTCCATTACTGCCGGAAAACTGAGAAAATCTATATCCCATTGGTTTAAGTGTAGACGAATTGTTAAATCTAAATCATCAGTAATAGTCTGTTCATTCCATCCCTCACATTCTTTCAGGGCATTCAAACGTACAAATTGGCCATTCCCCCTGAGTTCTCCAATCCCACCAATTGCAATTCGTTGTTCCTGAAAAAAACTATCTAGAGCCATTTCTGCTGATTGGCCTTTTGTCCAAAAATTTAGACCTGCATTGGCGATCGCTTTTCTAACTTGTACTGCCCCTACTTTTTCTCTGGCAAAAAGTGGTACTACCTTTCGGAGGAGATCCGGTGTTACCTCTGCATCTGCATCAAACACTCCTAAAATTTCTCCCTTAATCAAAGGTATCGCAGTATTGAGAGCGCCTGATTTACCTCCACTGGCATCTGGACTTCTCCTAATAACATTAAGCTGCTGATATTCTTTTGCCAACTGTTCTAACAATACAGGGGTTTGATCTGTACTATTGTCATCTATTACCCAAAGTTCGTAATTATTGGTTGGATAATCTAAAGTACAGATATTTTTTACCAATTTACTAATTACAGCCTCTTCATTTTTAGCTGCTACTAACAGAGATATATAAGGCCAGTCTGTCGAATTTTCTTCTGATAGAGGTTTTGGAGGTAGTTTTGGTTGAGCGAATAGTATTCTCATAAGTTGAACTGATAGTAAACCAGTCAGACCTAAAATTACCCAATATCCCCAGGAAAGTAAGTGCAGAGCGATAGTAGTGGTCCAAATCAGAAATGACATAAGTGCTGCTTTACGTCTACGACCATCGTAAATATTCTGATGACTACTTAACACTTCCTTTTCTTGTTTGATTTGACTCTGATCTAAGTATTTCTTAGTTTGTGCTACCTGATTATTTTGCTGTTCGTTACAGAAGTTATCGTTTTGATTGATTTGGGTTTCCCTATAATAATCATTTTTTGGCCAAGAACTGTTGGGCATAACTAAATTAATCTTAAAGATCCAATCACTAATAATTTTCTTATGTTTTAAGAGACTAACCTAATTCCGTCTGAAAAAACTATAAATATAATCTTTGTTAAGTAAAGAATTTAGTAAGTCAAGAATCTAGAGGGTAGTTTGGCTAACAATTGCTACACCACAGGTAATATAAAGTTTTAGAGCTGATTTTTTAAGACAGCTGAAACGTTGACTTAAATTTAGCTTTTATACATTGAGACTATAGTTACTTATAATATAATTTCCGAGGAATGGATATTATTGATTCAGGAAACTAGAGGATGTCAATTAATCAATTAAAGCCAGCCGAAAAAGGGGAAATAGCTGTTTACACTCCATATTACCCAGATAACAGACGTAAATACTTAGCTCATGCTATTAGTCTTTACAAACAAAAAAGTCTTGAAGGAGCGAGAGGTATAGAAGGAGGAGAAAATATCCCTTTTGTTATCACCTGGAATGTTTCTATATTACCTGCAGACATAACTCGTTGCCGAATGCAGTTTGATGGTAATCAGGAGCTTAGTTATGATACAACAATGGCCACTTATGAGTTTGTTGATTCTTTAATCGATGTATTGCTAATTTATCATCGTACTCGTAATGTAGATTTTTCTAAGAATTTTTATGGAAAGTTACTTCGCTATGAGTGATTCAGCTTGAAATGTAATTCCTGAGATTTAATCTTGTTCTCATCGAAAAGTTTGGATTTGAAACCCCGTGCTTTTAGCAGTGTTTTACATTTGATTAATGTCGCTATATACTAAAAATATCAAACAAGAGATTAATATTGGTCACTCCAACAATAAAAACTTTGTTCAGATTCCTTTTTGGCAATTGAGGCAAAAACTTAAAGCCTTGTGTTTTCGATACGGAATTGACTATTTGGAACAACAACAGTCTTACTCGTCCAAGGTGAGTTTTTACGACCGAGATAAATACCTGTTGACAATGCCAATAACCCCAGTCAAACTAAATTTTCGGGTAACAGAATAAAGTATGGGTTGTATCAGACAAAAGCTCAACATTTGGTTTCAGAAGATATTAATGGTAGTGTCAATATTTTAGTGAAAAGTAAGCACAAACTCAATTTTGAGCGAGTGTATAGGGGGCTTTTGGCTAACCCTTTAAGGATTTATATTTCTTAACAATTCCCGCCGTTTGACGGCGCGGGAGTGTCAACCTTATAATTTAAAAATGTGAAACAAATTGACAACATTTAATCTAAAATCCAAATTATATTGACATTGACAAGTTCATTGATTGCGGGAGTGAGGGTGTGCCAAAATCTGCCAATCATTTGCTAATTGGATCGACCGAAGCTTACAGTGGCAAGTCTACAATTACTTTAGGAATAGCCCATAAGCTGCAAAAGCAAGGGATAAGCATTGCTTATGGAAAACCCTTGGGAAACTCTTTAAATTCAGTATCTGTAGAAATTGATGCTGATGTAAAGTTTATTACTGAAACTCTCAAGCTTTCAGAAAATAGTATTCGGCCAACTCTGTTGATGCTAGATGAAAGTACTATCACAAAGCGTTTGCTTGGAGAGGACAACACTGACTATCAAAAATCTCTAGCTCAATATCTACAGGTAGAAGGAGAAGATTTAGTTTTATTAGAAGGACCAAGTAATTTAGATGAGGGTAATCTATTTGAACTATCCATAGTACAAGTTGCGGAAATTCTTAATGCTGCCGTAATTTTGGTTACTCGTCCAAATTCAGGTTCTTATATAGACTCTTTACTCTCAGCTAAACAACGTTTGGGTAGTTCCCTTTTGGGTGTGGTCATTAATGATGTACCACTAGCAGCACAAGAAACAGTAACTACTTTAGTGAGACCTTTTCTAGAGTCTAGGAACATTCCTGTATTAGGAATATTGCCGAGAAGCAGTCTCTTACGCAGTGTCACAGTGGCAGAATTAGTTAAACAATTAAACGCCCAGGTACTTTGTCGCCCTGACCGTCTGGATTTAATGGTCGAAAGCTTGACAATTGGTGCAATGAATGTTAGTGCAGCTATTAAATATTTCCGTAAAACTACAAATATGGCAGTAGTTACCGGAGGCGATCGCACAGACATTCAACTAGCAGCTTTAGAAACTTCTACCCATTGTCTAATTTTAACTGGGCAACTGCCTCCGGATGAGTTAGTACTGCGTCGTGCTGAGTATGTGGAAGTACCTGTTTTGTCAGTGGACTGTGATACTCTATCTACTGTAGAAATTATAGATAGAACTTTTGGTACTGTACGTTTACACGAACCTATGAAAGTAGAATGTGTGAATAGACTAATGGCACAAGACTTCAACTTTGAGCATTTGCTCAGTCATTTTCAGCTAGAGATTTAGTCAAAAAATTATCTTTTCTTTTACGGGTTTAATACTCCACCGTCTACACGGTGCTTGAAATTGTTTGGGGTTATGGGGAAAGGCAAGGGAGTGAACCCACCCCTAACCCCTCCCAGGAGGCAGGGTCAATTTATTGTCACTAGAAAAAAAAGGAAGAGGGGGTGGGGAGTGTGGGAAGTGTGGGGAGTGTGGGAAGCACAGAATCTCAAAAAAAATAGGGTTGTAAATATTCTCTGACGACAAAAAATTAGACCTGCTCCCAGGAGTGGAAGTAAAAACAAGAATAATTAATGCTAACCAGCGTGGTAATTAGGGTTTGCTTATGGAAGTCTTTTGCTATGAGGTAGGAGTGAACCCACCCCTGGCCCCTCCCCCTCCCAGGAGGGGAAGTCAGGATTAAAGAGTCAGGATTCAGGAGGAATGGGGGATTTAGAGGAGATAGTCGGATATTTTATCCCTTGATTTTTCTGCAATTATTCTGCCTTTTATCCTAACTTTTTGGTCGCTCAAGCTTAAAAAGTTGCACTTTTTTATAGCGAAAAAAAGCTAAAACCTTTACCTGTCAATGCTTTTATATTTGATATGTAAGCCCTAATTATCAAAAAGATAATTTAGCTTGTGTTAATTACTTAATAATTGAAGTGCTACCTAAGTATAATCTTACTTTTGGTAATTGTTATATCAAATCCGTTGAATTAGACATAAAAAAATTATTCAATCGTCATAACTACGCTCATCAAAGTGATTCTCTCTCCTCCTGACTCAGTCCTCCCTCTCCTGGGAGGAGCGCGCGGGTGGGTTGACTCCTCAAGACTTAACCAATCTATAACTGTTTAACCGGATTTGATATTATTAGACCTTCAGCATAGGTACCTTTTGCCTTTTTCAATGCTCCTGACTCCAAATACCGTGGAAACCCATTGGTATAACTTCTGGTAAGGCTAACCGACAAACAGGTTCAGCATCTAAGTTAGAAGCATCAAATATCCAGACCTCACTACAGTTGCGCTCTCCGTCAAAAATAACAGTTAATACCCATCCTTTCTGAGAATCTTCAGCATCAGGAGCATAGATAGGTTCCATTGGGTAGCAGTTTGGCCTTAAATCGGTGGTAGTAAGGGTATTTTTGTGATGGTCGAAACAGGCGATCGCCCCAAACATTTCTTGACTAATATCTATTCCCGGTTGATGAACTGACAAATAAGTAAAGCGAGATGGTTTTCCGACCTTAGCAGGAGCAACCGTAGGAAACTCACAGGGAATGTCTAATAATTTATAACTATCTATGATACGACCAGATTTAGGGTCTAGGCGTATCTGCCAAAATATCCCATTAGCAGGAGTATGAGTTTGGCCAGTAGG
Source organism: Okeania sp. SIO1H4 (assembly GCF_010672695.1). Classification (NCBI taxonomy): domain Bacteria; kingdom Bacillati; phylum Cyanobacteriota; class Cyanophyceae; order Oscillatoriales; family Microcoleaceae; genus Okeania; species Okeania sp. SIO1H4. The sequence continues at coordinate 43,657 of NZ_JAAHGB010000019.1, forward strand.
TACGTCTTGAAGGTACTTATTTGTTTGGTCAAAATCTGTATAGCGGATTAAGTAGACTAATATTGTGCCATCCGAGTCTACATAGCTATTGCCAAAGTGCCACTGAAACCAGGGTTCCGTTTCTTGACGACTGATGAGTTGTAGAGATGAGCAATCAACCAGTAAAATCTGTGTTCCTAGCTCTGGTTGCCAGGTTAAAGCATCACTAAAGCTTTTTATCTTTGTAAAAGCTGGCAGTAGTTGTAAACGTACTGGTGAAATAAAAAATATTAGATATGGACCTGCTAACACAAAATCGTGAATTAGAGGGACACCAGATATGGGAATCAGACCTTTTTGCTGAATTTTTCCAGTACTATTACTGCGGTATATATTGAGCGAGCTATTTAGTCCAGGAGTTACTCCAAAGTTATATATGTCACCTGTGGCACTATCTATTTTAGGATGAGCTGAATAGCTTTGATGATTTTCTAAGCCTCCTAAATCTTCTAGTCCCAAAGTTGCCAAAGTTTCCAGATTAAGAGTGTGGGGATTTCCACCTTCCCATAGCGCTAAAAGACGGTCTGGCAAAGCCAAAACTGAGGTATTAGCAGCATTTTTTATTGGTTGAGTGAGCTTGTCCCACAGATTTCCTGGAGGGTTCATTCCATAGCCACCAAAAATAAATCTTTCTTTTTCTGTCTCAAGTTGATACCCTGCTGTCTGCACATAACGATAAACAGCCCAAGGTTCTTGATTTTCTAGAAAAGAAGAATTAAAATGCACTGCTAGAATTGCACCATCTCCATCAAACCAGTGTCCTACTTTTTGTTGATTCCGGGATAATCTAGCAGGACCATTTCTATATAAACAACCTCTTAATCCAGAGGGGACAACACCAGAAATAATTGGTAGGGGAGTAGGTGGGAATTCTTGAGCTGGTTGAGAAAAAGCCTTTGCCCATCCTGGAGTTTTGAGCGATTGATTTTTAACGATCAATTGTTATTTTTCCTACAAATATAGATGTACAAAAATATATTTAATTGTTATAATCCTCTAGGCAATTTTATTACAGTAGATAAAATCTTTGAGTCAATCAATTGATATTCCCAAGGTAGATGACTTTTTAGAGGAACTTTTAGCAATCCAACAAACAGGTTCTAAACGAATTGCTATTTTGGGTTCTCGTCATGTTCCTATTACTCATCAACAATTAATTGAGTTGTTAAGTTATGCCTTGGTTTTAGGATCGAATCATGTTATTACATCAGGGGCAACAGGTACTAATTTAGCAGTAGTTCGGGGGGCAATGAGAGCCGATCCTAACTTAGTTACTGTTATTTTACCTCAAAGTATGAAACGGCAACCTAGAGAATCTCGCCAAGAATTGGATAAGGTTATTCATTTAGTGGAAAATCCTAAAAATGACCAATTATCTTTAGCTGAAGCAAGCTCTATTTGTAACCAGGAAATTATTTCTCGATGTCAACAGCTTATTTGCTTTGCTTTTCATGAAAGTAATACTCTGTTGAAGACTTGTCAAGATGCAGAAGATCAACGTAAAGTAGTAACTCTGTTCTATCTAGATTAACATAGCGAAAAAAATGAGTTTGTTGGATTTACCAGCATCATCAATATTATTAGATTCCATAGTAATAGGAGTAGTGCTAGTCTACGCACCTTTTTTAGTAGTAGCCTACGGTCGTGTTAAAGTAGGCTATGACCTGGGTGCACCTCGGGCTATGTTTGAAAAATTACCTGATTATGCTAAGAGGGCAACTTGGGCACATCAAAATTCTTTTGAAACTTTTATTGTGTTTACAGCAGCTTCTTTGATGGCATATCTAACACAACAAGATTCTATTTTGGCAATAGGAGCGGCAGTTGCTTTTGTCATTGCGCGATTTTTTTATTCGATATTTTATATTTTGAATGTGCCGATCGGGCGATCGCTAATGTTTGTTGTTAGTTCTTCTGGTACTACTATTTTATTTATTCTCAGTTTGATTAGTATTAATAATTTTTAATCTATTATGCTGGTTTAATTTAGAATAGTCTCTGTTTCTCAATTAAAGTTTAAGTGTAATAAATGTAATACTATTTGTTGGTATTAGGAAAAAAAATCCTAATATCAAGACCTGAAATATATAAAGAGATAAAGAGATTTTTTCCAATCAAAAATCTAAAATTATAGCAGTTTTGGAGTTAATAAGGTACAAAATTTTAGGACTTTAGGGAGTAGGGAAAAAAGATTAGTCTTCAAAGTGTACCTCACGTTTTCTAAAAAGTGCTGTAATTCATGGTTTAGGAGAAGGAACAAGGAATAAGAAAGTAAGGAAAAGTATTACCGAAAAATTCAGGTATAAAGCCTCTCCATTCATGGAGAAAGAAGAAAAAAAAATCCTTTGATTCAATCCTCTTAATTTATAGGAAGAGGTAATTCTAAATTCTAAATTCTAAATTCTAAATTCTTGAAGTTGTCTGATTTTTTAAACTTTTGAAATGTCCTAACCTTTTCTGCGACTGCTATATTAATTTAGTCAATTTTTTCATACTTAGAAGTTAAACAAAAGTAATATATTGAATAATTATGGCATCTACATCATCTTTTGATATTGTCAGCGATTTTGATAGACAGGAATTAGTTAATTCTATAGACCAAGCTGAACGAGAAATAAAAGCTCGTTATGATTTGAAAGATTCTAATACGACATTAGAATTGGGAGAAGATACAATTACAATTAATACCAGTAGTCAATTTGCTTTAGATGCAGTTCATACTGTTTTACAAACTAAAGCAGCAAAACGTAATTTATCGTTAAAGATATTTGATTTTGGTAAGGTAGAATCTGCTAGTGGCGGTAGAGTTAGGCAAGAAGTTAAACTGCAAAAAGGTCTTACTCAAGAAATTTCTAAAAAAATCACTAAGTTGATTAAAGATGAATTTAAGAAAGTACAAGCATCTATTCAAGGTGATTCAGTTAGAATTTCTGCTAAGTCTAAAGATGATTTACAAGCAGTAATGCAAAGGTTAAAAGAAGAAGATTTACCTGTGCCATTACAATTTACAAATTATCGTTAATTAGATAGCAGAAGGAAGAAGGAAGAAGGAAGAAGGAAGAAGGAAGAAGGAAGAAGGAAGAAGGAAAAGTATCACGTTGTCTGAGTTTTAAGCTTTTGATCTGTCCTAGCCTTTGCTTCGACTGCTATAACAATTTACCTTAATTTCTATGGAATATCTCGAGTAATATCCTGGTTTTGGATATTTTCGGGATAATTTTGATTGTTTTGAATTTCAAAAGATGAAATTCTCTAGGAGCTGATTGCTAGTATCAATATCTATGGCAATTTCCGGCAATAACTGAAAAAAAGAAGGGGATTTTTTTGACTTAGCCAAAAAAATAGTTGATAACCTGCTTGGAGGTGATTTGATTGTACGCCAAAAAATTTGAACTAAAACTGAGTAATCAGGAGCGCTCAAAAGTTGAAGCAAGAAGCAAACATCACCCACCCCCATCCCCTCCTGGGAGGGGAGCTAGGGCGTGTTTTCAAACTATAGCCACAAAATAATCCAGGCGATCGTGATCATGGCTGTATAATTGGCAGCAAGTTTTTCATACCGAGTAGCGATACGTCTCCATTGCTTGAGTCGATTGATAGCGCGTTCAACACCCGTTGCGTTGACGATATATTTCACGGCTAAACGAGCCTCGGCGTGGCTCATTGGATCATCTTGGAATTGTCAGGCCAATACCGCGACGACTTAAATAATTGCGTATGCGACGACCTGTGTAGCCTTTGTCTCCAACTAATCGTACAGGGCGTAAACGCGGACGGCCTGCCCCAGAACGCTTCACTGCTCCTTGTTCCATCAATTCTTCCAGAAACAGTGACTCGTGACGCTGGCCACGGCTCAATAGAAAAGTCATCGGTTGACCTTTCCCCTCACAACGTATGTGTATTTTTGTACTAAAACCACCACGAGAACGACCTAGTTTTTCTGAGGCTTGGCACCCTGTTTCCCTCCAGCAGCATGTTGATGGGCACGAATCACACTGCCATCGACATGCAGTTCGTTTAGATGAATTATAATTCTCTCAGTTGCTAAGTTCATTAGATAAAAACTCCTAAACTAAATCCTGATAGAAATGCTGTTGCTGTCAAGAACTGGGCTGTACAGTTACAGTGATGTGTCTAGTGAATACTGTACAGTTTACTAGACACCTACGCTTAAGGACAAGGCTTGAATCTCAATTATCTGACTTAAAAAACATTCAAATTGAGCATTAAAACCTGCGGAATATAGGTTATGAAGTTTTGATGAAGACAAACCCCTCTTATCTCTGGAAATCTACTATAGAGCACCTATTTTGCAAATAATTTGAGCTTGTTTGCAAGCCGTTACACCTAATTATTGCAATTTTTTGACTGTGACTCTCATCACTAGAATTATCTACCTGCTTCACATTCTGTCTGCTAACAAAGTCACTCTATAAATACTTCCTGAATCACTTAAACCTAACCGAAAAATCACCAGAATTAAGTAACTTTTGTCACCACCATCTCCAGAAACAAGGGAGATGATAAAAACATAGAGTTCAAAGAAAGGAAAGCCAAAAACATGAAAAACTAAATCATTGCATCCATCGCTGCTATCCCTTTCGCTTTAGGTACTTTATTTGCTGGTACTGGTACGGCAGTTGCTGCTGCTTTAATTGGTGAATTTCAATTTTCTAGTGGTTTCGATGTTACTGAACTTACAAAAGACGAGTTGAATTTTAATCCAAATCCCAGCACTCTTTCTATTAGTCTCTTTACTACAACAGGCAGTTTTGAGCAATATTGAATTGAATTCATTTTTTTGAAAATTGCATAACTCCAAAACAACGAGAAATAAGTATAGGCAGAACAGAAAAAATCAGGATTAATTCGCCTGAAAATTAACTCACAACTAGGATGAAAATCAATCATGTCAGGGATTACAATATATTCTGCGATCAGGGTGGCATCTCAACTGCTGCCAACAAGAATGTACTTAGCATCTCAAAACAGGAGAAATAGACATGAGTTTTTTTAAGAAGGTTGGAAAAGCCTTTAAAGATGTCGGAAAAGTCATTGCTGAGGAGACGGAAAAGACTGTGAATGAAATTTCCAAATCTCCAGTCATTAATGATATTGCGTCAGTAACTAAAGACGTTGGCACATCGGCAACACGAATTGTTACAGACACCGCGATTGACATTGCGAACGTGAGTACAGGCTTTCAGTTTAATGATGAAATGGAAGCTGCCAAGCAAACAATGTCAGATGCCGGAGTCCTGAGTGCGGCTGATGCGATTAAGAAAAATCACTATCCTTTTTTGGAACGAATGGAGGAGGAAGCCAGAAGAAAGTTATCGCAGATTCAAACATTGTTTCAAAGCGGTCAAAATTTAGAGCGCCAGCGAGATCAACTGGTGAGTACCCTCAGTGATATGTGTGGGGATGTCACCCTCTTGTCTCAGGAGAGTCTGGAAGCTGAAACATTATTAGCAGAAGCTCAGAAGATACCTGAGTGGGAGAAATGGGCAACAATCCTGGATCTTCCTCCAATAACTATTGCGCAAGTGAATCAGATCAGTGCTTCTACAAAGAAATGGGAGCAAGTTGGCAAAAAAATAGCGATGTCTAACCTGATTGTCGGTGTCGCAGATGGAACCGCTGCACTAATCGCTCTGGGTTCATTGTCAAAAGCTAAACGATTGACGAAAGTCTCAAATCTGACTCGCACAGGCTCATCAGCGGTGGTTAATACTGCTGCCAAGTCCTCAAAGTTTCTCAAAGTGGGCAAGCTTGCCGGGAGAGCATCAGGGGTTTTAGCAGTCGTTTCTGTGGGGCTTGATGTTGGTTTAAGTGTTGCAGAATTAGAGCGTCAGAAAGCTCAACTTGAGAAAACACTGGCTGAATTAGATCGTGATATTGCCGAGGCTAAACGAGATTTGTCCGCATTGCGTCAAGAAAAATCTGAAATTCTCTCTCGGATTAATGAGCTTCTCAACAGTGTAGAGCCACCTCAAACCTTAAAAAGTTGGCCAGCTTGGGCTGAATCAACGCAGGAGGCATTGAGATCGGTAGTCAATCGTTTGATTTCAGTCAATGGCATTATTGATCGAGCAAAGCAGAAAGCAGAGCAAACCAGAGGAAAGCCATTAGAGCAGAGAGTAAATAAAGTTGCGGCAATTGATCCGAATATTTCCAAAGCAGAAGCGTTGGAGATTATCAAGATGGTCGATCGCGAAGCGGGTTATTCTGAGGCTCAATCGACTGATCAGAGGAACTTCCAGGCTATTTCATCGCTGTCCTGGTCTGTTGAAGGTTCTAGTGAGCCTTTGATCGTGCAGAATGAAAAACTGAATCAGATCGTCTGTATGTATAGCCTTCCGGGAAACGATACCTCTTCTGACGCAACCTGGAAATATTACACAACTGCACAACTGACAAAAACTCTGTCAATCAAGTGGAGTTATGGAGGTTCTCATGCTTCTGAGAATCCGATTGGCGAGGTTGTTGTTTTTGCGGATAGCCCCTCTGGACGTGAAGTCATTACTTTATACGATGATGTTCCTCCATTAATGAGCGATCCGTCTGAGGGCAGTGCTTCTATCCAAGTTTATGAGCAGCAGGCTTTCGGCATTATTATCACAGCCAAAACAGGCTCGGCAGAAGTTCAACAAGATTCTGCCTCTATGAACATGACTTTAGGCTCTCTCACCATTCAATTCTTTGGGTAGCCTTTAGCGCGATGGAGAGGATTACTCTTTCATCCACTCAATTTTTCAGTTAATTAATCAACATCAAATTTAGGAGAATTATCATGGGATTTGGGTCTTTTTTTAAGATTGCTAAAAATGTCGGCACATTTATTGAGATTGTAGATACCACTGCTGATGTCGCGACTCTGGGAGATGAGATTGCGAAAGCTGCACTAGGCGATGATTACGATCCGGCTTTTCGCGATAAGTCTCAGGAGGTGGCAGAGGTCGGAAAACAGGTTGATGCCAAAGTCGCACAAGTCAAAAATGTGCAGACTGACATTGACAATCTCGACAATGCAATGAATACCTTAGATCTCAGCTTGGAGCTTTACGATTTCAAGCAGGTTCAAGTCAAGGAACTGATGGAAAAAGTGGGTCAGTTTAATCTGACTTTTGGGGATTTTCCGACCGCCTATGCTTGGCTCACGGGTCCTGCTCAACGAACTGACAATCATCTGAGTGCTGAAGAATTTGCTTTAGAAATCCAAGAAGTGCAGGAATATTTAGCACAAATCAGTTTCAGCCCCGCCGTTTTGGCAATCACCTCTGCGGATCTACTGTTTACAGCAGTCTGTCATGCCATCCGAAAACGCTTTGGTCAACCTTCAACTTCAACGGTAAGAGAGCGCAGAAATGCCTTTTCTGGTGCAGAAATGCTGGATGAAGCCCAGGCCCAGGCCATCAAAAAAATTCGCCGAAGAAGGATTGCAATTGGTGCTGATGTCGTCTCTAAGACGGTTAGTTCTGTTTCTCTGGGATTCACAATCTACAATATCTTTGATCGAGTCAATGCCCGCAACGAAGCTTTCGCGGCACTGGAAGAGAAACTTGATGAGTACCAAGATGAATTGGCTGCCTATAATTACTTGATTGGTGGGTATAGTTCAGCTCCTGACGATCAAGCGATTCGTGAAGCTGTTGAAGTCGCTAATTCTCTTCAAGAACAGATTGCCAACTTAGACGAAACCAATCCCGAAGAGGTGAATTTAACGGGACTGAATGAAAACCTGGAAACGGCAGAAGAGAATCTATCTATTCAGCTCAATAATAATGACGATTTCGCTCAAGCCAAATTTTTCTTTCAAGTTGACGATCCCGATAACCCAGAAGAGAAGATCGAGTGGAGCACTGAAGATGATTTAGGCTTGGCTTTTGGAATGAAGTCAATTGTTGAGGAAAATAATCAACGCAGCGACGGCATCTTGACCAACATTCGTAATCTGTTTGAGGATATGATTGAGGCACTTGATAGCACTCTCAATTCTACTGACGAATACGACCAATTTGCACAAAGCTACATCTCTGACCCCACGGTTATTGATGATGTCAAGCGTGAAAAAGAGGCATTTGAAACGTTAGCAGCAATTGCAGGCGATCGCGAGGATTCTTCTCAAGACCGTAAAGATCATGGATTTGACAAGATTCAAGAACACTTTCAAGACTCTTTGCAAACGCTGTTGTCTCAAGTGGTAGATTCGGCAACGGAGCTGTTGAGAAATGCTCAGTTTGCGGCTCAGATGGCAGTCGAAGCTCGACAGATTATTCAGGAGGCTAATCAGGAAGAAGAGGCTGTTAACGCCAGAAACGAAGAGAGTCGAAAACAAAATCAAGCTTTTCAGGATCTCATTAAACAGAATCTAATTCTACAAGGTAATACCAATCCGACTGAGGAAGATATCGATCAAGCACTTCTGGCTATGGGCATTACTGTCAATATCGAAGAATTTGATCGTGACGCCTTTATTCAGAATAAGGTTAATGATTCTGCAAAAGCAGAGTGGGACGCATCTGATTTAGACACAAATCCAACGGACCGATTTCCTAATGAAGAGTCTGCTCGCGCTCTCCTCTCTCTGATGGTTAGAGATTTATCTACACCTGAATAAACTTTCACATCAGTCAAGTACAATCGTTGATTTTATCGGGTGGGTTGCTGCAAAGTAAACCCACCTTGTCTTAACTAATCTTCACAAGTAGCTTTTTAGTTATGAATCTTTCCTGCCTGCTTAGGCAGGTAATAGTGGTGTTTTTTTCGATGGATTTTTCAAAATCATATCATTGGGAGTTTAATTATAGCGCTGTGCGCAGGCAACAGGCAACAGGCAACAGCTCATCTGGGGGAATAAAAAACCGATAATATCAGGCTTTTAGCTATTGGACAGTTACTGTAATTTGTAAATATGCCAGCGCACATTGCTATATAACTAATCCTTATTAAAAATGAACTTTAGAAAATTATAGCGCTGTGCGCAGGGAACAGGGAACAGGCAACAGGGAACAGGGGGAATAAATTGCCGATAATATTAAGACTTCTAGCTCTTTTGCCCCTACTACAATTTGTAAATATACCAGCGCTCATTGCTATATTAGTTATCTTTAAAGAGAGATGAGCCACTTCACCACTGAAATATTTGTTGTTTCTGTTTCTCAATTGACGCGGAGCGCGTCAGTGGCGGAACCAATCGCTGAGATTAAACGTTCGTTTGAATTTTTGAGATCGATTATTTGCGATATGTGTTCGGGCGATCGCCTTCACCTAGACCCGTCCCCCCGGCTATCAGTAGTTATTCAAAATTTCTACATGCAATCAACCAAACAAACCAGAATCCCCATTTTTAATTTGATTTGAAAACACGCCCTAGAGGGGTGGGTCAGGTTTTACTCAGTGAGTGCCGGAATTGTGTAGGTATTATACAGCAGATTTAATCATGTTGAACAAAGTTGTGAAACAATTATCAGTAGCTACAGCAACAGTAGGATTAGTAACTTTAGGCGCGACTTTCGCTCATATCCAAACTGCTAATGCTGCTGCCATCAGGTCAGGATTTAACTCAAATACGGCCGTTCGCCCATACAAAAGTAATCTCTGACTTATTTTCATCATTTAGTATTGTCCGCGCCCTAATTACGTAGTGCTATATCTCGCAATTTTGTTGTTGAGGCCAAAAAATCCTTGAAAAGCAATTTTCTTTTAGAGACTTTTCTTAAACAATTAACAATGGCCTGGAATTGGCTGAAGAATACTCACAGACCATCAAGCTGAACCTGAAATACATCGTCATATTATTAACCACATTTATGAAAAAATGTCAATAAGTGAACCACCCATTTTAGGGGTCGAATGAGAGTATAAGCTTTTGGCATTGGTAGTTGGGTCGGAGTCATATTCTTATCTAGTTATCTTTTCGATTTTCTAATGACTTGAATTGTTAAGTTTTTTTCAATTTAGATATAACTTAATAAACATTGCTAGAGCTTATTACTATCCAAAGTAAAAGAAATTAACATCGATCCCTGTAGATGTTAAATTATTGTTAACTGAAAATTAAAGAGATAAAAATACAGATAAATTTGTATGACTGCAACAACGCCAAAACCAACAACAGTTCCAGATTTTTGCGAAGGTATCCAATATTTTGGAGAAGCTTGGCCTGATTTTGAGACCCACGGTAATACTCCAGCAATAGCAGAAGGAAGTAAAGCGATCGCCTCACCAAGGGACCCTGCTGGGGTATATCAAACTCTCCTCTATGCTGATGCTCTGCGTTACCTAATGCTACAAGTTACAGGCAGCAAAGCATCAGGACACCCTGGTGGTTTTGCTAGTCAAGCTGAAGCTTATGCAGCACTGGTAATGTTAGGCTACAAAAATATTATGACAGAAGTCGGACACCATGCCCCCGGTTTTTATAGCGCTGCATTTCTAGACCGCTCCCTAGAAGACATGGAAATCTCCACAGTACAGCAAATGCGCGATCGCTTCCGGGAAATGCACGGACTTCTCGGGCACCTATCTGGCTGCATCCCAGGACTTTTAAACCCTGCCGGACCACTGGGTCAAGGGCAACACTTCGCCATGGCAGCAGCATTATTACACCGTGACACTCTATTTCCATTTACCATGGGAGATGGTGGTATGGGCGAACCATACCCAGTCAGCGCCATGGCACATTTCAATACTGCTTATCCTGAAGTTACCAACTTTTTACCAGTATTAGTGTGGAATGGTTACAGTCAAGAACACCACAGTATGGTATCTACCAAAACCAATGAAGAAATGATTGCCTATTGGAAAGGTAACGGTTTTGCGGAAGTAGTACTGGTAGATGCTAAAGACTTCGACGACAAAAACCAAGCAGGAGATTATATAGATAGCAGTGCTTTCTCTTTTGAAAAGCGTCTAGAATTCACAAAAGCTGTATTAGAAAATGTGGATAAAGCTGCAAAATCTGCTCTCGGTGGCACACTTACCATTTTTATTATCAAACAACTTAAGGGTACAGGGGTTCATGCCAGAGGTTCAAAATCTCATAACCTCTATCCTAAAGATACTCTCGACAGTCCCCACATGATCGAAGCTCTCAAAGAACGTGCTTTACCAGTAGCAGGTTGGGAATTAGTCCGGAAAAATTGCGAACGTGCTGGTGGGGGTCCTGCTTCTAAAACTGTTGTCACTGAATTTGAATACCCGCTAGCAGAATTAGGTCAACTACCTCTAGAAGAATTTGCTGTTGGTGGAGATCCGAAAGTTGCCACAACTGCAATGGGAGCATTAATAGCTCATGTCGGTCAAAAAGACCCTCATTTCTTGCTGACAAATGCGGATGGTAACGCTGCATCGGGAATTAACAATGTTAACCAGGCATTGAAAATTATTCACCCCACCCCCGACGACATTTATTTCCAAGGCCCGAAAGGTCAAGTTTACGAACCTTTGAGCGAAGATGCTTGTGCGGGAATGGCTGCGGGTTTGGCATTGATGGGAGCGAGGACAGTTTGGTGTTCCTATGAATCTTTTGCTATTAACGGCGTACCTATTTGGCAGACTGTCACCCAAGCAATGGCTGAATTGCGTCACCTTACTCCTTCAACAATTACATTATTTACTGCGGGAGCATTAGAGCAGGGGCGCAACGGTTGGACGCACCAACGCCCAGAAATTGAGGCTTATTTTGCAGCGATGATGCGCAATGGGAATGTGTTTGCCCTGTTCCCACCCGATGCTAACAGTATTCAAGCTTGCTATGAGTGGGCGCTGACAACCAAGAATAAGGGTATAACAATCACTGCAAGTAAATCTCCGCTACCAATTCGGACTACTTTTGAACAGACAAGACAAGGGTTGCGGGATGGTGCTGTTGTTCTCCAAGAAGTTGCAGGAGACCAGACAGTTGTGTTTGCGGTAGTGGGAGATATGCCATTAATTCCAGTATTTGAAGCTGCTGCTTATTTGGAAACTGAAGGTATTGGGGTGCGCATAGTCTCGGTGATTAATCCCCGCCGTTTGTATCGTTCCCAGGATACAGGTTGGGATACTTGCTCTGAAGCTGATGGCGGATTTTTAGATGATGCTGGTTTTGAAAAGTTATTTGGTGGTGATGCCTTAATTGGCGTGACTGGCGGTGCGAGTTTAATGTTGGAACCGATAATGTTACGGAGTCAGGTTAAGCGGGATACCTTTGCTTGGCGTCGGGGAGAGACTGCTTCCAGTGCTGGTCAGGTGATGGCTTTTAATGGTTTAACTGCCGAGACTTTGACTAAGCGAGCGATCGAGTTGGTACATTGAGATGATGAGTTAATCTGAGTCGTAGGTTGGGTTAAGCGTTGATCGCAACCCAACACCCTAATGTCACTACACGGAAGTCATGCATTCAAAAGTCAAGAAGTAAGGTATTTGTCCTTACAAAGGTTTGGCTTATTTTGATTGTACAGAAGAGGATGCCAGATATTTCTATGGACGTACTGCTCTAACTGATGAATTATTAGAAAAGGTGCGTGTTGGTAATTTTCTGGCTGTCTTGGGTGCTTCGGGCAGTGGTAAATCTAGTGTTGTCAGGGCAGGATTGTTATATCAATTACAGTTGGGAAGGCGTTTGTCTGGTAGTGAAAGTTGGCAGATTAAAATTTTTCATCCTGGCGAACATCCCCTAAATTCTTTGGCACTCGATTTTTTAGATTCTGAGTTATCTGATATTAAACGCGCTACCCAATTAGCTCAAGCTGAGGAATTGATCAAAAAAGGTTCTGAAGGTTTGAGGCAAATAATTTCTGTGGCGGATACACCAAAACTGGTGCTGGTAGTAGATCAGTTTGAAGAAGCTTTTACCTTATGTCAGGATACCTCAGAACGTCAGCAGTTTTTTGCCTGCTTGTTTGATGCTTTACCGAAAACGGATAAACTCTGTTTAGTCTTGACTATGCGGGCAGATTTTTTTAGTAAATGTATTGAACAGGAATATAGCGGACTGGCACAACTTATGCAGCAACATGGTGTTGTTGTGATGGGAATGTCCGAAGAGGAGTTAAGAAAAGCAATTGTAGAACCAGCAAAACAGGTAGAATTGGAAATTGAGCCAGCACTGGTGGAACAAATACTGGCAGATGTAGCGGATGCTCCAGGGTATCTGCCATTGTTACAATATACACTGACAAGGCTGTGGGAGGAAAGAACAGATAATTGTTTGCAGCTCAAGACTTATGTGCAATTGGGTGGTGTGATGGGTACATTGCGTCAACGTGCTGATCAGGTGTATGAAGGATTTTCTGAAGAGGAAAAAGCAGCAGCGCGATATATTTTTCTAGAACTAACGCAGTTGGGAGAAGGTACCGAGGATACCCGCAGAAGAGTATTGCAGCCGAATTTAGTTAATGAGCGTTATGGAGAAAAACTGATTGAGACTGTAGTTCAGAAGTTAGCTGATGAAAAGTTGGTTGTTACGACTGAAATAGTAGCAAAAGGAGGACGAGCAGAGAGAGTAGCAGTGGTGGATGTGGCACATGAAGCATTGATTCGTCACTGGAGTCTATTGCGGAGTTGGGTGAGTGAAAACCGCGATGCAATTAGAGTCAAGCGTAAGATTGAGATGGCGGCTGAAGAGTGGGAAAGTCAAGGGAAATTAAAGGATTATTTGTTTGTGGGGTTAAAGTTGACGGAAGCAGAGAATTTTTTGGGGAATTATGAAAAGTTAGGTTTGCTGTCTGTGTTGGGGAAGGAATTTATGGATCGCAGCATTCGGCAACGCAAGATAAATAAATGGTTTAGGGTTGGGGAATTTGCTGCTTTTATCAGTGTGGTTGTGCTAGGAGCAGGTTTATCGATTTATTTGGGGATACAATTGAGTGTACAATTAGAAAACCAGACACTTTTTCAGATACAAAACCAGACACTTTTCCAGAATTTCGGAAGTCCTTCAGCAATTGCCTTTAGTCCAGATGGCAAACAGATTCTCAGTGCAAGTAGAGACAGGACTTTGCGCTTGTGGGATACAGATTCGGGTACACTTATCCGTACCATAGAAGGTCATACAGATGATGTCACAGCGGTCGCCTTTAGTCCAGATGGCAAACAGATTCTCAGTGCAAGTAGAGACAGGACTTTGCGCTTGTGGGATACAGATTCGGGTCAACTTGTCGAGACCCAGGAATTAGAAGGTGATACAGATAGTGTCACGGCGGTCGCCTTTAGTCCAGATGGCAAACAGATTCTCAGTGCAAGTAGAGACAGGACTTTGCGCTTGTGGGATACAGATTCGGGTACACTTATCCGTATAACAGAGTAATCTTGGTCTTGGAGATGACTTAAACGGCTCATCAGTTTTGAAGTTTTGTGTTTTTTCATCTACATTGACTTAATCAAAGAATAACAATACAATGCCTTAGAAAAGCATACTATTAGACAGCCTCGACTTACGCATACATGAAATCCATCAGAACCAAGCTCAAACTGAATAACAAACAGAAAACCCTGATGGCTCAACACGCTGGTTATAGCAGATGGTGTTATAATTGGGGTTTAAATTTATGGAATGCTGCTTATAAAGATGGTTATAAACCAAATATTCGTAAGCTTAGAGAAACTTTTACTAACCACACAAAACCACTTTATCCCTGGATGAAAAACTTGTCATCTAAAGTCTATCAATATGCTTTTATCAACTTGGGTGAAGCATTTGAGAACTTCTTTCAAGGGTTAAGTAAATATCCAATATTTAAGAAAAAAGGTAGGTCTGATTCTTTCACAATTGATAATTCTGGAAGACCCATAGAATTAAATGGATGGAATCATAAATTACCTGTTATTGGTTGTGTCAAAACTTACGAACCTATTGAGGCAACAACTCAAAAAATAACCATTAGTAGACAAGCAGGCGATTGGTACTTAAGTTGTAGCTACGAATTTACTCCCACTCCAACACCTAAAAAAACTGAAGTTGTGGGTGTAGATTTAGGAGTAAAAACTTTAGCAACTTTAAGCACAGGAGAAGTATTTGAAGGAGCTAAGTCTTACAAGAAATTTGAAAACAAACTATCTAGACTACAATACTTGAACCGCAATAAAAAAATTGGTTCAGCTAATTGGAAAAAAGCACAACTGAAAATAGCAGCATTGCATAGAAGAGTAGCAAATATCCGTAAAGACACACTTCATAAATTGACAACTTACTTAGCCAAAAACCACGGCACTGTTGTCATAGAAGATTTGAACGTTCGCGGTATGTTAGCCAACCATAAACTAGCTAAATTAATAGCAGACCAAGGATTTTATGAATTTCGGAGACAGCTTAGGTACAAGTGCCAATGGTACGGTTCAGAGCTAGTAGTAGTAGATAGATTCTTTCCATCATCAAAGACTTGCTCAAACTGTGGTCATGTCCAAGATATGCCCTTAAATCAAAGGACTTATGATTGTCCAGAGTGTGGCCTGTCGATAGATAGAGATTTAAACGCCAGTATTAATTTGAGAAATGCGGTCGGCTCGATCGTAAATGCCTGTGGATGAGTAACCGCCGACGGACTCAGTAGAAGCAGGAAGTAAACATCAGATTATTACATTATGTGACTGTTTGTATCAGTTTTATAGAGCAGTGGGGACAAGACTTTGCATTTGTGGCGGGGTTTATATGGGTAAAATTTGTTAAAAGATGTAATCAACTACAATTTCATCCTGACCTCGTTAAACCTGAAAATAAAGATGCAGCAGAAGCTTGTCTCAAGTATGCAGGTTGGGACGATCAAACCAAAGCAGAATTTCGGGATAGATAACGTTTGTCTAGAGAATAAGGAAAATACCAAGATTGCTGTTATAGCATTTCCCATTAAAATGAGATACATTTACGATCCCCCTAAATCCCCCTTGAAAAGCTATCCTTTATAAGGAACTCCTGAAACCTTTGTAGGAGGGTGGGAAGAGGGGGAAGAGGGGGAAGAGGGGGAAGTAAGAATTTTCTTTAAAGTCCTCAAAAAATTGTCTCATTCAATACAATTTTCTCCGGAAAAAGCCGTTTCCAGACATACACAGAACTTGTATCTTTTGTCAAGTTTTATGTTAAGAAAGATGTTTATAAAGCATAGCTTGAAAAGGGGGACTTTGAAGGCTCCCCCCTTTTTTAAGCGGTTCCCCCCTTATGAAGGGGGGTTAGGGGGGATCTGGGGGCAGGGGGGGATATATTAGACAGAATCAGGATCGACCCCTAACTCTTTTAGTTTAGCAGCCAGACGTTCCGCTCGTTGCTGTTGTTGTTCAGCACGTTGACGTTCCTGGTCAGCACGTTGACGTTCTTGTTGGGCTACTTCTCCTGGCAATAATACCAAATTTCCTTGCTCGTCATAAAATCGTAACCACACTGCCGACTCTTGCTGAATACTCCCTTCCCAAGTACCCAACCATAACTCCAACTTCTTGCACCACAACCATCCTCGCTCGTCCGGCTGTAACTTCTGATATCTATCGTTTTCCAGAGACCATCCCTCTAATGATTTCCGATCAAATGGATTAAAGATGAAATAATATGGAGTACGGAATGTTCCCTCGTAAATATCCTTTTTTTTACCAATGTCTACACTAGCAGTTGAAGGAGATGTGAGTTCAACTATCACATCTGGATAACGACCTTCTTCTTCCCAAACTACCCATCCTTGACGATCTGTCTTGCCATCAACATCCAAAACCACAAAGAAATCAGGACCTTTGTAATCACGATTTCTCGCTTGAGCGCTACTATAATAAATAAACATATTGCCACCAGCAAAAAAGTCGTTGCGGTCTGACCAATGTTGATACAAAGAATCTATCAGAAGATTCATGGCAATACGGTGACGTTTGCTTTCCAAGAGTTCTCCATCATCAAAGATTAAGTCTGTAGGTGGCATGGGTGGTTCCCAGTCGGGAGTTACTTCGGTGAGTAACTCGGTTTTGGGAGATGTTTCTGTAGTCATTGTTCGCCCCCTCCGATCATGTTTTCATTTTTTTAGAGTAGCATGGATGAAATAATATCAGGACTGACGCAACGCACCCTAATGGACTGACACACCTTAAATGGTGCATTAGGAAAAAATTCTCAAACCTTGCTATAATAAGAATTATACGAAAAAAGCACTCTGCACAGTTTTAGCTGTGTCAGTCTACTACTAAACTCTGATGGTTCAAGAGGATTATTACAGCAGATAATTACAATATGGAACAACTCACTGTCGATCAATTTGGTCGTATCGAAATCCCTGAAAAAATACGCCAGCAATTAGGAATTAACAATCAAACTAAGTTATCCTTAAAAGTTGAAAATGGTCAACTTATTCTTCAACCCTTAGAACCAGAATTAGAAACCTACTATGAAGATGGAATATTAGTCTTTAAAGCTGAACCGATATGTAATACAGAAACAATCATTGATGAACTGAGAACAGAAAGAATTAATGAATTAACATCGTGGTAAAAGCTTTATTTGATACAAGTGTTTTAGTCACTGCATTATGGACTAATCATCCTAAACATTCAGCTTGTCTTTCACGATTAAAAAAAGTTAAATCTGGAAATATTCAAGGAATAATTTGCACTCATACTTTGGCAGAACTCTATTCCGTTTTAACTCGCCTTCCGATAAAACCTGCTGTTTCCCCAAAACTTGCACAACAATTAATCAGAGAAAATTTAGCAGAATTTGAAGTGATTTCTCTCTCTACTGAAGATTATCAAACTGTTATTAATAAAATGGTAAATTTGAATTTAACAGGAGGTGGAATTTACGATGGTTTAATTGCTCAAGTTGTTTTTAAAGTAGAGGTAGATCGGTTACTTACTTTAAATCCTAACCATTTCATACGTCTTGGTGAAGAAGTAGCAAAATTAGTAGAAGTACCGACATAAAATTTACAGCGATCGCATAATATTGTTAGCCCCCTATTTTATGCTTTCATTTTTTTAGAGTAGCATGAATTAAATAATCAGGACTTACGCATGAAGTACAAAAAATTAGGATTTGAGATTGCTTTCCGTCCCGGAATGCTCCGCAAACCCTGTGGGTTGCAATGACGAAAATACGTTGCAGGTGCGTAAGTTCTGATAATATTATGTCCAGTTAAATAGGGTTTGCTGAAAAAGTCTTTTAGTAGGGGTAGGAGACAGGAGACAGGAGACAGGAGACAGGAGACAGGAGACAGGAGGAACGGGAAATTGTAGAGGAGGTAGTCGGAAAAATTGTAAGAGTGATTTTTCTGCCATAATCGCCCCAAAACACTAGCTTTTTGAGCTTGAGCGACCGAAAAGCTTGCACTTTTTCAAGGCAAAAAAAGGCAGCAAACCAATATTAGTCAATGCTTTGATATTTAATCAGCAAGCCCTAAATAGTTTAAATCAACGGTAATAGGCGATCGCTCTCTACGCATTTGGGCATCTAAAACTCACTTAGAGATTACTTTTAACTTTTGACTTGCGCGTAGCGCTATACCTATTTTTTGAACAAATAAACATCATCCCGTTCGTAACTAAGCTGAAATTCTGAATTAACTTTGAGTTTATCTACTAATTTTTCTGAATATTCCTGACTACTTTTCCACCCTGGATGACGTACATTTACCAATACATAATCATACTCAACTAATGCTTCATTTGTTGGTAATTCATCTTCTTCAACAATTAACTTAATAAACTTACGATGAGTTAAATGAGGCGTAATTTCAGAAGTAGTAAAAACACCGCCTTTTGTATTCACTAAAGCAACTGCTTCTCGTGCTGCTTGCCAAGTATCTAGATAATCTAAATAAATAGACCAAAAATACCCATATTTAGCCAAAGCTAAAAATCCGATGCAAGACCAAATAATAATAAATTTTGGTAAGCGATCGCCAACTATTGTAGATATATTTTCAGCTTTATCTGTTTGAGGTTTGCGTAAATTCCACAACCAATACCATAAACCACATTTTCCATCAGCAATAGTATAAATTACAGCCATTAATAAAAAAGGTAATATTGGCAAAGAATACTGATGAATTAAATCTCTTTGAGCATCAATTTTAGATAAAATATTCATCGCCAAAACGGGATAAGCTGCTATTAAAGGAGTTAAATATTTAGGAGCAAGCCACCAAATTACGGGCAGATTTAGTAATAGTAAATATTCTAGAGTTTTCAGTGAAATTAATTTACCAAACACCAGTTCTGGTCTTAAAAATATATTCAGTAAAATTTCTTGTATAGAGCCACCTAAATATTGATAACGTCCGACTCCTCCTGGTGGTTGACCATCTTTAAAATAAGGTATTAGTACTTGAGTAGCAATAATAAACCAAGCTACACCAGCAAATAAAGCTATTGCTCCGCACAGTCGTTTTTTTTCATAGAAATATAACCAAAAACCCATTCCAGCAATAGGTAAAGATAAAGCATCTTTACAACCTAAAACCCAAATAATAGCTATACAAAACCAAAAAGTTTTATCTAATTTTGCTGCTAAAATTGCTCCTAACATTGCTGGCAATGCCATTACTTCTGGATGAAAATCAAATAAATTGAGATTGAACACTACTGGGTATAATAAATAAACTATTACCATAGCAAAAGCAAGTTTTTTATTTAAGCCAGAATGACGCGCTAAACTCCAGGTAGGTATTGTTCCTATTGCTAAACAAATGGCTTGTATTAGTAATAACCAATAAACTGAAGGATAAATTTTATAAAGTAATGCTACAGGGTACATTGACCAAGCAGCATGATTACCTAAATGATGTACTTCTAAGAAGGAAGAAATAGGGGGTAAACCTTGACTAATTAAATAAGTAACTTGGTCATAAATTCCCATTTCAAAAGCCGTAGATTGAAACAATAAATGACGTATGCTGCTACAGATAAATAAAATTATGGCAGCAATTATGGTTATTGTAGAGAGAGGAGCAGATTTTAGTTGTTTGACAATTAGCATTTTAGAAGGAAGAAAGAAGAAGGAAGAAGGAAGAAAATTTTGGCAACTGAGTCTGACAAGGAAGGAAGAAGGAAGAAAGAAGAAGGAAGCAAATTTTGGCAGCTAAGTCTGACTATTGACAGCATTAAGTAATATTTGCTAACTATACTTCTATTTAGAAGTAAAAAGGAAGAAAGAATAAGTAAGCAAATTTTTAGCAACTGAGTCTGACTGTGATAACATTAAGTAATATTTGCTGACTATACTTCTATTTACAGGACTTACGCAAAGACACTACATATACTAGATAAAAACTATAGCACTATGGTACATATAGTGTTTTTACCATAAAAATGCGTAAGTTCTGATGTAGAGATTTTTTGCCATTCAAGTAATGGTGGTCTATTGTAATTATTTTGGTCAAGGACAAAAGCAGTGGGAGCATCTTGCTCCCATGAAACGCCGTTGTTCATCTACATATACCATTACTATGCAGAACTATCGCCATTGATTTAGACTTACTATATTTAGTATTTATTATGCAATTGAAGAATGTTATACTGTTTCTCAAAAAATATCTTTACTTCATACTATTTCTGCGAGGTTTACTGTCTATTCTCACGATCGAAAAGAAGTTTTCAATAATGTCCGACAGACCGCCCATAATCAACTTATTATCTCTCTTAACCTCCATCAAAAAGGGAAATTATTTAACATTTTGATTGCGGGTAATTGACCGATAACTGGTAACTGAAATGACGAAGTAAATGATAGTTTGACAATACTTAAATTTTTCATATTTCTTCCTTCTTCCTTCTTCCTTCTTCCTTCTTTCCTTTGAAATACCAGTACATCATTTTCTTGATAATTTAATTCCCATTCTTGGTTATTTTGGAGATTTTTAGAAAGGATAATACCTGCCTCCTCAGTATCTGGCCAAGGATGACGTAAATTCAGAACTACATAATCAAATTCATCTAAATTATCTGGCTTTGTTTGATTTAATAATTTTACTGTTGAACGATGAGTAAAATGGGGTGCTAATCTATTATCTGTAAGTACCCCTCCTTCAGTTTTGACATAAGTAATTGCATTCCTTGTGGCTTGCCAAGTATCCAAACTCTGCCAATATAAAAATAAATCTGCTACATTCCCTAGCAATAAAAACATTAAAACAGACCACAAAATAATCATTTTAGGAGCTTGAAAATTTGGTACTGATAATCTCAGATTAAACTTAGGAATTTCTAACTCTCTTTTCCCAGATAAATTTAATGAAATATCATTTTCTTCAGCTTTTGAAGCTGCTGCTAAACAAGAAATTACTGCTAATAATAAAAAAGCGATCGCTGGCAAGGAATATTGATAATTTAAACTTCTTTGAAATGATACTTCAGACAACACATTCAACACAATTGTGGGAATAGTTGGAATGAGAGGGATAAGATGAGGCAAAATAGTCTGATTTGTCTGAAGTAGAGGAAATATTCCCCAAGTTACAGGTAACAATAACAGACAAATATATTTGATAGTCTCAAAAGATAATATCTTCCCTAACACTACTCCTGGTTGTAGCAAAATATTAATCATAATTCCCACAACAGAATCTCCCAGATAACTATAACGCCCTACTCCAGCTACTTCTCCACCACTGAAAAAAGGAATAATTCCTTGAGTGACAACCACAAACCAAAAAATACCTAAACAAAGAGCAACTAAACCACAAAACTTCCGCCTTTCAAAAGTTAGTAACCAAACACCCATAAAAACTACAGTTAATGATAAAACTGCCTTGCAACCTAACACCCAAATAATTGCCAGACAAAACCAGAAAATACGTTGCAGTCTAGCAGCTAAAATAGCAACTAAAATAGCAGGTAATGCCATAACTTCTGGGTGAAAATCAAATAAATTAATATTAAAAACTACTGGGTAAAAGAGATAAGAAAAAGCGATCGCTACTGCTTGTCCTTGATTTAAACTTGCCTGTTTGGCCAAACACCAAGTAGGCCACGCTCCCAAGGCCAAACATATAGCTTGTACTAAAAGTAGCCAGTGTACATTAGGATAAATCAGATACAATAATCCCAGAGGATAAACTGCCCAAGCAGCATGATTCCCCAGATGGTGATACCCCAAAAAAGAAGAAATGGGAGATTCTCCTTGACTAATCAAATATACAACTTGGTCATAAATACCTAAGTCAAAACCAGTAGAATAGAACAATGCGTGGCGTAAACTACTACACAGAAAGAAAATCAAAGCTGCAACAATTATTATCCTACTCACAACAGGTGGTGGAAAAAGCATCATATTTTTAAATCCCACATTCCGCAAGTCAATTTGTCAAATAAAAAGTAGCACAAAGGACAAAAACTAGCGATTCTCTAAGTATTTATATCGCGTAAATTATCTTTATTGGCCTTTTTCAACAATTAATAATGAATAATGAATAATGAATAATTACCTCTCCTTGAAAAGAAGAGGATTGACAAATTCATGAAAATTTTTTTTCACAGGAGTCGATTGGATATGGCGAGGAGACCTCGCCATCCCATCCTACGGAATGCTGCGCAAACGACCGCTTATTATCCCCTTAAAAGGGGAGGCGCATACCCACAATTTTTCGGTAAGAGTCAAATTATCAAGAAAATATTAAGTATAAATAATGAATTTATTTTGAGTTATTGGCGACTACTACTCTCTCCTGACTGTACGTCGCCAATTTGACAGCTTTCTTACCTGACTACTTATCTTTATATACTAGGTTTTGAAGTGCGGAATGTAAGTTAAATCTTATTTTTTCGCTCTTTTTCAACAAGTATTCCCATGATTTTTTTACTAATGTTTTGAACAGGTTATACCAATTTGAAAAAATAATTTTACAAATAGTTTCAAACTCTATAAAATCTTAATGCATGACTTTTGACTTCCTCCCAAAGGGGGTGAAACGGTATTAGTTGGGATTTTTCACGAATTTACAATACTCAGAAAGTGTTAAAGCACAATTTTCATACTGCTTAATCCCTTCTGCCATTGATGTCGGAGTTATTTTTTGTTCTAATTTTCTAGGGTTTCTGACAATACGACCTGCTTTGATATTCTCTTTAGAATCACCTATTCCAGGTCTTCCTGTTTTATTCGTTACTTTGTATTCCTCCGAAAATTCTGATTGTGTTCTAAGGACTTTTTTTAAAGCATCAAAAACTAAGTCCGTCTGATTCAGTAGTTGATCGTAGGAAATCATCAAAGTACGTTCTTTGCTATTGATTAACTTTGCATATCTTTCTAAAGTTGATAAGCGATTTAAATAATAAGTTAATACTTTTTCTTCACTCCAGTGTGGCTTGAGGTCGAGAATACTAGCTATTGTTCTCTCTGGATCTCTGATGAGAAATATACTATATAAATTTTCCGAAGTTAACAATTTTTCATCTAAAAAAATCTTATTATGTAAAGCTTTATCGAGAATATATTTATGATTCATTCTCAAACTTTTTAAGTCTTGCAAATTGCGAATATTTTGGGTTTTACGATACACTTTAGATACTAATTTATTCAAATCAAATTCAGAGGCATATTGAATGTGAGTTTCACCATATCCTAAGATTTCTGTATGAGAACTTAATATATTAGCTAGTAATGAAGAACCAGAACGCATATGGCTGAGAATAAAAATGAACTTGTATGGTTCCGTTCTGAACATTGCTCGGTATGGGTCTTCAACTTGATTGATTCTCAAGTCATAATACTTATGAATCATATCATTTTTAATAAGTCGGATAGATTGACGTATTTCCTTGATTAAATTACTCATTTTTCACAGTAATAATTTTTTGCTCTATAATAGCTTATTTAGAAAAAGCTGCCAAGCATTACTAAGTTTTTTTATATCAGTTTTGATTTTTATATTATATCTAGTATATTAGCTTGATACTATCAGGAAATCTTAAAAGAGGACTCCCGCTATAATCTATGATTTAGCGGTGATACGGGACGTATAAACTGCTTGGTAAAGGCACGCTAGACAGCCACAATGCGAATTTAAATCAGCAAATTAATTGAGCGGTAGCGAATCAATCAAAGTTATTAATGTTTTATTTTCAACCTTTGATTACTTTAACTTACCAGTACAAAACTTTTGTCAACTAAACAGCAAGAAATAGATATTAATCATATTCTTAAAGAAACTCTCTTCTCTGTTTGCGCAGCATTTCGCAGGAATAGAAAACATAATTGCAGTAATTGTGGGGGTACAACTCAACTTGTTTGATTTGTTGCCTAGGTAAGAATTTATATTTAGCTGGCGCACAACTTTCCTAAGGTCATGCTACCACAAACGTTAACCCTCCACGACATGTTTGCGCAGCATTCCGCAACGAAAACGCCTAGCGTTGCGTCAGCACTCGCAACAATCTCCCATTATAATCTTTAGATTTATACGGTGAGAGTGTCAATAGCTTGATACTATTGCATTAGGAAAATTTCATAGCGGGACTTTGATATTTTTGATGGTAAAAATGGCTTCCAACTCAACGGTAGCAAGGAAAATACGAAACTCAGGCTAAAAATTGCTCTTTGCGTAGCATGACCCAGGAAAACCTAGTGCCGCTACGCGGAAGTTAAAAGTCAAAATTCATGCATCGAGTGCGTAATTCTGAGGACACCTCAGAATGTAAGACGCATATCTGACAGTCAATCATTTTTGATTTGTAATTGTTTTGGGATTTTGTAACTGGTCAGTTATTTCCGCCATCCTGCACTAGATATATCAAGAAATAGGCTATTTTGACGTTAAAGTATTATACAGCAAGGGTTTAATACTTTTGGCGTTTTTTGCTAAAGTCCCAATAGTAAAAAAAAATTCAGAAACAGGAATATCTAGAGAAAAGTACATCTAATGCTGGATTAATCTGGGATAATTTGTCAGCAAAATTATGATTTCTCTTTTGATATTAAAAATCTGAATAACTAAAATCTATTACTCTGGCAACCTTGCTCTTAACACAAAATAACCAATGAATCGTATAGTGGAATTGTGGACAAATTTCTCAAAAAAATATGAAAGCAATTACAATCTTGGGATCTACAGGGTCTATTGGTACTCAAACCTTAGATATTGTTACTCAAAACCCAGATAAGTTTCGAGTTATTGGGTTAGCTGCTGGAAGCAACGTAGAAATGTTAGCTCAACAAGTACGACAGTTCCGCCCTGAAATTGTTGCTATTAACAATGAGTCCCAATTTACAGAGTTAAAAGAGGCCATTGCTGACCTGACACCTCAACCCATATTGCTTGCAGGCCAAGATGGTGTCATTGAAGTTGCGAAATATGGTGACTCAGAAGCTGTAGTAACGGGTATTGTCGGTTGTGCTGGTTTATTACCTACTATTGCCGCTATTGAGGCCCGAAAAGATATTGCTTTGGCAAATAAAGAAACACTTATCGCAGCAGGCCCAGTTGTTAATCCTTTAATTGAAGAACACGGAGTAAAATTGTTGCCTGCCGACTCAGAACATTCAGCAATTTTTCAATGTCTTCAAGGTGTACCTAAAGAGGGTTTACGTAGAATTATTTTAACTGCTTCTGGTGGTGCTTTTCGAGACTGGCCAATTGATAAATTATCAAAAGTCAAAGTAGCAGATGCCATTAAACATCCTAACTGGTCAATGGGTCGTAAAATTACCGTGGATTCTGCCACGATGATGAATAAAGGTTTGGAAGTTATTGAAGCTCATTATTTGTTTGGATTAGATTATGAAAATATTGATATAGTGATTCATCCTCAGAGTATAATTCACTCTTTAATTGAGTTACAAGATACTTCTGTTTTAGCTCAGTTGGGTTGGCCAGATATGCGTTTGCCTCTACTTTACGCTTTATCTTGGCCGGAAAGGCTTTATACTGATTGGAAACAATTAGATTTAGTTAAAGCTGGTAGTTTGACTTTTAAGGAACCCGATAATTTGAAATATCCTTGTATTCAATTGGCTTATACTGCAGGTCGTATAGGTGGTTCGATGCCGGCGGCTTTGAATGCAGCAAATGAACAGGCTGTGGCATTATTTTTAGAAGAAAAAATTCCTTTTTTGGATATTCCTAAGTTGATTGAATATGTATGTGAAAAGCATAAGTCAGATTGTCAGAAAAATCCCAGTTTAGATGATATTTTAGCTACAGATAAATGGGCAAGAAAAGAAGCTGTAGCTGGAAGCTTGATAGTAGCTAATCCTCTAAAAAATGTATTAGTTAATGTTGAAGAAAAGCTAGCAAATGCAGAAGAAAAAAAAATCGAAGATGATGCATCTACAGAAATAAAAAGTGAAAATGATAACCTAGGATTTAATGATTTTTATAAAAAGGGATTAGCAGAATATCAGCAACAAAATTATCAATTAGCTTTGGCAGAATTTAATCATGCAATAGAGATAGATAACGGTAACTCAGATGCTTATATTTATAGAGGTGATGTGAAAGAAAAATTAGAAGATTATCAAGGAGCAATTGATGACTATAACCAGGCAATTAAATTAGATGCGACTCATCCAAAAGTTTATTATCGACGGGGAAATGTATTGCGAAAAGTAGGAGATAATTGGGGGGCGATCGCTGATTATAATCAAGCAATTAGACTCAATCCAAATTATACATCTGCCAAACATCGTAGTTATGTTCATGTTGATACAGGATCTACAGAAACATTTATACAAGAGTGAGTCGATAACATCATTTTTTTGAAATAGCAAATAATGATTAATTCAATCATTATTGATATAGTCTAAATTTAAAGTGAAAAAAAAATTAATTAACTCAAATAATTTTTCCTAAAATTTATTTAGGTATCTTCATGATTGAAGCCTAATTGACAGAATAT
Organism: Okeania sp. SIO1H4; assembly: GCF_010672695.1. Classification (NCBI taxonomy): domain Bacteria; kingdom Bacillati; phylum Cyanobacteriota; class Cyanophyceae; order Oscillatoriales; family Microcoleaceae; genus Okeania; species Okeania sp. SIO1H4. The sequence goes on from NZ_JAAHGB010000019.1 coordinate 70,480, forward strand.
TGTTTAAATAATTAATTACTGCAATTAAAAAAGTAAGTTATTAAATTCCTTAAAAACAATTATGAAAAACGAATAATTATCACAGGTAAACTCTTTCCTTTATTTACAAAAATATAAGGGAAAACTTACTACTTTCGACTTTTGAATTTTGAATTGCACATACAATTATGTATAACATATCTGAAAACATAACCACAGTAATAGTAGCTTTAATAACTCTTGGAATTCTTGGCTGGGGATACTACAGAGCAAGACCTTATGGTAGAGTAGGCATTCTCGCCTGGTTACAATCAGTAGTATTAATGGCACCTTGGTTACTATTTTTTGCTCTATTTGCTGCTGGAATCTATCTGAACCTAGTATTTGTCCTATTTTTGCTCGTAGCTTGTACAGGATTATATATATACTTGGGACGACAACTACGAACAATAGCAGCTAAAGACCCAGAAAACCAACCCAGTCTCAAAACCATCGGCGACTCACAACTATCTAGCAATGAAGAAGAAACTCAATCAACCCAGGATAAAATAGCAAACACTGAATCACAAAAAGAACAAACTCCAGAATTTATCCCTATCCCTAGTGAAGACCTCCAGAAAATCAAAGATATTTTTGGTATCGATACTTTCTTCACAACCGAAACTATTCCTTATCAAGAAGGAGCTATTTTCAAAGGTAATTTACGGGGAGATGTAGAAAAAATCCATACCCAGTTATCAGTCAGTTTGCAAGAAAAACTAGGCGATCGTTATCGACTATTCCTCATAGAAAGTCCTGAAGAGAAACCAGTAGTCATCATTTTACCAAGCAAAAATGACCCTCAACCCGCTACTACATCCCAAAAAATTCTGGCAGTTGTGCTAGCGATCGCTACTATTGCCACCAGTTTTGAAGCAGGTGGTTTATTATTAGGGTTTGACTTTTTCAACGAACCCACACGGTATCCAGAAGCATTACCCATTGCACTTGGTCTATGTGCAGTTTTAGGTATTCACGAAGTCGCCCATCAAGTCTTGGCAAAACGTCACAATGTCCGCTTTAGTTGGCCATTTTTTCTACCAGCTTGGCAAATTGGCAGTTTTGGGTCTGTTAACCGTTTCGAGTCAGCGATACCGAATAGGAAAGTCCTGTTTGATGTAGCTTTTGCCGGACCTGCTGCTGGAGGAATACTTTCTTTGGCAATGCTATTGGTGGGTTTATTGCTTTCCCACGAAGGTAGTATGTTTCAGATGCCGTCCGAATTTTTCAGAGCTTCTGTTTTAGTGGGAACTTTAGCACGGGTGATTTTAGGTTCGGCGGTAAATCAAAATATAGTAGATGTTCACCCACTAGCAATTATCGGTTGGTTGGGTTTGGTAATTACAGCGCTAAATCTTATGCCTGCGGGTCAGTTGGATGGCGGTAGAATTATTCAGGCAATTTATGCTCGGAAAGTTGCAGGTAGAGCAACATTTTTCACTTTTGTAGTTTTAGTCATTGCTTCCCTAGTTAATCCTTTAGCATTGTATTGGGCAATTATTATTTTGGTATTACAGCGAAATTTGGAACGTCCTTGTTTAAATGAATTAATAGAACCTGACGATCTACGAGCTACTTTGTGTTTGTTAGCTTTGTTTATGGCGATCGCTACTTTATTTCCTTTAACTCCTGGTTTAGCTGGTCGGTTGGGTATAGGTGGTTAAGTGAAAGTCAGAAGTTAGAAGTCAGAACTCAGAAGTTAAAAGTTATCTCTGACTAACTGTGAGCTGCTTGGTGCCGGTCCACTCACAGGAGTCAGCATTCCTATGGCTCCGAAACCTCGCCGGGGTCTGACCTCTACTTCTAAGATTAAAATCAGATTTTTCCTGATCGATCTATACTTCCTTACTTAGTAGAAAATTACCAACCTTTTCATTTTATAAGGATCCTGAAAAATCGCGAGTCAAAGGAATTTTGGTTGCATCCTCACAATTTTTGTGATATCTTAATAAACTATAAGGGGTTGTTCGGCTATACGCATGACTTTTTATTCAACTAAGCTTCTAAACTAAGAGACAATCAAAATATTCAGGAATTTTTTCCAGGAGCAATACCAGAAAAATTTTCATTGTGTAAAGCTCCTAAAAATATTTGTTTTTCCCCGACCGAATCTTTCCATCCATAGCTCTTCAGTAAAAAATAACCAATATTTATTATCATTTTATCAGGCTTCCAAAAACGCGGGTCAAAGGAATGTTGGTTGCATCCTTACAATTTGTATGATATATTAATAAACTATAAGGTTTTGTTCGGCTATACGCATGACTTTTTATTCAACTAAATAGTTGATAGTGAGGGTGATCACCAATGTTGTAGATAAGTTAAACTTAAACGGAGAGGGTGGGATTCGAACCCACGGAAAGTCACCCTTCAACGAATTTCGAGTTCGCCGCATTCGACCACTCTGCCACCTCTCCATAAAAAATCAAAATTTAAAAGTCAAAAGTAAAAAGTCAAAAATGATAATTAAATTTCGATCTTCAGAAAATACACATTTTTATATTATATAGCAAATCTGAATTGATTTGTAAAAAATCCCGAATCCATAGCACTACGCAAACAGAGCGCGGGTATTTCTCCACTCCCCTACTCCCCTACTCCCCTACTCACTTCAGTATCTGTGTATCCGTGCCATAATCAGTGTGAGCCACTCCCCTACTCCCCTACTCCCCTACTCCCCTACTCCTCTACTCCCCCACTCCCTTCGGTATCCGTGTATCCGTGCCATAATCAGTGTGAGCCACTCCCCCACTCCCCTACTGCCTACTGCCCACTGCCTCATCAAAGTAAAGAACTATCAACCTTATCCGATTCTAAAGTAGTTTGAAAGCCTGTAGCAGGAGTCCATTGAATTGCACCATCACGACCAGTCCAAAATAGAAGAATATTATTTTCCTGGCAAAGTTCCACCATATCTGGATGGACAGAATCAGACGAAGCGATCGCTACCTCTGGCCGAATAATATTCAACAACTCTGGATTTAACTTGTTCCCAGACCACCAAAGCACCTGAGTCTGCGGAAAACTTCTTGCCGCTAGTAACCGACTCTGTTCAGGCAATTTCACATCTCCCAATAATAACCACTTTTGGCCATGAAGCATAAATTCCACGATTGGGGTCTCAGAATTAATTAACTTCATCTGTATCGAACCCAATTCAATAGTTTGATTATTTACCAAAGTAAAATAATCAGCTTGACTAGCTCCCACAGCATCTAACACAGGTTGATTATTAGTTTGATAATTCTTTTGATCATCAGTTTCCACATCATAAAATATCTTCACTCTCAAGGTATTCAAAATATCTGGCCAGCCACGACTTATACCTTTTTGAGAATGAAGGGCAATAGACCAATTAATTCTATTAATACCTTGCTGGCGTAAAAATGGTAATACCATAAACCTGGCCGTATTTTCACCTCCAGAGTTAATCAAAGTTACTTTCCGTCCATCTTGAATCACAAACACTGGTTCCTCAGATGAATCAAGAATCGTAGCTTGAAACACAGAAGCTCGAGTATACCAAAGAGGAATAATAATGATGGCGATCGCCAAAATCACACCCGACTGCCAAAATTTCAGAGAAAGCTTTTTCTTGTTTCTCTGATTCGCTTCTGGCGGTCTATTTCTCCACAACCAAATACCACAAATCAACCCATAAAGCACAACCAATTGATAAATTGATATAGCACCCACTGCTACTTGATTTCCTGGCAACGCACTAAAAAAATTTACGATCTCTATTAAAACCCTGACTGGAAAATACAATATTCCAGCAATAAGACTACCTACATAAGGAGAAATCAAAGCCACGATGGCGCTGATAAAACCACCCAGTGTAATCACCGCAACCAAAGGCGCAGTAATTATATTCACAAAAATAGTATAAGGAGATACAACATGAAAAACATACAGTAATAGAGGTAAAGTCCAAATAGAAGCAGCGATCGGAATAGCAACTAGAGATGCAATACCAGAGGGCAACCAATCCAAATGTTTCATTAATGGTGGCGCTGTTACCAACAATCCTAAAGTTGCCAAGAAACTCAACTGAAATCCTAAATCCCAAATCCATAAAGGATTAATTAATAGTAGAAAAGTTGCAGCCACAACTAGAGAAGCTAATGGTTGAACTTGACGTTGGGAAACGATGGCAACCAAAGCAGCTAACCCCATCAATGCTGCTCGTAACACTGAAGGCGAAATACCTGCTAAACCAACATAAATAATTAAAGTTAGGATGCCAAAACCAAATCTTGCTCCGGGAGACAAGCTTTTAGTCAAAGTCAGCACCACACCTAAAATTAAGGAAATATGAAAACCTGATGCTGCTAATACATGAGCTAACCCTACTTTGACAAACTTGTCTCGTAATTGATAAGATAAATCTACAGCTCTACGCCCTAATACCATTGCACTCACAAGGGGACCCTCTGGTACGCCCAATGAACTTACATGAGAGCGAATAATTCGTTGTCGTATGCGACTTAATCCCCAAATATTAGTCCTTTCTTGGTTTGTGATGGTGAGTTTATAACCTGTAATCCCAGCAAAAGCACCTTGTCTAGCCAAGTAAGCACGAAAGTCAAAGCCTCCGGGATTAGTTGTTGGTGATGGTTTGTATAAAGATCCAGTAATTGCTACTGCCTCACCAGGATAGACACCTGTTGCATGTAATAGGGGAACTGTAACATAAAGTTTGCCTGTAACGTCTTGGTGTACATTGGCCGAACCATCAGTACCTACTATTTCACTAACTTGAGTGACATTTAGCCACAGTTGTGCTTTTTGTGAGCGAGTCTTGCGGGGAAGAGAAAGCACTTTTCCACGAACAGTAACTACTTGTTGTTGTTGGGAGTCACGATCAACGGGAATTATTTTACTAACGTCATCTATTGATGGTTGGGGTACTCGGACTAAAAAATAAAAACTAGCAAGAAAAGCGACCGCTCCAGCAGTTATCCACAACCAATTTGAATTTAGTAGAGATTTTCTTGTTCTTTTTGGGAGTAAATCTGGAAACTGACCATTTCTGAGTAAGTCTTCAGAATTAATTTTTTGCTGAGGAGTTGCTATGATTTTAGTCGATCTTCGTAAGTTTTGTCGGTATCCTTGTTGTACGATAATTGCTAAGACTAAGCCCACAGTTAGCATAACATATATACCCCAAGGAACAATGGTAGATACTAGCCCCAATATGTAAGCTAGGCTGATGACAATCGCTACAGCTTGATTCATATTTCATTGAAGAAGGAAGAAGGCAGAAGGAAAAATTACTTATGGATAGTCAACGAAGGCCACTTCGTGTCTACAAACCCCAAACAATTTTAAGCACCTCCGTTGACGGTGGGGTATTAAACCCGCCACAGAAAATATAAATAATTTAGGGCGTTGCTGATTCTGGGTATGATTTGAGAATTTTGTATTTGGGATTTTTTATTTTGGATGGTTTGAACTACTTGTTAATATTAATTCCCAGATCCGGTGTTCCCTATTCCCTATTCCCTATAAACCTACTTTCATACCTTAATTCAGCAATGCCTAATTTAGATAGCTAAACCAAGTCTTAGACCCAACACTGCATGAACAAACATGATACAAAGTGCAATGCTACCAAGGTAAGCGTGAGTAGTACGCAATGCAGCTTGATTTCCACCAAATTTTGTCAGGGAGATCAAACCATTTGTTGCCAGTAGTACCAATACTGCCGAACCAGTCCAAAAATGAGGACTTTCAAATATTTGCTGTTCCTGCATCACTAGAGATAATATTCCACCCGTATAACCTAATGCGATAAATAAAAACATAAATGGTGCCATCTTACGATGATTAGAGGCACTTTCAACAGCTATGGCTTCATCAGTAACTACTCGTCTACGCCATCCAGTTAAACCCACAAAACTACCCATAACAAATACAACGATCGCCATCATCAATGGATGTCCCCAATGTACAATTGGTTCTGGCGTACCTAAATTGCGGAATATGTCAGCTATTGGTTCTAAATATTCTCTGATTTCCATTTCTTTCTCTGGTGGTAGTTTTTGCTTTCTTGTTCAAAGTTTAAGTTGATCAAAATAATTGGGTCGCGCAACCCCGCCTTTTAAGGCGAAATGTTTTTGGAGGCTTGCTCAAATCCCCTACTTCCCCTCCTGGGAGGGGGAGGGGCGAGGGGTGGGTTAACTTCTGACTTTTGACTTCGTTAAGCTGCTGCTTTAGCCTTATCTTCTGGGTTAGATTTTAGCAATGGAAAGTTAAGACTTTCCCGTTGTTGTAAATAAAGTTGACCGACTTGACGTGCGAGATTACGAATCCTGCCAATGTAACGAGTGCGTTCGGTGACAGAAATTACCCCTCTAGCATCAAGTAAGTTAAAACTATGAGAACATTTGAGAACGTAATCAAGACTTGGTAAAACTAATCCTTGTTTTGTTAGTTGTTCAGCTTCTTTTTCATAGAGACCAAAGAGGGTAAACAAAAACTCAGGATTAGATGCCTCAAAATTATAGGTACATTGTTCAATTTCTCCCTGAAGATAAACGTCTCCATAAGTTACCTTATCAGTCCAAGCTATTTTTGTAATCGCATCTACTTCTTGGAGATACATAGCAAGGCGTTCTAAACCATAAGTAATTTCGATGCACACTGGTCGGCAATCTATACTACCACATTGTTGAAAATAGGTAAACTGCGTAATTTCCATGCCATCAAGCCAAACCTCCCAACCTACTCCCCAAGCTCCTAGAGTGGGAGATTCCCAGTTGTCTTCTACGAAACGAATATCGTGGTCTTCTGGGCGAATACCCAGAGCGCGGAGGGAGTCTAGATAAACATCCTGAATGTTATTAGGAGAAGGTTTGATCAGGACTTGATATTGGTAGTAGTGTTGGAAGCGGTTGGGGTTTTCTCCGTAACGCCCATCAGTAGGACGACGACAGGGTTCGACATAAGCAACTGACCAAGGTTCAGGACCGATCGCCCGCAGAAATGTATGGGGATTCATTGTACCTGCTCCTTTTTCAGTATCATAAGGTTGAGCGATGAGACAACCGCGCTCGCTCCAGAACTGATTTAAGGTGGCTATGACTGATTGGAAATTCACAGACTTTTCTTTGGTTTTGAGTTTATTTGAAATCAGAGAGTTTTTAACATTTTGGGAGCAAACACTCTTGTTATTTTCCCAATTTATACCTTTTTCTAACATAGAATAATTACCTTGTCAACTCCCAAAAAACCGATTTTTTACTATAGTTTAATTGGAAATCAAAATAGGTAATTAATATTGTCGTTAATTATAGCAGGAAACAGATTGAAAAACATTTACCTATCTCAAGGGCATTATCAGTATAGAACCTAAACTATCTTTCTATTGCTATAGTTAAGTCATTATTTCCTTTCTGCAAAAATTATTTCAACTTGTCAATTGAACATGATATTACTTGATGTTCTTTGAAAAAGATATCATTTATAATCAGGCTCGTAGTAGAGCTTTAGTCCTCATATAAGTATTGCAAGGGTTAGAGCAAAACTACAAACAAAAACTTGATTATAAGTAATTAAGTAGAGCAAGCTAAAAAAAAGACGTTGCATATTTAGCCACAAAACGCTTCAAGTCACTGATGTAACTAACTTTTGAATTAATTTACAATTTGATACATAACGCACAAAAATTACCACGCTCTTCTTGAATGGCAATATCCTAATTGAAGAAGGAGACAGGAGACAGGAGACAGGAGACAGGAGGAAAATTACATGGGGATTCGCTCCCCCAAGTAATTTTGAACACCCCCGTTGACGGTGGGGTATTACACCCACAAAGAAAATGATAATTACCACATCATAAACCATATAGCAGTGGAAGGAAAGGGTGCGGACATATCAAAATCTTAAAACTCAAACAACGTCAGATTTTTCGGTCTTTCCTTCTCTCCTAGATAACTAAAGGCATTCTTCCTCCTGCAAAGCGGTTGCATAATTAAACAGGATTAATATTAGAACTAAAAGTTGAACGTCTTACCTTACCTAAAGCGATCGTGACATCCACAAGCATATTCATTGCTACGTCTTTACCAGGACAGATGCGTCCAGCACTACGATCGCCTACAGAATGGAAACCCATGTGGTAAGGGCAAAGATTTTCTCGGTTGGCATCAAATTGATAGGTTGTCGGACCCCAAAAGTTCTCGTCTAATAATCCTAAACTCATAGGAATCAATATTTTTGTACCAGTAGGAAAAGTTCGATATCTGCCAGCTATTGTCACTGTAAAAGCATCAGTTGCTATTTTATGGGAGGCGCTAACGGGTGCCCAGAGACGGGAACATTCTAAGAGATATAGTCGCACCGACTCTCGGTTGTCGAGGTCAAGTTCATCCCAATAATGAGTAGGGTTAATTTCAGATGTATTTTGTCCTTTGTAGGCGGGAAGAGGTCGATCGCCCATAGCAGTTTGACCAAGATGTAGAGGACCTTGTAAAGCGGCTATACTCATAATAGATGTCATCAGTTTGGCTAATTCTCGTCTTGTCATGCCATTATACTGATCGCTCTGTTCGTTAAAGTTGGCTAATACAGGAGAATTTTCATATATGGTTGCTGCTTGCTCGATGGACTCTGAAATTTTTCCATGCCTAAATATGTTTAACTCTTCTAAGATAGTACTAACACCTGCAAAGTAGCGCAGTGTACCCTGGCGTGTATAGTGTAAATCTGTGAGGAAGTCCATTGTAGCTTGATCGTTAGGGTCTAACTGAAATAAAACATAGTGAAGATATTCAATCAGAAACCGTTTCCAACCCCGCTTATCCTCGCTAAAGAAAGCTCCACCAGGACCGTGAGACATATCTATATAATCTGCTGCTAACTTTTCAATAAGTTGTCTGGCGATCGCATCTTGCTGACGTGCTATTGAGGAGTCATTGAGAATATAATCCTGTAAACATCTGCGGAAAGCTTCATGGTCATTACTACCTGTTGCTTCTTGGTCTGAAAGTGCTAGTAGGAAAACATTTCTGCCATCTACATCTTGGTTAGGCAAATGATTTGCTTCTAGTACGGTGGTGCCTAAACGCCATGTTCGAGCTTGTGGAGAAGTCAGTGCTGTTTCTATAGCTTCAAATTCTCCCATTACTACTTGGCCAGCACAACAAAAGTTTGGTCCTAAAACTAGGCGTTTCTGGTCTAGGTATGTAGGAAGATTTGCTGCTAAACCTTCTATGAAGATAATTATTGGTAGCAAGACTTTGCTAAAGATATTTTCTGGATGTTGAAGCGCCCAGATTTGAAAATTATTCAGCCCAATATCTATAAATGATGCTTTATAGGTTGGTTGTTGTCTTGGCGGGGTGGTTGAAGTCATATAGTTTCTCTCTGTTGTTGTTGAAAAAATGGGGGTATAAGTAGTAATAAGTAGTAAACAGTCTAGCATTTGATACGAATTTTATGACCTACATTTTGCAGATAAAATACAGTACTTATATCATGTCCGCTTGAATACTTACACTTTGGTGGAAGGAAGGCAGAAGGCAGAAGGCAGAAGGGAATATTGGTTCAAAGGGAGAAGGTTTTTTGATCACGCTATTATCCGGACATGATATTACGACTATATATGGCGCTACGCGCTAGGGAATAGGGAACAGGGAACAGTAGACTGTCAAAGGGTTTTTCCTGCGGAAATGCTCCGCAAACAGGATTGAAAAATGTCCTAACTTGAATGGGTAGTGCTATATAATAGACATCTGGTGAAAAAGATGTAAACTTTTTGTAACAGTAGAGAACAGGGAACAGGGAAGATGTTTTTAGGAAAAAAACACGGAAAATGATTTTGTGAGTAACTTTTACAACCCTAGTTTATAGTAAATAAAGAGCAAGTTTATTTTCTGGAGATGTCTAATAGTTTTAATGATCTTCAGTGTCATCTGATGCGATTGCCTGACTATTAGACCAACCACAAAATAGCTGCCACTAGGATCCGCCAACATTGACAAAACTTTACAAAAAGTCTCTAACTTTTGGATATAGGATATAGATGTTCAGCTTTACACACAAAAAAAATGTTGGAGGACTATATGACACCAAATAATGGAGTTCACTCAACTAAAGTGAACCACACAAAAGCTCACCGAAAGTTGATTACAGCTATTATCGCTCTATTTGCTTTCACTTTTGTCCTATTTGGCTTTTCGGGGGTGACTTCCCCAGCGTTTGCTGGGCCAGGCGGAACCTATACAACAGGATGGGTGACACGGTTTAATGTTAGTGATGGAGTGGAAGCAACTCAGTGGTATGAGGAAAAACTTGGCATGATCGTCAATGAGGAAAATTCCGCATTCCCTTATTATGTGCAACTTTTCTATCCAGAACTTCCTGATACCCAAATTGGCCTGAGTCAGAGTAAACCTGTTCAATCGGGAAAAGCAACTGCTACGATCGCTGTAGATGATATTGAGCAAGCGGTAGATTTCCTAGATTATAAAGGGGTTGAAGTTGGGCCACTTTGCAATGCGGGGGATGGTTATACGGTACTCGCCTTCTTTTGCGATCCTGATGGCAATAATTTGGCTCTTCGTCAGGATGGTTTTCCGAATTCTTTTGATGATTGTGGATCGCCTGTATGCAATAATTGCGAATACTAGGGATGTCGGTCGTGAATTGCCCTGCAATTATTTCTGATTGACTGCTAGTATCAAGTTCGGATAAATAGTCGATTGTCCGAACTTGATATTAGTAACCGCTAGCTGAAAATCAAGTTGAAAATCAAATCCCACTCCACTCCCTTAAAATTGGTAAAACAAAAGTAATAGGCGCTCTTTCTTCTACTCGTACTCGCGTTGTTGTAGTTGTACCAGCAGTTAATTTTTGTTGGGGTCCTTTTGAAGAAGACCATTGATAACTACTAAAGGTATTGGGGTCTAATTTTAGTTGAGCGATCGCTTCAATTTTCCCCCCACTTTCGCCGATAATATTTTCTACTATTTCAGGATTTCCTACTACGAAGTTTGCACCTTCTTTTGTTACAGGAAAATCAGATACAGAAATAATTTTGCCGATAATTCCACCAAACCTTTCCCGTTTTACAGTATCAGGAGTGATTAAAATTTCCATTTCTGGTGTGATGCGTTTGCCATCTGAAACAGCAAAATAACTGACTGCTTGTAATTCTCCTGATTTTCCTTTGATATTAATTTTACCCAAAGTCGTACCTGGATTTACAAATTGTCCGAGAGTAGTTTGTATTTCCAAAATACATCCATCTACAGGACTAAGAATTTTACTATTATCAGTAATTTGTTTTTCTAATTGAGCAATTTCTCGTTTAACTTCTTCAATTTGATTTTTGCGTGTATTAACTGCTTCTAAATTTTCTTGTTCTAAACGTTTTCTCTGAGTATCTAAATCTTGTAAATCTGCTTTTATTTGAGTTATTGTATTCTGATTTTCTAAAAATTTTTGCTTTGTTTCTGTTTCTTGTAATTTTAGTCCTTGTAATTCAGCTTTAATTTCATTAATTCTGTTGGTATTATCTAAAAATCGTTCGTCAGTTTCGGTTGTTTGTAAATCTAATTCTTGGATTTTGGTTTCAATTTCTCTAATAGTATTGAGGTTGTCTAAATATTGTTGATTAACTTGTGCTTCCTGCACTTTTAATTCTGTTAATTCAGTCTCAATTTCTTTGATATTATTGAGGTTTTGTGCATATTTTTCTATAGCTTCTGTTCGCTCTACTTCTAGTTGCTTTAGCTCTGCTTCTATTTCTGTAATATTTTGCAGATTTTGTTGATATTCTTGTTTGCTTTGCAGTAGAGTATCTTCAGAAATTGCTCCCTGTTCATATAAGTCCTGACGTCTTTTTAGTCTCTCCTCAAAAGTAGGAGTTAACTCTCGTGCATCTTGTAAACGTTGCAGTAGACTTTCTCGTTTTTGTTGTAATGCTACTTCATTTTGATTCAGCAAAATAGGGGTTAAAGCCTTGGTATTTTCTAACCTTTGTTCCAGGGTAATTTTTTGTTCGGTGAGTGCTGCTAGTTGTTTTTCTTGTAACTCGGGAGTTAGTGCTTTAGCATCTTGTAAACGCTGTTGTAAGCTAGTTCGTTGCTTGGCAATCGCCTCTAATTTTTTCTCTTTTAATATAGGAGTTACTGTTTCTAGGTCTGACAAACGTTTTTCTAAACTCTGACGTTGTTCTCGGATGGCATTTAAAGTATCATTTTGCAGTATTGGTGTTATTGCTTGAGTATCTTTCAAGCGTTGTTCTAAACTGTTTTTTTTTCCTACTAAAGCTTCTATTTCGAGTTGAGTACGTTGATTTTGTAGTTGTTGGGTATCTTGAGCTTGAGATTCTAATTGAATTAGTTTATTCTGTTGTAATTCTAATTGTTTTTTGAGCTGAGATGGATCGATAGTTGCCAGTACATAATTTTTTTTTATGCACTGCCCATCCTGTATATTTAAAGACTGTAATCTACCAGCGATCGCTGACTGAAATTCTATTACTTGTCGAGGGCGAATTAATACTCCTTTTCCACTAATAGTAATAGGTATTTTGCCGAAAATACTCCATAATAAACCCAGAATTACTAGACTACCTAATGTTGCTAAAGGTAGCCAATCTTTGAGAGTAACTACTTGCATTAATTTGTCTAGTCGTTCTGGGGAAGAAAGCCGTTCTAAAGATTCTTTGCGGAATATACGGCGCTGTTTTTCAGACATTAATAACTGTAGATTAACTTCCCATGACTTTTTTTAAATTAACTTAGATATGATTCAAGAAGTAAATAAGTAAGAAGAGAAACTCAATAAATCTTCAATTATTTATTTGTAATTAAATTTTGACTTCTTAAAAGTGTTTCTGTCATGGTAGCCAATTTATGCAAACTAGCTTCTAATTCATCAGCACGTTGTTGATGTTTTTGCTTACGCATTAGAGCAGCACGAGCTAAATCTTCCCGGTCTTGTTTTACCGCCGCCACTGCTACTTTTTGCCAGGTATTTATTTCCTGTTTAAGTTGTTTATATTCTGGTTGAATATTTTCCCAAGCTATTTTTATATCTGCTAAAGCTTTGTTGACTAATTCAGTAGTATCTAAGTCAGTTTTTACTCCTAAAATTGCTTGCTTAATTGGTTCTGAAATTTGCTCAACATTAATGTGATAAAGCAGAGGAATAAAGTTTTTTACCTGTTGACTTTGACTAACTCCAGTTATGCACCAAGTAGCAAAATGTTCACAATTATTTTTAATAATATTATATTTTCTTTCTCCTAATCTACTTTCTGCTCTTTGAATGACTGTATCAGCAATATAACGAACTGGGTAACGTTTTACATAAACTTTTCTTCTATCAGTAAAATATTCTTTAGAAGTTCTTTCAATAGTTTCTGTACCCTTACGATAATGAATAACTGTTCCATCACCACAGTCAATGCCATGATGTTCGTAAACACCATCTATATTTAAAAACTCTCTAAGAGTATATATTTGCTCTCCTCTTGCCATATTATTTTTCAAGTTTTACTTAATTTAACTAGCTATCAGCTATCAGCTATTAGCTGTCAGCTATTAGCTTAAAAAGGTAGTGCATAGATAATGGTATCTGTTTGCGGAGTAATCCGTTAGGAAAAGCTTGGTTCAACAATTAATAATTAATAATTACCTTTGCTTGAAAACGGATAGGATTGACGCGGTAGGGGAAATTAATTCATTGTTTCTCCTTTAAATAAAGGAGAGGATTTTTACCTTAATTATTCGGTAAAATATCCCCGACGCGTGAGCAAGTCGTTTAATTTTAGGAGGGGTTGTTCATACCATTTTCGTTCTGGAATACTTTTTAACCTAATTCTATTTTAATCTAATTGACGCAACTTTTACACAAACTAAAACCACTAATCCTAAAGCTAAAATTCCAGCAGTAACTGCAATGATTGGCATATCTAAATGACGAATTACAATGGCTATAAGTGCCCAAACAAATACTAGAGGATAAGCAATATCTTGCTTTTGCATATTAATAATTCCTGCAATAATTGCTCCAATTATTAACATGATTATTGTCCAAACTATGGCGACTTGCCCTGTACTATTCCAGCCTAAATAATGTAGGGCGCTTGCTATATTCACAATCGTTGCCACACTAATCCAAGCAAAATATATACTTATCGGATAATGAACTAACCATTTATCTTTTTTGGGCACTCTTTCATAACTAATTCCTAAATTTAGATATAGGCAAATTAAACAGCCTAAAATTCCTAACATTGCCAAAACTGAAAAGGTAAATAACTGAAATTGAAATAAAAATACCCAAACTATTTGTGCCAGACTCGCACCCACTAAAAAATATCCACATCTCTGTAAAATTGGATTCTCTCTTTGTGCTGGTAATACTTGATAAACTCCAAAACTAATTAAACCTAAATAAATTAATCCCCAAATTGCAAAAGCATAACTAGCCGGAATAATCAAAACATCCTGAAATACAGTGTTAGAAATTTCACCAATAGTTTTGCCACCAGGAGGAGCAAGATTAACATATACATTCAGAAAAAAAGCAGCAATAATTCCTATTAAATTAGCCCACTGTCGAATAATGTTTGAATTAAATTTGTTAGTATTAGTTTCCATAATTGTCTTTACTCTTATAAATAAATCCGATTAAGCAAAATTATAATTTAGCCCGGAAGTTGTTACCTCTACAACTCACCGGGCTACTTGTTCAAATAATTAGTTAATCTTAATCAAATTATAACATTTATATTTGTAGAATTAATCTTTAATTACTTCTAGTCCACAAGCTTCTGCCAGTTGTTGTGCTATACTCTTATATTGACGAGGTGGAGTGTGAGTATCTAAGTCTAAATTAAAACCTTCTATAACACGCTGAATTAATTTTGAACGCCATATAGCTTCTATTTCATAATCAGAACTTAGGCTACCTTCAGATAATGCTAACCTCAATTTATCTAATATTTGAAATTGTCCCACTAAAATTGCTGCTTTAGTAACATCATTAGAATCAGTATCAAGAGCATCTAGTTGCCTACTAACTCGATTCCATTCACCATCAATTATCTCGATCAAAACTGCAGCAAGTTTAGCATTACGTTGCTGTGTCAATATCTGAAATTCGTCGTTAGTCATCATGATTAACTCCTAAATATATGATTATCGACTATCTAATTTTATATATCACATCTACACTGTTGACTCCCATGAATATAATCTTAAATTTTGAATAATTTAGTTCCTACATGGCCTCTTGATTTTATGTCAGATAATTAGTTATCCAAAAAAGAGGGAGTAGGGAGTAGGAAGTAGGGAGTAGGGAAAAATAATTGATGATTTATGGATAATAATTTATTTTATTTTGGATTTTTACCCGATGTATTATTAATAAATAATGGCAGAGATTTACATCTTTCATAAATTGCTGATTATTAAGCTAATTTTTTTTTCACAGGAAAAATTCGGTGAATTTCAAAGATAGCAATTCCCATCCTGATGAGATACAAAATTAGTTTGTTTTAGGGAGTAGGGAGTAGAAAAATCACTGTACTTCAGTAACTTGAGAAACGCTATAATATATGAATTATTTTTGTAAGAATTCAGCAGTCAGCTATCAGCTATTGCTTTGATAACTGACTAAAAGCAATATTTAATTAGACATCTCCAGAAAAGAGGGGAAAGGGAAGAATAATTGATAATTTATGGATAAAAATTGATTTAAATTTTGATTTGCGGAGATGTCTATTGAGCTAGAAAAACCTTGCTACAAAAGTCATCTCTAAAGTCTATATTCATTTAAACTTCGTCCTCAAGCACAGGGTCTTATTGCTGATAGCTGAATGCTTACTTATTTTTTATTCAAAAATCAACTTTTTTTTACTGTCTTCTGGAACACTTAACCTCAATATATAGGAAATTAAAAACAAAGGAATGTTAAATTTTTCACACCAACTATTAAGAGCGAACAAGACACAGTTAACAAAAAAGAAAAATAGACCGCAAAAGAAGTAAAACAAATTATTTTGACTTTTGCAATAGATCTAGTCAAAAATCAAGGTAGAAATAAACTTTCCTGAATTTTTCTGATAATGACTGATTAACCTGAATATGATAATCTATCAACAATAAAATTCTATTAAAGGAATCTAAATAATGACAAAATTACGAGTAGGTTTATTATTTGGCGGTTGTTCCGGTGAACATGAAGTATCCCTTAATTCAGCAAAAGCGATCGCTACTGCTTTAACTAAAGGTCAAAATACAGACAAATACGAATTGATGCCAATTTACATTCAAAAAGATGGTCGTTGGCAACCAACTGATTTTTCTCAACAAGTTCTAGAGTCTGGTAACCTACCATCTTCTAAGCTTACAGATGATAATTCCGATACTGAAACTACCTCCTCTCTTGCTTCTCAAAGTTCGTCTAACCTCTGGCAAACTCCTCCTCAAGCTGCCCAAGTAGATGTTTGGTTTCCAGTGCTTCACGGTCCCAATGGCGAAGATGGTACCATACAGGGTCTACTGAAGTTAATGCAGGTTCCATTTGTGGGGTCTGGGGTTTTGGGCTCTGCAATGGGTATGGATAAGATAGCTATGAAAATGGCTTTTGCTCAAGCAGGTTTGCCCCAGGTAAAATATCAGGCAGTGACGCGATCGCAGATTTGGTCTAATCCTTGTGTGTTTCCCAAGTTGTGCGATGATATTGAGGCAGCTTTAGGATATCCCTGTTTTGTTAAACCTGCTAATTTAGGCTCATCAGTGGGTATTGCTAAGGTGCGGTCGCGAGCAGAATTGGAAACTGCTTTGGATAATGCTGCTAGTTATGACCGTCGAATTATTGTTGAAGCGGGTGTAGAAGCAAGAGAGTTAGAATGCGCGGTGCTGGGAAATGATGTCCCGAAAGCTTCTGTGGTGGGAGAGATTACTTTTGACAGTGATTTTTATGATTATGAGACTAAGTATACAGAAGGAAAAGCGGACTTATTTATTCCAGCGCGAGTCAGTGAAGCGATCACTGCTCAAATTCAAGAAATGGCAACTCAAGCATTTTTAGCTGTGGATGCTGCGGGTTTAGCTAGAGTAGATTTTTTCTATGTAGAGAAAACAGGGGAAATTTTTATTAATGAAATTAATACAATGCCTGGTTTTACTGCGACGAGTATGTATCCTATGCTCTGGAAAGCTAGTGGAATTCCTTTTGATGAGTTAGTAGACTGTTTAATTCAATTAGCTTTAGAAAGACATTCTAAGTAACTAACAATTTTCTGTAGGTTGGGTAGAGCGACAGCGAAACCCAACATTGGCATCAAAAAATTTTGTGATATTTTGTATTCAGTTGGTCTAGGAATTGCTGATTCATCTCCAAAAATAAAAAATAAAATCAATTCTCACACATAAATTATCAATTATTTCTCCCTAATGCCTATTGTCTACTGCCTACTCCCTCTTTTGGAGGAGATGTCTATTCGTTCAACAATTATTAATTATTACCTCTTCTTTTCAAGGAGAGGTAATAATTAATAATGAAAATTTTTCTTTATTATCCCCTTAAAAGGGGAGGCTTTAAACCAAAATTTTTCGGTAAAAAATCTAAGGATATATAAAAACATTGTACAACAAACTTCCTAAATTTGGCTAACTAAAGGTAATTTCAAAGTAAATGTACTGCCTCGATCTGGTAGACTTTGAACAGTAACATTCCCTTGATGAAGTTGAGCGATCGCTACTGCAATAGATAAACCCAATCCCGAACCCCCACTCTGACGAGAGCGATCGCTATTCACGCGATAAAATCGGTCAAAAATTCGTTTTTGTTCTCTTTCTGGAATGCCAATACCTGTATCTTTAACATGAATAAAAACGGAATTAACATTAACTTCTAAAATTATTTTCACCTCACCTTCTGGGTTTGTATAGTTAATAGCGTTAACAACTAAATTTGAAACTAAACGATACAATTGTTCCGTATTTCCCATCACTTCCACAGGTTGAAAAACCCTAATTTCAGACAGAAGTTTAACCTTAGCTGCAACGGCCAAAAATGCAAATTCTTCAGCAATATCGTTAACTAAATCATTCAAACAAATACATTCCTGTTTTTGGGGCAATTTTTCCATCCCACTATCCATGCGACAGAGAACCAATAAATCTGCCACCATTTGAGATAAACGTTGATTTTGTCGCGCCATTATTTCCAGAGTTTCCCTAGCTTCCACCTCAGTTAATTTTGGCAGCATTAAAGTAGATTCAACAGTAGCACGAATCGCAGCTAACGGCGTTCGTAACTCGTGGGCAGCATCAGCCGTAAATTGCTGAATTTGCCGATATGAATGGTAAATGGGGCGCATTGCCTTGCCAGATAACCACCAACTAGCACCAGCAATCGACAAAATTCCTATTGGCAAACCTAAAAGTAAGATATGAGTAACTGTTTTAATATATTCATCAAAATCTTGTAAACTCCGTCCAACTTGAAGATATCCCCACTCCGAAGCATCTTGGGTATGTAGCATTAGAGAAATTTGCCGATAACGCTTACCATTGGAAGTTAGGGTTTGTAGTTGTGATGCTGCTGTTTGAGTCAGTTGTAGTTTCTTTGGTCGTAACCCTGCTATTGCTATTAAATTGTTGGAGCGATCGAGTAAGCGTAGATAATAATTTCCTGTTTCGGGAACTCTTGTCAAATGAGACTGAATTAGATCGCAAGACGTTTCCACCAAACAAAGATCGGGCAAGATACGAGTTGCTGTAGCTGTTAGCTTTGAAGGTTGTTTGAGAACTACTTTCAAACTATCGTGAATTGTTTTTGCCACTGATTTTAGTTCTCTGTCAATGGTAATTCGGTGGGCATGGAGAATTGCTTCGTAAAATCCTAAAGTGCATATACTCAGAATAATACCCATTACCATGACATACCAACTAGCAAGGGAAAGGCGAGTGCGTTGAAAGAGTTTATTTTCGTGCATTTTTTAGCTAGATAGGGCTTGCTTTACATTAGACATCTCCTCCAAAAGAGGGAATAGGGAATAGGGAACAGGGAACAGGGAAGAATAATTGATAATTTATGGGTAATAATTAATTTGATTTTTGATTTTTACGCCTATGTCTATTAAATCTATTTCCTTTATTCGTTGAGTATTCAATAAATCATACGAATAGTTTGATTTTTATTAATATAATATTTCATACCATTACTTATAAACAATTACTCCTACTGAAACTATGAGCTAACTTTGATGTTATACTATTGCGTATATCAAAATAGTTAAAAAATCATGTTTGTTGGTACTACTGAAGCAGCTTCTCTATTAAGTATTTCTGCTCAAAGAGTCCGAGTTTTACTCCAAGAAGGTAGGATTCAAGGAGCTAGAAAGATCAATGGTCGCACTTGGGTGATTCCTCTAT
Source organism: Okeania sp. SIO1H4 (assembly GCF_010672695.1). Classification (NCBI taxonomy): domain Bacteria; kingdom Bacillati; phylum Cyanobacteriota; class Cyanophyceae; order Oscillatoriales; family Microcoleaceae; genus Okeania; species Okeania sp. SIO1H4. Next base: position 89,904 of record NZ_JAAHGB010000019.1, read on the forward strand.
ATAAAGGGATGCCGAGAATTGCAGGTAGGAGTCGTGGTCCCAAACCTCGTTGGCGTTCCTGTAGACACTGTGGCAAGAATACAATTCATTTCAATCGCCCTAATATAGGTATCAATAAAAATAATCAGAATACTGAACTTCATGTAGTTTCTGCCAAACGAGGTTCTGAAAATTTAGCAAAAGGTCACGAAATAGATATTCACGGTCCTTGCCGGATTGTTTATCGACCAGAAAAACCTCATACTTGTGGAGCGACTGTCTGGATTGAAACTTTGGCAACGGCAACAGTTTATAATTTTGACGGGAACGTGAAACGGGTCAATAGCAGATGGATTTGGGAATGGGAAGAAGAAGAAATCTGGGAAATTAATAAGATAGATATTGATGAGTCGATAAAAGCATCCTAGTCAAAAAGTTAATTTGAATCACAGCGATAGGGTTCCTCTATAATCTCACAGGTTAATTATAAATCTGTGTTTAAGTTATCGTGGGAAAATTTGACTAATGTACACTTCTTGACTTCAAAACATAAACCTGAAACCACCCACAAATTTCACCTCATCAACACTTTCCCCTTCTTCTCTGGCAAAGTCGGCAGTACCAGCAAATTTACGTTCCCAGGAAATACCAATATAAGGTGCAAACCGACGACTAAATTCATAACGCAGTCGCATTTCTAATTCAATATCGTTAAAACCTGTACCAATTTCAAATTCTTCAACCTCCTGTGCTGCTACATTAACTTCAAATTCTGGCTGCAATACCAACCTTTGGGTAAGCAATAATTCATACTCTACACTCAAGCGAGCAGAAATATCTCCATCTTCGCTGACAAAAAGAGCAGCATCTACTTCCAAGAAATAGGGAGCTAATCCTTGCAAACCAAATACTGCAAAAGCACGGCCGTCAGACTCAGAACCAAATGTTCTGTCGTAACGCACACC
>NZ_JAAHGB010000190.1:0-1096 GCF_010672695.1 Okeania sp. SIO1H4
GGCTTTGTTGCACAAAAGATGATGTTTAGGGTAAAAATAAAGAAGTCAAGATGGTACACGAAACTACACTCAGCAGATATGAGTAAGAGTAAGTCTAAATCCAACTCCAAGTCCTTGTATCGACTCAAAAACTGGTCTGAGTATGATGCCTCCTTAAAGCAGCGAGGGAGTCTCACTTTTTGGCTGACTCCAGAGGCCATCGAGCAGTGGCTTAATCAGAAAAAAACTGGACGTAGGGGAGCATCTAATAATTATAGTGACACGGCCATTGAATTGATGGTGACTATGCAATCCTTGTATAGTCTGGCCGGACGACAGACCGAAGGTTTTGTCAAATCTATATTTCAATTGATGGACTTAGATTTACCAGTACCTGACCATAGCACTGTATCCCGTCGCTTGCCAAAACTGAATGTTAAACTACCAGTTATACCAACGAACGAAGCAATTCATATGGTAGTAGACTCTACAGGGGTGAAAGTTTACGGCGAAGGTGAATGGAAAACAAGAGTTCATGGTGTCAGTAAACGGCGTACATGGCGTAAATTACATCTAGGAGTTTCGGAGGCCACAGGGGAGATTATCAGTGGGGTAGTGACTACCAATGATGTCAGTGACGACCAAGTATTTTCTGACCTGTTAGATGGAGTAGATGGGGAAATAGCCCAAGTATCAGGAGATGGAGCCTATGACAAGTATAAGTGTTACGAGAAAGCTAGGCAACGAGGGGCAAAGGCAACAATTCCACCCAGGAAAAATGCAGTAATAGGTCAACATGGCAACTGTAAATGCTCACCTCATCCCAGAGATGAAAACCTCAGAAGGATAAGAAAAGTAGGACGCAAGAAGTGGAAACGTGAATGTGGCTACCACCGACGCTCGTTGTCAGAAACTACAATGTTCAGGCTCAAAGTCCTCAATGGATGCAAGTTACGACGACGAAAATTTGATAATCAGGCAGTGGAGTTATTCATACAATGTTCCATACTCAACGTGATGATTCAAAATGGTAAACCCCAGAGCTACAAAGTAGAAATCTAGTTAACTTCCAACTAAGGGAGTTTTTGGCGATCGCTACTTTCATGCAACAAAGCCA
>NZ_JAAHGB010000191.1:0-1055 GCF_010672695.1 Okeania sp. SIO1H4
TGGGACTTACACAACTTAACTGGCCAAATTAGACTATAATGCTTGTAAATCAATAATTTTACGTCGAAGCGATCGCAAGGAACGAAAGAAACAACCCCTACTGCAATGCCCCCTTGCTTTGAAAGGTGGTGTCAACAGTTTGATGATTGTGGGAAAAACCCACCCCAAAAAACAGGATTCCGCCACTATTTGGGTGGATTACTAGGGGAAAGTGAAAGGAAAAACATATCTCAAATGGCCAATAACTCCATTGGAGTAGTTTATAATCGCCGACATCATTTCATAGCAGATTCTCATAATCGAGCCTAGTAAAATCAATGTTAGCGAAGCTTTGCGTTAGCAAACGTCGTCTAGAAATAATTAACAAACGTTCTCAAACCAAATTCAAGAAAGGGTAAGGGTTGATTTTAGACGATTCTGGACACCGAAACAGCGCACCGCCTGCGCCGAGGTTTCCTCGGCGTCAAGACGGAGCAAGAAGCGGTAATTTTACATCTGGAGTAGGACGACAATACATAGGAGAAATAGGTAAAACAGACAATGAAATAGTAACTGTAACAACTCATCCGATACGATGGTAAAAAAAGTTTCCCTTTAGATATTGAATTATATCAACATTCCAGCTCTTTACCAGAAGGAAAAAATGACAAACTATTTCAGAAAAAGCCAGATATAGGAATAGAGCTAATAGACCGCAGTCTCAGTAGAGGCCATAGTCAGGAAAAAGTTTTAATTGATGCTGGTTATGGCAATAACACAAGATTTATGAACCAACTTGAAGAAAAGGAATGAAAATATCTAGGAGGAATCGCCAAAAACCGTTTGCGTAGCATTCCGTAGGAAAAAATAGTAGTTAGACAAAAATCCCAATCAGAAACAGAAATTAGAAGAGATGAATGGGCAAAAAGCATCCGAATAGAGGAATTTGAGGGAGTTATATTAACTGTAGACACAACCAAAAAACTTTGGGTGATGACATTTAGAGCATCAACTTCACGCCTTTTTGGAGAAAGAACATTTGCTATCGTTATCAATGCTAGTTCTATAGAAGAGGC
>NZ_JAAHGB010000002.1:0-136469 GCF_010672695.1 Okeania sp. SIO1H4
ACCGATTTGAAGCCTGTGGAGAAGATAAGTTGCAGACAATAGTCAGTGGTCTTCTGGGAAACAGGAAGCTAGCTCCAAAGCTCATGCAATCATTCATGGGTAAGTTTGGGTAAGTTTAGTAGAACGGTTTACTACTACTGTTTTTGTTTGACTAACTTTTGGTTAGGTTGGGGTGGAGGTTTTACTACTACTGTTTTTGTTTGACTAACTTTTGGTGCTGGTGTTGGTTGTGGTGTGGGTGGTGAAGTTGTAAAACCTAAAGCTTCTAAGACTGCCGTAGCATTTTCATAACGCATGGGAAAATATTCATGTACCATCCTATCTAATACATTTGCCAGACGGTTACTTACTTGTGCTTCATTTCGCCAGATACATTTCCAGTCTTGGAGTCTTTTTGTAAGTTGTGGGGATCTTTTCCTGTCAGTGCTTTTATTCCTACCATTCCCACTGCATAGATATCGCTACTCAGTTTTGGTTGACCGTTACTTTGTTCGCCTGGCATATATCCAGGTGTTCCGACTGCTACAGTAAAAGTAGTCGTTCCTTTTTGGTAAGTAGTCAATACACTTATTTCTTTTACTGCGCCAAAGTCTATCAATAGAGTTGTCGCTAAATAGAGGGAAAAAATCGCTCCAACCTAGACAGAGCAATAATTTCAAGGCCTTTTTAGCCACCAATAGCTACAATCCTTATATAACAAGGTTTTTGGGGGTTTTTGAAGTTATAAAGCGACAAGTCTAATACTATTTTTTGATCTGACTTACGACGCATCAAATTTTGTGGTTTGATGTCTCGGTGAACAATATTATTTTGATGAGCTACTGCTAATGCTTCTAAGATTCCTGTGAGTAAGGTGATAGTGTAAGACTCGCTTAATTTTTTCCCCGGGGTCAGTTCCTTACTTATATCGTGCCCTTCTATATATTCTTGTACTAGGTAAAATTCTGTTCCTTCCTGGAAATGAGCAAATAATTTTGGTATTTGGTCTGAGTCTTTGCCTAATTTGTATAAGGTCTTTGCTTCTGTCTCAAACAACTTTTGGGCAACAGGCAAAACTCCTGGGTCTGAACTTTTAGGTTTGAGATGTTTAACTACACATTTCGGATTTTCTGGTAGGTCTAGGTCTTGAGCTAAGTAGGTATCTCCAAATCCTCCACTTCCTAGAGGAGAGTCGATAATTTTGTAACGTTGTCTCAAGATTTTTCCAGACTGCATTTTCAGTTATCAGTTATCAGTTATCAGCTTTTTTAGTTATTAGTTACCAGTTATTAGATTTCTTCTTATTCAGTTATCAGTTATCAGCTATTCTTCAACAATTAGCAATTAAAGAATTCAACTCATTCATTATTAATGATTCTTTATTTTAGTGGGCATGTATAGTTTTTTGGCCTAAGTTATTTGAGTATATATGAGCGCACTTTTTCCATTATAAGTATAATACCATGTCAAGTTTTCTTGTCAACCCCCCCCCTTTTTTCAGTTATCAGCTTTTTCAGTTATTAGTTATTAGTCTAAATAGAATAAATTTAATTTCTTCAGGATTTACGCACGGAAACTAAATCCAGTGAGGGCGAATGCCATTCGCCCCTACATATGGCGTTTTCAAGGTTAATTTGTGTAAGTCCTGTTCTTCCTTCTTCCTTCTTCCTTTTTCATCGACCTATTCCAAAGGTGGCACAACTAAGGGTTGTTCTAATGGTTCTACTTCAAAAACTTCTTTTAATGCTTCATCTAAAGTTGGTTTCATTACAATTCGGTTTTCATAAGAAACAATAACTCTAGCTAAAGTTGGCAAACTATTTTGCTCTGCTTCTAAATAAATCGGTTCCACATAGAGTAAGGATTGATTAATTGGTATTACTAATAAATTTCCTTGAATTGCTTTCGATCCTTGACGATCCCAAAGAGAAATTTGCTGCGATATTTCTGGATTTTGATTAATCAAAGCTTCAATTTGTTCAGGACCATATATTAATCGTTGTTTAGGGAATTGATATAAAAGTAATTTACCGTAATTTGGTGCATCCGATCTAGCTGCCAACCAAGCAATTAAATTATTACGACTTGCTGGAGTATAGGGTAGAAAAAGAATAAATTCTTCTGAAGTTTCTGCTGGTAATTTTGTAATTAAATAATAAGGTTCTACTTTCTGCTGTTGATTACCATAAATCTCAATAGGTACTCGCCACAAATCTTCCCGATTATAAAATACACGGGGGTCATCCATGTGATAAGTTGCCAATAGTTCGGATTGTACTTTAAATAAATCTACTGGATAACGGATATGAGTATAGAGACTTTTTGGCATTTCTGCTATGGGAGAAAACATATTAGGAAAAACTTTTTTCCAGGTTGTAATAATTGGGTCTTTAGGGTCAGCAACATAGAATTTTACTGAGCCATTGTAGGCATCAATTACAACTTTTACTGAGTTACGAATATAATTAAATTCGTTATTTTCTGGGTCAGAATAAGGATAGCGATCGCTTGTAGTATAAGCATCAAAAATCCAGTAGAGGTAACTGGGAGTTGTTTGAGTAACATCTTGTTTGCCGAATTGAGGATTAGCTACTACTAAATATGGGTCTTGGTCATAACGTAGAAATGGAGCGATCGATCGAACTCTGGCATTAATATTGCGGCGATATAAGACTTTAGTTGTAGGTATAAATTTATTAGTGAATAACATTCTCCAGTTCTTCAAATATTTAGCAAATACCCATCTTTTCCAGCTTGTACCGATGACAATACCACCACTGCCACTATAAGTGTTATAGGTATTTGTTTCTCCACTGGGATAGTCTAATTCTCTATCTTTTTCCGCAGTGGAAGTAATGACATGAGTATTGGTAAGTTCTCCATAATAAATTCTAGGTTTACCAATAGGAATACTGAATCTAATCCTTTCTAATACTTCTAAGGTACTATTCTTTTTAAGAGTTGGATCTGGTCCGATATTTTTAACGAAATATTCTGGTAATCCACTTTCTTCAACTTGATTAACTGGAGAAAGAGTAAAACCATAGCCATGAGTATAGACTAAATGTTCATTGACCCAAGTTTGTGCTGGTTGAGGCACAGATTCATAGTTTAGTTCTCTAGCTGCGATGATTACTTGTTGTTTTTCGGTAGGATTATTTTTTGTTCTTTCTTCTTTTTTCTTCAGGAATGTATAGCGGTCTATATCGGCATTTTTAAATTCATAATATGGTCTGATTTCTTGTAATTGTCGATTCGTTTGTAAAATTGGTCTTGTATCCCAAAGGCGAATATTTTCAATGGTTAATTTATTATTTATTAAGTCAGTATAGGTAAGTTTATTTTCTGGATCAAATAGTTTTACTTCTAATTTTTCTGGATCGAAATATGCTTCTCTAGTAAATTTAATACTACGTTTAATATATGGACTTTCTCGTTCTATTTCGTTAGGTTGTACGATGGTTATTTGTACAATTTCTGGTAATAACCAACCAGTTACTGCTGCGATGGCTAAATACCATGTTAATATAGCCCTTAATGAATAGCTATTAGCAAACAGTTTTGCACTCAATTTTCTCTTTTTTTTCCTTCTTCGACTCAAACGCAAAAATCGGAGACTGGCTTCAATATAAGGCTGAATATTTTTAACAGAAAAAATTGCTTGCCAAAACAAAAATAATGCAATTAATAATGCTAAAACTGCCAAAAATATATAAGCAGGAAGCTGAACTTTGACATCTGTGTAACCAGCACCATAGATGACACCACGCTGAGAGTAAAGTAATTCAAAACAAGCTAGAAAGTAACTATATGCTATGGTTAATATCAAACCTCCACCTAAAGCATGAAGATGTCGTTGTTGTTGTTGGGAAAATTGATTAAAATTGCCTTTACTTAGACTATTTCCAGACAATAAATAGATGAGAGTGCAAGCAACCAGTCCATATAAAAATAATCCGACCAACCAAAATTTTAATAATTGTAAAACGGGAATTTGAAAAACATAAAAACTGATATTGATATGAAATAAATCTTCTCTTTCAGGAAAGGGAGTAGCATTAAATAGTTGTAATATATTTCCCCAATGACTCGAAAGAATAAAACTAAAAACTAAACTTAGTACTATCGCAAATATACTTAACCATAATATAGGATTAACAGTGATAACAATACCTAATACAATAAATAATCCTAATAGCCACCAGTTAGACGGTATTTGACTGAATATTTGCCAAATTGATTCTACGCTAAATTCTGAAGGAATTTGTGGAGATACCTTTGCAACTGTGAAATCAGGATACCAGTAATCAGTAAATACCTGAATATAATGGGTTAGAATCAGTCCTATTAATAAAATTAATCCTAATACTAAACATAACAACCAGCCTAGACTAAATGAGGGTTCAATACGCAATTTACTTGATGGCATAGTTACTGGTGGAATTAGCATTATTTCTTCATATACTTTGGTTTTTCGATTGTGATTTTTTGGATACTTAAATATACTCGCTAGTCTGAGATTTGCTAAAAAGAAGACTGATGTAACTACAAAAGTAATTATCCATAATAAAGTTTCTGTTTGCAATTTAGTTATTAGTACGGGCAAATAATTAAGTTCTTCAAACCATAAAAATTCAGCCAATATATTAGTCGATAAATCAAATGCTGCCCACAATCCTAAGAGAATGACAAATATAATTAATATCTGTAGGAAGTTGAGTTTTTCTAGTGTTTTGGATAACCTAAGTTTTAGCTTGTAAATAATATTTAATTTCATGGTTTATAATTTTCGATTAGTTGTTTTATAGCAATTTTATTGAGTTTATATACACTTATATCATGTCTGGTTGAATACTTAAACTTTGGAGAAAGAAAGGTAGAAGGCAGAAGGGAAGAAAAGGCTTGAAGGGAAAAAGTTTTTTGATCGTTAATTATCCGGATATGAGATTATACCAAATTAATAAGAAGCTGCATAGAATAATATATTGATTGGGATTGAGTGTATATCGAGATAGACAAGTTAATAAATTTCATAATTGTGTGCCACCTCACATAAAATTTGTATAATATCAAATCCGGTTAATTGCACATAGAATCCTGTTATATAATATCTGTTTATAATCCTATAATTATACCAATTTCCTAAAGTCAGACTAAACATAACTTGACACCTTAGTTTTCAAGCTTGATAGATACTTTTACAAGTGTTGTTTCAGTTTATGAAATTGGTATTACTTCAATATTTAACCTCCTCCTACTCCCCTACTCCCCTACTCCCTCACTCCGCCGCTCCCAACTATATAATAAATATTCAACCGTATTTGATATAACACCCAATACCTAAGATATACGACCTAATACCTCATTCTGTGCAGTCTCACATCAAATTAGTATTAGCAGGAACGAGAGTAGTCAGTCATCAATACTAAGTAGCAATATCAAGTCTCATTAATTAGCCATAATAAAAATGTTCTTCTCTTGAGAGAAAATATTTTTTAAATTTCCCCTTGTTCCCTACTTCCTACTCCCTACTCCCTACTCCCTACTCCCTAAATTTTTCCGAAGCGGTTATTTAAAGAGACATGATATAAAAAGGCATTTAATAAGCTATATCAAATCCTTTGAATTTGGTCTAAAAAAATTTTCCATCTGAGCGCCATTGCCAAATCTTTCAAGATTTCCCCCTCCTGGGAGGGGTTAGGGGTGAGTCCCCGCACTCTTTATCTAATTACACCAATACTACGGGATTTGATATTAGTCTCCTGAGTCGGATAGGAAGACTTGTCAAAAATTATAAAATATAATTTTAAATTTTAAGTTCGATCTTTTAGTTAATTAATAATTATATCACCTACATAAGGAATCACCTGATTTCTACCTTTTTCTTTTGCTTGATAAAGTGCTCGATCTGCTCCTGCAATTAAACTTTGATAAGTGGCTTCAGTAAATGGGATAATACTAGATACTCCTAAACTTGATGTTCTTAAATAGACTGTATTACTAAATTAATATCATCAGGATACATACGATTTTTCCAATCATCTACATGATTAAAAATCTCCGTTTCTGTATAACCTAAAATTTCTTGGCAACGGGTTGAATAAAAACATTCATTAGTTTTAATATTCCAATCCCATATACCATCATTATTACCGCGCAACGCTAATTTCCAACGTTCTTCACTTTTTTTTAAATCTAATTCCATTTGTTTACGCTCAGTAATATCTTTAATCAAGTCAATTAAATATTTTGGTTCTTGGGAAGTTTTGATTAAATATATATTCAAATATGATCAAATAATTTTACCTTTTTTGTGAATTAAATGGTTATCAGTTGAATATTTTTGTATATTTTATGCCAGAAGAGAGCGTAAATTAATTTGAGAATCTTGCCGTTATTCTGCATAAATAATATCCACCAAGTTTAACTTTGATAAATCGGCATTACTATATCCAAAAATATTCCTAAATACTTGGTTAACTCGGAATATTTTTCCTGATAAAGTAGCAAAAAATATTCCCATTAAAGTCTGTTCAAAAGTCGCACGAAATTTTTCTTCACTTTCTTTTATTACTGCTTCAGCTAAAACATAGGAAGTGATATCTTGAAAAATTACTTGATAAAATTTTTCATCATTCTCTAACTGAATAATTTTATAATTGAAGAAGGAGACAGGAGACAGGAGACAGGAGACAGGAGACAGAAGGAAAATTACATGGGGATAGTCAACGAAGGGCCGCTCCGCGTCTACGCTCCCCCAAGTAATTTTGAACACCCCCGTTGACGATGGGGTATTAAACCCACAAAGAAAATGATAATATTTATCCAAATCCAATTGCCGTCTTTCCTCAAAGCTAGAATATTTGGTATAAAATTTTTGCCATTTTTTGCTGTTTCCAGTATTGTCGCTATTACTTTTTGGTGTATTTCTGGTGGATGGATTTGTTTGGCGTGCATTTGCACAAGTTCTTCTCTGTGATAACCCAATATTTCTGTAGCTTTATAGTTAGCTTCTATAATCTTTCCCTGTAAATCAGCAATTAAAATTGCCTCACCCACATCTTGCATAAATGCACGGTACTTAAACTCTGAATTTTTTAATTTTTTTTCAGTTTTTTTGCATTTTGTTATATCAACATAATAGGAGATTTTTTTGTACTATCATTTTGTACAATTTCTTGAAAGATTGATATTTTGCGGAGCAAAACGCCATCCCACCCTACGGGAAGCTGCGCTAACGATCGCTTGCATCTAACGCCGACGCGGGGTCACACCGCTATTCCCTAAAATCTACAATATCTCACAACTCAAATAAGATTGCTATATATAGTAATTAGGAATGATTGATAAAAATTTTATTGCTTCGGTGTTTCCCATTCCCTATTTCCTATTTCCAGTTAAGAGTTTCCTAAAAGTCTAGAAGACCTAAAAACTCAAATAAGATTGTTATATCATGTCCGGATAATTAGTGATAAAAAAAACTTTCTCCTTTTTCTCCTCTGTCTTCTTTTTCTCCTCTTTATTCTTTATTCTTGCTTCTTCATTCTTGCTTCTTTATTCCCTCCTGACTCCTAATAAATAATCTAGTTATTTGTAGCAAATATTTATCAAATTGGTATTAGAGAATTTTCCGAAACAGGGAAAGATTAAAATTAAGCTGTACAAATCAATTTCCTTGAAGAAGGAATAAGGAAGAAGGAAAAAGTGGATGGGTATAGTCAACGACCTAGCACTTTGTATCTACAAACCCCAACCAATTGTAAACAGCGTGTAGATAGCGGGGTATTAAACCCAAAAGAAAAAGATAAATGCTTACAGCGCTTTTCATTTAAGTAGACTACAAAATTATTTTTGCGCGCGGGAGCTAAGGAACAAGCAGCAGGGAATAGGGAGTATAAAAATACTTGATAGCTGTAGTATATACTATGTGAAAACCGCTATAATTGCAAACAACAAAAGCTATTGTTTCACTGAAAATTTCACAGTAAATATACTGCCTCGATCTAACTTTGAATAAACTTGAATAGTTCCTCCCATTCCTTCTACCAAAGTTTTAACAATAGATAAACCTAAACCAGCTCCACCAGAACGATTTCTAGCTTCATCCGCTCGATAAAAACGTTCAAAAATCTTAGCTTGTTGTGATAAAGAAATACCCTGACCTTTGTCACATACCTGAACGATCGCTTCACCACTTTGTTGACACAAATTTAAAATTATAGGAGAATCTTCACCAGAATATTTAACAGCATTATCAATTAAATTTAGTAAAACCTGTTTGAAGCGATTGCGGTCTACCATGACTTCAATTAACGATAAATTTATAGTTTTATCAATCTGATATTGTGATTTACCGACAATATTTTTTGATTTTAAACTTAATTTACTAGCAATATAATTATTATTGATATTTTGCTCTAAACTTAGTTTTTTAGAGTTGCCAATCTGGGCAGAGACTAGATTACTTTTTTCTGTAATAATTGAATTTTTATTATCACTAAATATTTGCTCTAGATTAACAAAATCACTTCCATTACCAAACCTCAGAATAATTTCTCGACCACTAAACTGTTTAGCCATTTCCACTACTTCTGCTACCAAATCATTCAGTACAACCGCTTCTAAATGAAAATGAATTTGTCCACTATCTGCTCTAGCTAACTCCAGCAAATCTTTCAATAATTCAACAGTACGTTGTGCTTCCCCAGAAGCTATCGAAATAGCTTCTTTCTGAATCTCCGTTAAATTATTACCCCTTCTCAAAAGACTCTGAAGATAACCAGAAACAATAGTCAAAGGAGTTCTTAACTCATGAGAAACATTACTCACAAACTGCCTTTGCTGTTCCCAAGAATCAGACAACCGGCCCAACATAGTATCTAAAGTTCTCGCCAACTCCTTAACTTCACTAGGAGCGCGTTCTAAAGAAACTGTTGCTCGATCTAGAATATCGGCATTAACATTATCAGCAAGTTGACTAATATGACGCAGAGGTATGAGAGAACGTTGAATATAGACAGTTATAGCAAGTGTTACTCCAATTATTGCCAAAATACTCGCCACACTTAAACTCATAACCATCGTCACTAGCATCTTTTGATCGCGGGAAATGTCTAGAGCGATATAAAGTTTACCAACATTCATCCCATTAACTGTTAAAGGACCACCACAAAACACAAAATAGCGTCCATTTATTGGATAAACTAAGGGTTTTGAGGGCATTTCAGCTAAAGATTTTAAAACAAAATGGTCACTGTCACTCTGGAAATTTTGTGATTGAACTATCACAGTACCTTGCTGATTTTTGACCCAAATAAATACATTGGCCAATGTTAAATTATCAATAGCTTTCTGTAAACTTTTCTTGACATACCACGTTTCACTGTACATTTCAACATCTCTGGGAAAACGTTCAGCTATCTGCTCAATGTTATGCTTATGAGTGACTATCAACAATTGCTGCATCTTCCAACTTGTCCACAAGGCTACACTCCCTAGTCCTAATACTGAAAATAATGCAATACCCAATGTTAGGCGTGTCTGCAAAGAAGATGGCTCGAGTTTCCACCGCCCTAATTTGAGATTTTTCGGCCATTTAGCGATAAACTTCATCTTAAACTTAATTATGGGTAAAAAATATTTAAACTACAATTGTCATTAATTTAGCTACATATCCTGAGAAAACCCTGATAATTTTGTGGAGATATTCATACCTTTTGCTATTTGAAATTGCTACGCTGTAATTAGGAAACTATTTCTAGGATAGAAAATTTAAAGAACACTTTTAGACACAATCATGTCTAGGGTAGTAACCATTAGGGAAAAGCGAATCACTAATTCATAATTCTTATGTTCCAACAAGAGTTACAAGAATTTGTAGTGGTTTGTTGCATAAGAGCAATAGGGAAAGACCCGATGAAACTTCGTCAAAAAACATTAATAGTTATTAGTACGGCGATGGCTAGTTTGATAGTGGTGTTGTTTATTACAGCATCAATGATATTGTTTTATGGCTGCCAAAATTTGGAAGTCGATTACGTTTATCTAGATGTAGCAAGGGCATTAAATCTATTAGATGATGAGATGTCTAATTTATCTGTAAAAGTAAAACAGGATAGAATATTTGCCTTATCAAAAAAGTTAGTTGATCAGAATAAACTAGAGTCCAATAATATAAATAAATTTATTGATTTTAATTCATTCGATAATTTTTGGATTAATCAAAAACTGAACTTTCTATTACTACTTAATGCTCGAGGAGAAATTTTATTTAGTCAAGAATTCGATGGAAGTCAACAAACAGAAATACTAATATCTGAGAACTTAAAAAAATATCTACCGATAGGTAAAAATATAAGTCAGCAAACAGGTATTATTCTTTTACCAGAAACTTATCTCCCGATCGCTGATACTCCTATTTTGAATGAAATAGATAGTCTAAACGTCCTTGGTGAATTAGTGTATGATATTAATCTTAATTATTTAGGAGTCAACCCACCCCTCGCCCCTCCCCCTCCCAGGAGGGGAAGTCAGTCGGACCGAGTCAGGAAGAAAGAAAGAAGAAGAAAGAGTCGTAGAGGGAGAAAGTTTTTTGTTTGCGCTCTTATCCGGACAAGACATCATACCTCTTTTCACCAACGCCATCTAAACAATAACATCCTCATTGTTGGGTGCTATCTAAATGATGCAACAATAGCAAAGTTAGCTGAATTAACAAAATTATCACTAACTTTTAGTCGGTGGGAAAATAACTCGCAACAAATTGATCGGCAACTGAAAACTTCAGAAATAGTCCTAGAACCGCTCAATTCCGATCGAGTAAATGGTTATAGAACTGTCAAAGATATCGATACTCAACCTCCTCTAATTTTACAAAGAGAAGTAGATCGAATTATCCGCCACCACAGTCCCTCGTTTTGGAGTTACTTTATTTTTTCATCGGTAATAGTAGGTCTAGTTTTTGGGATCGTTATGCTGGCACTCAGAGAAAAATTGTTAGTCTCTCGTATTTCAAAATTAAACAAAATAGTTAATAAAATAGCTTCTAGTGGAGACCTTTCAATGCGCGTACCAATGCCAGGGGATGATGAGTTGTCAAACCTAGCTCAGACTATGAATAAAATGCTAGAAGCTTTACAACATTCTCAACTTGAATCTCAAGACAACGAAGAACGATATAGACTAATGGCAGAAAACTCCACTGATATGATTTCTCGTCACTCTCCAGATGGGGTTTTCCTTTATGTATCCCCCGCTTGTCGCAACCTGATGGGATATTCTCCATTAGAAATTGTTGGTACTCATCCAAAAGAGTTTTTTGCATCTGAAGATATTAAAGCAATTGCCAAAGCTTATCACACTATTATTAACAATCCCGTAACTTACACTATTGCCTACCGCGTTCTTTGTCAAAAAGGTAAATATATTTGGTTCGAAACCACCGCTCGTACAATTCGCGATCCTGAAACGGGGAAAGTACAAGAAATAATTGCAGTTTCTCGTGACATTTCTGACCGTAAACAAAGAGAACAAGAATTACAAGAAAGTGAAGCTGCTATTCGGAGATTGTACGAAATAACTTCTACTCCTTGTCAAGGTACAAATCAAGATAATTCTATTATCTTCTGTTTTTATGACCGCCTCCAAAAATTATTAGAAATGGGCTGTCAAAAATTCGGCCTAGAAATAGGAGTATTGTCTAGAATTGAAGATAATAAATATACTATTGTTGCAGCTAAAACTCCAGATAATTCTATTTTGAAAGGAGAAGAATTTGACTTAGAAAAAACATTTATTTTTGCAGCAATAGCAGAACAGCCAATATGTTTTGAATCTATTCAATATTCAGGTTTTTGTATCACAGTAGATATGGCTTTCCAAATCGAGGCTTATATGGGAACGTCAGTTATGGTGGGCGGCTCAGTTTATGGGACTCTCAATTTCTGGAGTCCTAAAGCCTTAAATGAACCTTTGAAAGCTGTAGATAAAGAATTATTAAAACTAATGGCTCAGTGGATAGGTGGAGAATTAGAACGTCAACAAACCGCTAATGATTTAGCAAAAGCTAGAGATGAAGCACTCGCTGCAACGAGAGCAAAAAGTGAATTTTTAGCTACTATGAGCCATGAAATTAGAACCCCGATGAATGCAGTTATTGGCATGACTGGTTTACTATTAGATACTCCTCTCAAAACAGACCAAAAAGATTTTGTCCAGACTATTCGTAGTAGTGGTGAGACTTTACTTACACTCATTAATGATATACTTGATTTCTCAAAAATAGAATCTGAGAAACTAGATTTAGAAGCAAATCCTTTTGATTTACAACATTGTCTAGAAGAATCTGTTGACTTGTTAGCAGCAAAAGCTAGTGAAAAGAATTTAGAACTTGTCTATTTCATCTCTCCAGAAACTCCAACTACTATTATCGGAGATATTACTCGGGTACGTCAAATTTTAGTTAATCTTTTGAGCAATGCTGTGAAATTTACCTCTAATGGCGAGGTATTAGTTTCTGTTAGCAGTAGACGGCTAGAAGCAGAAGAAAATTCACAGAATTTAAAGGCAAAAAATAGCTCAGAATTTGATAATTGTGATATTTTTCCCGTATATGAAATACAATTTTCAGTCAGAGATACAGGTATTGGTATTCCTGCTACTCGCATGAATCGTTTATTTAAGTCTTTTAGTCAAGTTGATTCTTCTACCAGTAGGAAATATGGGGGTACAGGTTTAGGACTAGTTATTAGTAAAAGATTAGCTGAAATGATGGGTGGTCAAATGTGGGTTGAAAGTATGGGTGCAGTTGGAGGTAATCCCCCAGCAGGCTATAAGTTTTTAGATGAAAAATTAGAGTATATCAACGAAAAATTAGGTTCAAATTTTTATTTTACAATAGTCACAGAATGTAGCATTAAAACTGTCAAAGATCAATTAATTCAAACTAATTATTTAGATAATAATCGACATAGTTTAATAGACAAAAAAATACTAATAGTTGATGATAATACTACAAATAGAAAAATTTTGTTGAAACAAACTGAATCTTGGGGGATGGTAGTTAGCACTGCTGAAAATGCTACTCATGCTTTAGATTTAATGACTAAAAAGTACAAATTTGATCTAGCAATTATAGATATGCAGATGCCTGAAATTGATGGTTTAACTTTAGCAAATAAAATTCGTCAAAATCCAATGTATCGGGATTTACCTCTAGTGATTTTGACTTCTTTCCGTAGGCAAGAAATTAATGATTTTTATCAATTATTTGCAGCCATTATTAATAAACCTGTTAAACAATCTCAGCTTTATGAAATCTTACTAAATATTTTTTCTGGTAAAGGTATTGAAATTAGAATCACAAACAATAATAGTAAATGGAATTCTCAAACTATTCCTTTATTAGCAGAACAATTACCGCTGCGAATATTATTAGCAGATGACCATTTAGTTAATCAAAAAGTAGCTTTACAAATTTTACAACGCATGGGATATCGTGCTGATGTTGCTAGTAATGGTTTAGAAGTTTTAGAAGCTGTATTTAGTTTGCCTTATGATGTGGTTTTGATGGATGTACAGATGCCTTTGATGGATGGCCTAGAAGCTGCTCGTCGTATTCGGCAAAAATATGAAAATATCACAGAACATCCTGAAAAAGTTTCTCAGCGAAGACCTCGAATTATTGCTATGACAGCTAATGCTATGCAGGGCGATCGTGAAGAATGTATAGCTGCAGGAATGGATGATTATATTAGTAAACCAATACGGATGGAGCAACTTATAGAAGCTTTAAGTAAAGCTAAGTCTGTTGTGTCAGAAGGAAAGGAAAAATTGACTTTCCCACAATCAAATTTATCTCCAGCAACCGTTCCAGACGATAATCACATTTTCACAGAACAGACTATTCTTGAGAGTAAGGTAATAGAAGAGTTAAAAGAAGTAGAAGCTCTAGATGAAGTAATAGATATTTATTTAGATACTTCTCCCGAACTTCTGGAGAATATTAATATTGCTATTAATCAAGCCGATCCACTTATACTTAAGAATGCTGCTCATTCTCTCAAGTCTATTAGTGGTACTCTAGGAGCAATGATTCTTTATAAAATTTGTCAAGAATTAGAAATTATGGCTCGTTTAGCTTATGAGTCAGAAAATTCTACTCCAACAGAAGCAATAGAGATTTTTTCTCAGGTTAAAGTGGAGTATGAAAAAGTTATTGCTGCCTTGAAAATAGAGCGACAGAAATAGTAGGGGCAGGTTCCGCGTTAAGTTAATGCTGTTACAAATTATTCAGATGAACCCGCCCCCAACCCAATAATCTAACTGAAAATATATTTTTATTTCCGAAACAATTTAATATCAAAGGAATAGGAAATATGATTAATAGTCACAAAAATCAACTCGTAGGGGTGGGTTCATCTGTTCAATTATGATACCCAAAATTAATATCATAAACCCACCCCCATCACCATTAATTGCACAGTACAATATTTATTCATGGGTTTTAGGTAGGTTTTGTTAATAATTAACGATCGCATAACCGAAATACCCGATTTGGTAAAGATTTAATCATCTTGGGGACTGAGTTACATTTGTGTAGTATTTAAATTACATTATCGGTAATCTTCTGGCTGGAAGAGAGTAATTAAATAAAAGCCTAAATATTTATTGGTAATTAAGACCCTCAACAATCAGAGGGTTTTTTTTATTTTAAAAGAGGTTTACTGGAAAGTATAGCGCTACGGGCAAGTCATAAGTTAGTAGGGGCGAATGGCCATTCGCCTCTACAGAAGTCAGAAGTCATCCCTGACTAAGTTTGAGCATTTATAAACGTCCTAACCTATTTGCGTAACCTGTTTAATTTGCTGTTGGCAATTCCCCTCCCGTTAAATCGCCCGATGATAACGGGAGACCCCTTGCCGAATCAAGTGGGATAAGTATTTTCTCATTTTCTCGCGATCGCTTGAGAATCAATACATTTGTTGCAACTTTAAAAAACACAGTTGTTTAATTTCTTTGCACCTGCAATGAAAATAAAATATCCCTAAATAAAGAAGGGAGCTTTGTTGAAACTCCCTAATACATTTAATACTGACTTATAATACTGACTTATATCATGTCCGGATAATTAGTTATAAAAAAACTTTCTCCTTCAACTCCAGTTGTTCTTCTTTCTTCCCTCTTTCCTCTTTCCTCCTGACTCCTGACTTCCCCTCCTGGGAGGGGGAGGGGCGAGGGGTGGGTTGACTCCTGAGGACTCCCTAGTTATTTATTTATCACTGTTTAACCGGACATGATATTAATACTGTCAAACTATTCACTCACAAGCAAAGAAGCTATTGGAATGATTTACTTTTGAGACTTGTGCTTAGTAGCAGCAACTAAACCACCGATAGTCATTAGACCTAATAAACTAGAAGGCTCAGGTACAGATTCAGATAAGATACCACCTGCTGATGTAATCTCGAAATTGTAGAGACCTTCGTGAGAACCTTCAGCATTTCTGCAAAAACACTGAAATTTTCTCCACAGCCCTTGACAAAACCTCCGACTTATGAACCAAAGCAAACCTCACATACCCTTCTCCAGCTTTACCAAAACCAGCTCCTGGGGCTACTGCAACCCCAGTATTTTTCACTAAGTCCACACAGAAACCTACAGAATTATTGGCCCATGCTTCCGGCAACTTTGCCCAAACATACATAGTGGCCGATGGAGTAGGCACAGGCCAACCAATTCGATCTAATGCCCCAACAAACACATCCCGACGTTGGCGAAAAATATCCACAGTTTCTCTAACTACCTCTTGAAGACCAGTCAAAGCAGCGATCGCTCCATTGAGAATGCCTTGATACTGATTAAAATCAATACAAGCTTTAACCTGTCGCAAAGCTTGAATCAATTCAGTATTACCAATGGCATAACCAACTCGGAAACCGCCCATACTATAAGATTTAGACATAGTAAAAAATTCTATAGAAACAGTTTTTTCTGGGTCAGCTTGAAAAATAGAAGGAGCGATAGATTGTTTTTTGGGTGCTTGAGAAAAGGTATCAAAAACAAAGTCTAAATATGGAGCATCGTGAACTAAGACTAAATTATGTTTTTGGCAAAAAGCAACAGTTTCTTGGAGAAAAGATAAAGGAGCGATCGCTGTTGTCGGATTATGAGGGTAACTCAAAACCATCATTTTTGCCTGAGATAAGACAGCTGGAGGTATGTCTGCCAAAACTGGCAAAAACCCATTTTCTGCCAATAAAGGCATAGGGTAAACTTGACCCCCCGCCAAAAACACCCCACCACTATGAGAAGGATAACTAGGGTCTTGCAGTAAAGCAAAATCACCAGGATTAAGTATAGCCAAAGGTAAATGAGCCGTACCTTCCTGAGAACCAATTAGAGGTAAGACTTCAGTTTCTGGGTTTACTGGAATGTCAAATTTATCAGTATACCACTGAGCTGCTGCTTGCCGAAAAGCTTGAGTGTTAGAAAATAACGAATAGCCGTGAGTAGTAGAATCTGACAAAGATTGAGCGATCGCTTCTAGAGCTTTGGAAGGCGCTGGTAAGTCAGAAGACCCCAGAGATAAATCTATTAAATCTTGCCCTGCTGCTTTTGCTAATGCTTTTGCCCGGTCCATATCGGCAAATACATTAAAGCTTAGGGGGGCTAAACGTTGTGATAATTGCATTTTGATTCCACCTCTGAATTGACTTGTGTAGTTATTATCTACTTTACTTTTGCCAAATATTTGTCAATCTTCCAATACCCGCTGTCAAAAGTCAAAATTTGAGAGGCACACAGTCGTACATGGGAATTAGGCAATAATTGAAAATACTTCAATACACCCAACTCCCCATTACCCCATCTATTTCCCATCAAGATTTTTATATCTGAATTCAGCGATCGCTCTAGGTTTCTCCACCAATCTCTGAAATACATTTGTATTGCATTGTATTATTGCGACATACGCATTAGCGGTACTTTGGGAAAAAATATGTTAAGAACAGCATCAAATCCTTATATAGTCTAGGTTTTACATTTAACCAACCTTTTTCCTGATATATCTAGGTTTTCCTGCGGAATGCTACGCAAAGAGCCATTTTTAGCCAGAGCAACGTATTTCCCTTGCCCCTACTAGCTTTGAAGGCATTTTCGCTATAAAAAATATCAAAGTACTGTTAGTAGAGAAGGGATCTGAATTCAGTGGTCGCTCTAGGTTTCTCCACCAATCTCTGAAATACGTTTGTCTTATACTGTATTATTGCGACATACGCATTAGTAGAAAAGGAATATGTTAACTAGGAGGTTTATAGAACCCTGATGGTATCTTGACCTTGATGACAATTTTGAGCCATGGAGTCTTCGTGGGATAGAGGCAAGAGGAGAAACTGGTATTAGACAGAAAAACGTTGCGTAAGTCCTGAGAATATTGTCAACTACGCAAATTATTCAGTATTCTAAATAAACTACTCTAACTAATAAAATAACAATGACCAAAAAAGAGGGTCAATAGCCTCCCCTTTCAAGGGGATGAAAAAAGTAAACTTCAGTATTTTCTTGCCTCCGACTGAGGCCAGAGGTACTGATAACTGATAACTGATATAGCACTACAAGAATTGGTTAGGACATTTTTCAATCCGAAAATCCTTTTACAGTTTGCTATTCCCTGTTCCCTGTTCCCTATTCCCTAGCGCGTAGCGCTATAACTGATAACTGAAATGACCACACCTTCCTCTGTTACCGTTACCGTTCCCGCAACTACTGCAAATATCGGCCCTGGTTTTGACTGCATCGGTGCTGCTCTCTCCTTATATAACCGCTTAAAATTTTCTATTGCGGATAGCGCAACAGAACTCAAAATTTCTGTCACTGGCAAAGAAGCTGCACGAGTAAGCACAGATAATACCAATCTCGCCTATCAAGCATTCGTCAAATTATATGAACATCTCGACCAAATACCGCCATCTGTAGAAATAGAAATCGACTTAGGCGTACCCTTAGCTAGGGGTTTAGGAAGTTCAGCTACTGCAATAGTCGGAGGTTTACTCGGAGCAAATCAACTGGCGGGACATCCTTTGAGTCAAACAGAAGTAATGAATTTAGCGATCGTCATTGAAGGACACCCAGATAACGTTGTACCTGCCTTACTCGGTGGCTGTTGTTTAACTGCCTCCACTCCTACTGGTTGGGAAATATGTGATATTCCTTGGCATTCTGATATTGTGCCAGTAGTAGCAATTCCAGACTTTGAACTTTCAACAGCAGAAGCGCGACGAGTTTTACCAACAGAATACTGTCGCGCCGATGCAATATTCAATGCTGCCCATTTAGGCATTTTGTTAAGAGGTTTAGAAACTGGTAATGGAGATTGGTTAAAAGCTGGAATGCAAGATAAAATTCACCAACCCTACCGTAAGTCTCTAATCACAGGATATGAAAAAGTCAGATTAGCTGCTTTAGATGCTGGTGCTGATGAAATGGTAATCAGTGGTGCTGGCCCGACTTTATTAGCACTGACAAATTCGCTCACAACATCAGCAGTAGTAACAGCAATGGCAGATACTTGGAAAAATCAAGGAGTAGTTACAGAAGTAAAAGCTTTAGAAGTTGACACTAGAGGAGCAATTTGTAATTAGCTTGGTGATTTGATAGAAGGCGATCGCTACCTTGGTATAATTGGCAAACAAACACCAATGCTTGTCCAAATTTTCCATAAATTTAGCGATCGTCATAATTTTTTCCTTCTAGATTAAATATACATATAGCACTTTCGGTGCAGACTGGTATGCAAACGTGCAGGTAATATCATCTCCGGATAATTAGACTTGTCGCTTTATAACTTAAAAAATCCTCAAAAACTTTGTTCTGTCAGGATTGTAGCTATTGGCAGCTAAAAAGTTTTGGAATTATTGCTCTGTCTAGGTTGGAGCGATTTTTTTCATCTATTTAGCCACAACTCTATTAGTTATGAAAAAAAACTATCCTTTCAGTTGCTATCGCAAATCTCTTTTTTCTCTCTAAGACCTACAGACGTTCCATGCAACGTCTCTACTACTCCCTACTCCCTACTCACTTATTTATCAGTATTCAACCGGAGGTGATATCACCAAATAAATCATTTTTTGTACCTTTTTCCCAAAAAGCTCTTCCCTGTTCTACCAAGCGTGAAAAAAGAATGTTACGAATAATTAGAAGAGTTAAAATACTTGACATCAGATGTTACAAGTGACTAAAAAGACGTCCTAAGAAATCATACTTAATATATTAGACTTGTCGCTTTATAACTTAAAAATCACCCAAAAACCTTGTTCTGTAAGGATTGTAGCTATTGGATAGCAAAAATGCTTGGAATTATTGCTCTGTCTAGGTTAGAGTTATTTTTTCCCTTTATTTAGCGACTACTCTATTAATTCTGTACGTCGCCCTAACGACGGAGACCCTAACTGAGTTCCGAGTTCTGACTCCTAAGTACTCACATAATTATTTGTAGCAAACATTTGTCATGCTTGGTATTCCCTGTTCCCTACTTCAGGCCAAAATTTATATCTTTTTCACCAGAGGTCTATTTATCAGTATTCAACCGGACATAATATAACAGGGAACAGAGAAAGACTGTTAAACTATCAGCTCTATTCAATGAGTCAATATTTATATACCCAATTTCAATGCTAAACAGCTTATGCTAAATGTTAATATTAAACATTATTTTTCCTCAGCAGTAATTATTTAACTTTCAAAGTCCGTAAACGATTGATCGCTGCTGCCAACTCAAAACGTCGGAAGATAGCTAAATCTGCTTGTGGAAAAGGAACCAAAACATCCAAACCTTTAGATTCAATATCTACCATAATAGCATCAACAACATCTGATAATGTTCGCTCGCTATCCATGTATTGTTTTTTAGCATAAACCATAGCAGCACCGATCGCCGTTAGTTGGTCTTTGCTCACTAACTGTTCAACACTAGAGAGGTCAACATCCTCACCACCAAACACCACCTCATCAACATCTCGTACTTTTAAACGTACATCTCGTCGCCCTCGACTGGGGTCTAAACTTTCTGGTAGTGGTATCCGCGCTCGAATTTCGCCAAACTCTTCACCACCTTCAGGAGTACGACCAGTAACATACTTTTCGGCGATCTCTTTAGCTTTTTCTGTAACTTCCCTTGCTTTAAAGTTTTCCATAGCAATGATTTTATCTGCCACTTCAAAATAATCACCACTACCACCCATAACCAAAATTGTTGATACTTGATAGTCATTATATAACTGTCTTACCTTATCAATAAAAGGAGAGATCGGTTCATTATCTTTCGCAATAAGTTCTTGCATCCGGCGATCGCGAATCATAAAATTAGTTGCTGCCGTATCCTCATCTACTAACAATATAGGCGAAGTTGTAGCAATTTCTTCAGGTGGATCTTTTTTAACACCTATCTCCAAAACTTCCATAATATTTGCAGCTTGAGAGGTACTACCACTAGCATTTTCAGTAGTAAATTCAGTAGTAGAACGACCTTGAGGCAATTGATTAATAAACGGCGAAATATCTACACCTGCAACACTACGACCATCCTCTGCCCTAATTTTCACCGCTGCTGGATCTGTCACCACAAATTCACGTCCATCACCAGGAATATGGTTATAAACCCCTAATTCAATCGCTTTAAGGAGAGTAGACTTACCATGATAACCGCCACCCACAATTAAAGTCACACCTTTAGAAATTCCCATGCCAGAAATTTTACCTTGATTCGGACATTCAAGCTCTACCTCCAAAGATGCAGGAGACTGAAATGGTACTACATTCTCAGATGACAAAGGACGACTGTCAACCCCGCTACGACGTGGTAAAATTGCACCATTAGCAACAAAAGCAACCAAATTTTTTTCCACCAACTGCTTCCGTAAAGAATCTGTATCTTCTACAGTTTCTACATGACGGCGACAAGCATCAGCATCTAATTGTTCATATTTGAGACTCCGATGAACAATATAAGGCATATCATCACACAACATTTCTGCGGCCTGTCTGCCTAGAATACGACGACCATTTGCCGGTAATCCAACTATTAACCGTACTTCAACACCTTTTTGAGGATTGTTTTTTAATTTTATCGGTTTTCCTCTTTGTAAAGCGGGGTTTGAGCCAGGAGAAACAACTTTAGGAGCTGGAGGATCTATATTAGCCAAATATACCGATGTTCGTTCCAGCACTTCCTGTCCCATTTTCGTAATTGCCACCATCCCACTTTTGCCAGTGCCACGGCGTCCACTGACCTCATAAGCCATTCTGTCAAATTTACGAGTCAGGAAATCTCGTAGGGCAACTTCTCGAATTGGACTTTTATAAAGTTCTGGAGGAAAAGCAGCAACTGTATAAGGCACCTGTACCCGAAGTTTACTAGGAGCGCCAAAGGGGTCTCCCTGAATATAATCAATGATTAGGGTAAAGTCAGGAAATTCGTAACTACCTTGAATGTCTCTGTAGGCTTTGTAGTTACAGTTGTCTAGGTCTAAAAGTTTCTGCCTCAGAGTTTGTTGATTAGTCATTTTTCAGGTATCAGGTGTCATTTCAGTTATCAGTTATCAGTTATCAGTTCCTCTGGCTGTGAGCTTCCGCATTCCGCAGGAAAGTCAAAGGCTTGAAATACTGAAGTTTATTTTGTTTATTCCCCTTCAAGGGACAGGAGACCTTATTTTTTGGTCACTATTAAGATTTTGTATTTGACGATTGATCTTTTATAGTCAGTGCCTGTAAGAATACAGAGTATTTTATAGATTAGAACATATATTTAATCAGTAACCAAAAACCTTACAGTAAAATTTGTAATTATGGTCTAATGATAACCATTATTTTCCAAAATGTATAAGTTAATCCAAACCTCTAATTATACTCTTGCTCAAGTATAATATCAAGCCTAAAAATCAGAAAAAAAAGATAAGAAATATTTTACTACTGAGTATAATAGGAAAATTTCGTTGGATTTAGTTATACTGAAAGTCAGATAAAAAATTGGGTATCAGACAAACAACCAGTCCAAATATCTAAATTAACAGCAAAAAAGATAGAGCAATTCATTGGTCAAGTTTTAGGCGATCGCTATCGTATCCAATCTGTACTTGGCGGTCAAACTGGTCGTAGAACTTTTCTTGCTAATGACTTACAAACAAATTTGTTGGTTGTTGTGAAGTTGTTGCTATTCAGTCCTGACTTCACTTGGGAACAACTGAAACTGTTTGAGCGGGAAGCTGAGGTGCTGAAATTTATCGAACATCCAGCTATTCCTCAATACCTGGATTACTTTGATGTAGAGATGGGGTTAGGAAAAGGTTTTGCCTTAGTTCAAACTTATATTGAGGCTAAATCTTTTATCTCGATTTTATTTGGAACAATTAGATTTCGTATTACTCAATCAAAGATTTCTCACTCTTTGGAAATATTCGGGTTGAGGTGGTGGCAATTAACTGCACCTCGACAAAAGATTACACAAATTGAAATTACCCCCTCATATATAATACAAAGAGAGCGAAGGAGGTACTGCAAGAGTACCTCCTAAAATTAACATTTGGGTAGGAACGAAGAAATTCACAGTAGGTGATAATTTAAGATGGAATAATAATTTCGACTTGACTCCCCCTGAGCGTGATTGCCTTGCTCAGGAGTTAAGCTCCTGGCTAAATTTACCGATTAGCAGGAATTTTTAATAAAAAATTTTGACTCGCCAAAAGGTTAAAATTCAGGAAGGAAAAATCACTAAGTCTTGGGAAAAGATGAAGAATGCTTAGAGGTTGTACTCCCATCACAATGAAATTAAGTTGGAAGTAGTCAAGTATCCTAACTAACAACTCCCTACTCCCTACTTCCTGTTAATTTCTAGAATACCTTTGTCACCATCAAGATTGGCCTCAACTCCCACAGGTAAAGCAGCATTAGGACCATCGTGGCCAAAAGGAAGTTCGGAAACAATGGGAATGTTTAGATCGGACAGGCGATCGCGCAATACGTCTTCAACAGTAAACTCTGTATTATTCATAAGGCCAGGGGAACATTGACTAAACCGCCCCAGAGCAATACCATTTACCTGCTGTAAAACCCCAGCCATCCGCCAGTGGGTCAACATTCGGTCAATACGGTAAGGAACTTCATTTGTATCTTCTAAGGCTAAAATTGTCCCAGTCAAATCTGGTTGATACTTAGTGCCTAATAAATGACCAGCTACAGTCAAATTTGCAGGCATTAAATATCCCTTTGCCTGGCCTCCACCCCAACCATTGCCCTTTAAAGGTTCTAGGGAACGACCCTCTACCAAGTCAAATAGTCGTTGAATTGACCACTCTGGTTCTGCAGCTAAAGTAGTTAATAATGGACCATGAACACAGGAAAAATTGCTAATTTTACTAAAAGTCCACAACAGGGCAGTAATATCAGAAAAACCAATCAACCATTTAGGAGCAGGCAATGAAAAATCATTGAGGTTTGGCCAGTTTTCGAGTAAGCGAGTCGTACCATAACCACCCCTAGAGCAGAGAAGACCACGATAATTTTCATTACTCATCGCTGCTATTAATTGAGTGAGGCGACTTTCGTCTGTACCTGCTAAATAACCCCATTTCTCATCATAACCAGGAGTTAATTCTACTTGGTAGTCATGCGATCGCCAAATTTCCACTCCCTTTTCAAAAGCATCTAATTCTCGCAGACAACCGCTTGGTGAAATAACTTGTAGTAAGTCACCAGGTTTTAACCAATTTTGATTTAGCATATTATTATTGTAGAAGGAAAAAGGAAGAAGTTTGATTATTTATCTTCCGTTATTTGAACTATAGCAACCGTCAGGTTGATTAGGATAATTAGTGGGAGCATCTTGCTCGCGTTATGAATCATATCATGTCCCCTAGTGTCGTTTTTGTAAAAGTTAGCGTGAATATCTACAGCATATTTAAGTTTTTTCAGGCTTTTAAGCCTTCTTCCCTCTTACTTCTTCCTTACCCTTACCAAAGTTATGTTATAATTTTATCCATTCTTTCAACAGTAATGGTATTGATTGAACTAGGGACAAATCATCTAATGATATCAGCTACGATCGCCTCCGCTCCAATGAAAAGAAAGCGGTCGTTTTGCTGGCGCACAACTCCGTTAACGCTGCGCGATATGTTTGCGGAGTATGACCTAGGAAAAAGCGGAGCTTCCCGTAGGGTGGGATGGCGATCTTCGGAGCGGGTCTGCAAGAACGGGTCTCCTCGCCATATCCAATCGACCAAGAGAGAGGATGTATTTCGGTTTCTTTCCCATCTCCCCATCTCCCCATCTCCCCATCTCCCCATCTCCCCATCTTCCCATCTCCCTCTATCATTACGGCGACACCACTACCTAACTTGATTCACAACTAAAATATTACGATTTCGGTCACCTACTCGTTTATACATAAACTTATCAACACTGTCTTTTGCTAAATATATTCCTAATCCACCTATAGGGCGTTTATCTAAGGTTTGTTGTAAAGTTTCTTCTGTTACCATTTCTGCTTGAGTAGGGTCATAAGGTATGGCTGTATCTTCAATATAAACAGTTAAATTGTGCTCATTTATTTCTGCTTGTACAGAAATATCTCCTGCTAAACCAGCTTTATCATAGCCATGAGTAATAATATTTGTTGCTATTTCATCTACTGCTAAACGTAATTTATATGATGCTTTTTTTTCTAAACCAGCTTCTTTTCCTGCCGACATAATATACTGACCAATTTTTCCTAAAGAGTCTAGGTTAGCTGACACTATTAAAGGTTTCATAATGCTCCTTTTTTTTTAGTTTTTTTTAGTAATAATTTTCATCTTTTGTGTGGCGGGTTTAATACCCCATCGTCACCCGCAGTCCTTAAAATTGTTTTGGGTTTGAATCCCACCATGCAATTCTCCCTTCTACCTCCCCCCTTTGAAAGGGGGGAAGGGGGGGATACCTTCTGCCTTATGCCTTCTTCAATAATTTCGACGCACCGCTAATATTGTAATATCATCAAATTGTGGCGCATCATCCATATAATTAAATAAATTATCTTTAATGCGTTCCATCAATTCTGAGGCAGAATTAGCAGATTTTTCTACTATTTCTTTTAGCTTATTATCTGTAAATAACTTTCCATCAGGAGATTTTGCCTCAGTTACTCCATCAGTATAACCTATTAATATATCTCCCCTTTCTAAATGAACCTGCTGAATTCCAAACTGCATATTTGGCATCATTCCTACCGCAGGACCAGTAGAATTTAATAGTTGTTTTATTATACCATCTTGATTAACAATAAATAGCGGTTCATGTCCTCCATTAATATAGCTGAGTATACCCGTTTTCGGATCTAGCACCCCAAAAAATAATGTGGCAAACATACTCATTTGCCAATGTTTTTCTGCAACATAGTTGTTTGTAAGACGAACAGCTTGAAGAGCATTCTGGTGAGCTAAGTTAGTTGCATTTGACTCACCTATCCAATCAGAATTTTTAGGTTTATGTGCTTGAAGTATAGGAGCTGCTGTTCCTCGGAATTGAATTTCCCCAGAAAAAATACGAATTAAGCTGCGGAATAGAGCCATAAATAATGCTGCCCCTACTCCTTTATCACAAACATCTGCAATTACTAATCCTATTTGATTGTTATCAAATGTGAAAGCATCGTAAAAGTCTCCTGCCACTTGCTTTGCTGGATGAAAACAAGCAACTATTTCCCAATCATCCAACTTAGGAAGATCGTAGGGAAGAAAGTCTATTTGAATCTGTCTACCCTTTTCCAATTCATTGTCTAGAGCTTTAGAATAAGTATCGAGTTGCCCATAAAGTCTGGCATTTTCTAATACTAATCCGATGTGTTCCGCTATAGCTTGCATTGACTCTGCCATTCTCAAAGTAAAATGATTTGTTTGAGAATGCAGCAAGGTAATGATACCAAGCAACTCTTTTTTTCCATTGATAATTGGAACACCCAATGCTGAACGAACTATATAAGGTTGATCGGGTAAAGTCAACCAGCGGTCGTCTTGTTCGGTATCTGTAATTAGTCCTAGCTCAAGGTTGCGACTTACCCAACCTGCTAACCCTTTATCTAAAACATTACCAATTAATTTAGCACGTTGTTCTGGAGTTACTTCCGCGCGAGTCAGAATAGCATCTATAATTTTTCCAGATGCGGGATCTAGTAAAAATAAACTTCCTTTCTCCGCATTACAGGATACATCAGCACAAACATCTAAAGTTTTTTGTAAAGCTCCTCTAATAATTCCTCCTGGTGAGCAATGACAACCTCTTGTGACTTCTATCAGTATTTTTTGAGCGAGTCGGAAAGCCACCATTTCATCTTGGAGTTTAGTCATCTCCTGACGTAGTGAGTCTATTTCTGCTCTCAAGTTTTCTTCTGTAGATACCATTGTTTCTAATACTCTTAGCCTTATTTTTAGGTAGTCCTGCATAGTAATTGTATACAGGAAAAAGGAATATATGGTATGGGAGCAAGATGCTCCCACTGCTATGCAGCGTCCCTTTGGCTCTGACTAAAATGGTGAAAAGTCAACTTAATCTCATAAATTCAAAGCCTCCATCCCCGTGTCTCCGTGTCTCCTGTGTCTCCGTGTCTCCGTGTCCCCGTGTCTATCGAGAATGAAACAGCCCTGGGGGGTAGGGGGGATGTCTTCAGCATAGCTGCCTTGTTCCATCTACGGGGGAACGGTTGTTCGCCCCCACTACTGACTATTTCTTCAATGCATAAATTTTATTTAAATATTCTCTATCTTAGCTGCATCATATTCATCCAGTAAATAAATACTTTGATCGAAACCTGTTTTCTTGATGGTATCCAGCACCATTTCTTGAACACCTACCATATAAATATCAACACCTGTGCCCATTTTTTGTTTAGAGAAAATCAATACCCGGAGACCCGCACTTGCCATATACTCTAGGTCATTCATCATCAAAACAAGTCTTTTCGGACTTTCGGCTGCTGCTTCCTCTACTTTTTCCTTAAAAGCTGGAGCAGTAGACCCATCTAGCTCTCCAGATAAAGTTATTTTAGCGATGCCGTTTGTTGTTTCTAGATTTGCTGTAAAAGCCATAATTTTCCCTTATTTATTAATTTCGTCGTAATTTATACTACTGAGCGATATTTTTGGTTTTTCTATCATATCATTAGCGAGGGAACAGGGAACAGGGAACAGGGAACAGGGAACAGGGAACAGGGAACAGGGAACAGGGAACAGGGAACAGGGAACAGGGAACAGGGAACAGGGAACAGGGAGAAATAATTGATTTTATTTTGGATTTTTACTAGATGTCTAGCGATAAAAAAACTTTCCCTTTCTTCTTTCTTCCCTCCTGACTCCTTCGTCTCAACCAAACATAATATTATTTTCCTACCAGAATAACTACTGAGCGATCGCCAAGTAATAACCCATGCTGATTTTCCAAAACAGGTTCTTTACCAGGTTCCCAAACATCTTCTGGCGATGGACAGGCAGTATTAGCAAAAACGTGCCACTGCATTCCTTGTGGCAAACCAGGAATTTCAAACCAAAGACTTTCCCAGTGCATATTCATTGCGACATAAATATAGTTATCTGTCTGTTTTCCTTCTTTAGCGTGTTTGCCACAGAGCATAAAAGCAATAGTACGACAGCTTTCAGACCAATCTACATTCCACGCCTGGGTTCCATGCCAAGTAATATCTGCATAACCACTACCAATATAATCTTGATTTCTGAAATGGTTGCGATTTCTTAATACTGGATGTGCTTTCCTAAATGCAATGCAGTTTTTCACAAATCTAAATAACTCAGCATTAGTTTTGAGAAATTCCCAGTTAAGCCAATTTAGTTCCGAGTCATGGCAGTAGGTATTATTATTACCATGTTTACTACGTCCTATTTCATCTCCCATCAGCAACATAGGCACACCTTGACTAACCATCATAATCGCGATCGCATTTCGCATCTGACGGCTACGCAAAGCATTAATTCCCGGGTTATCTGTCCAACCTTCTGCCCCACAATTCCAACTTTCGTTATCATTAGCACCATCATTATTATTTTCGCCATTAGCTTCGTTATGTTTCCCATTGTAAGAAACCATATCGGCCAAAGTGAAACCATCATGGGCGGTAATAAAATTAATAGATGTTGCCGGAGCGCGACCTTGCCAAGCATATAAGTCTGGGGAACCTTGTAATCTTTGTGCCATTTCCCCTACAGTACAATCACCTTTAATAAATTTGCGAATTGCATCGCGATACTTACCATTCCATTCTGCCCAACGTCCAAAAGCTGGAAAAGAACCTACTTGGTATAAACCTCCTGCATCCCAAGCTTCTGCAATCAATTTACAGTTAG
The DNA here is from genome assembly GCF_010672695.1 of Okeania sp. SIO1H4. Classification (NCBI taxonomy): domain Bacteria; kingdom Bacillati; phylum Cyanobacteriota; class Cyanophyceae; order Oscillatoriales; family Microcoleaceae; genus Okeania; species Okeania sp. SIO1H4. The sequence continues at coordinate 28,356 of NZ_JAAHGB010000002.1, forward strand.
CTAAAATTGGGTCAAAAGCCAGGGTTTCTAAAAGTGGAGGATTTGCCAATGGTGCCCCCCAGGGGTCACGACCAAGAATTGAAGCTAAATCAAACCGGAAACCATCAATATGATATTCACTTGCCCAATAACGCAAACAATCTAATACCACACCACGAACGATGGGATTATTACAGTTAATCGTATTACCACAGCCACTAAAGTTATAGTAATAACCTTCGGGTTTTAGCATATAATATACTTTATTGTCAATACCCCGGAAAGAAATTGTCGGACCGTTTTCATTCCCTTCTGCCGTATGATTGAATACAACATCTAAAATCACTTCAATTCCATTTTTATGCAGTTCTTTAATTAGAGTTTTTAACTCATCCATCTGCATCCCTGACTTGCCTGTAGCTGCATAACCTGCTTTTGGGGCAAAAAATCCGACCGTACTATAACCCCAATAATTGTAGAGCATTTCTCCTGTAATTGGGCCGGGGCGGGAATTTTCAAACTCATCAAATTCATAGATAGGCATCAATTCTACTGAATTAACACCCAATTCTTTGAGGTAGGGAATTTTTTCGCGGATGGCAGCAAATGTTCCGGGATGTTTGACTCCAGAAGAGGGATGAGCGGTAAAACTACGAACGTGCATTTCATAGATAATTTGGTCTTCTGGTGGAATTTCTAGAGGACGGTCATTTTCCCAGTCAAAATCATCATAAGCAATTCTCGCTCGATGTTGATAATTGTCATCCCAGTTAGGAAAAACTCCCCAAACATCCCGACCCCCAATAATCTTAGCGTAGGGGTCCATGAGAATTTTATTCTTGTCGAACCATTGACCTTCCTGGAAGTTATTTGGTCCGTCCATCCGGTAGCCATATTCAATATTTTCTATATTCAGGTCGAAGACAATCATACAATAAACGTTCCCAATTTTAAATTTTTCAGGAAAGGGAATTTCTGCCATTGGTTGGAGAGCACCTTTTTGAAACAATACCAATGTACAGGATGTGGCATTAGAGGAGAATATAGAAAAATTCACTCCTCCAGGCACCAGAGTTGCACCAAATGGGAAGGGTTTCCCACTACGCAGTTTGAAGTCACCGTGACTGTCGGTAGGGTGAATATCAATACGATCTAATTGCATGACTTTTGATTAAATAGATGGGGGAATAGGTTATTGGTTCTCGGTTGTAGGTTTTAGGTAAGCTAAGAAGCATTTAGATTTTATCAGGAATTACGCATGAACGCTATTGGTAGTGGACTGACACACCTTAAATGGTGCATTAGAATAGCCAGCCAAAAGTTACTATTGCCAAGACAAGCGATCGCTCTTCAACAGGCAGTCAAAAGAGAAACTTGGCTTTGTGGCGAAGTTGGAAGAAAAGCTCTCAGAGAAGCGATCGAAATGGTAAGGGAGAATACATCCGCAGGTTTTAAACTCCTTAATTGTGCTAACCGTTCTCCCGATACTCCCTGGATACCTATAGAAAAATGGAATAATTTAACACCTGAACAAAGAACAAAATTTTTACCTCTTTGCCCTGATTTTTTAATCGAATTAATGTCACCTTTCGACAGCTTGTCTGAAACCAGAGACAAAATGAAAGAATATCTGGAAAATGGAATGCAGTTAGGTTGGTTGATTAATCCCAAAAATTAGCAACTATAAATTTATCGTGCTGGTAAAGATGTGGAAATATTAGACTCGCCTCAAACATTATCTGGTGAGGATGTTTGATCAGGGTTGGTTTTAGATATGTCAGTAATTTGGTAGTTAATTAGAATTAAAAATATTACTAATTTAGCTAAAAATTTATAACGCTTTTGAGATGGATGAACTACAATAAATTCAAAATACCAACGCGATTAAAAAAAATTGATTAAACATCCATACTACTGTAAAAGAGAAAAGATATAGTAGTCGAAGGAAAGGTTAAAATATATCAAAAGCTTAAAAATCAGACAACACCAGATTTTTTCTTCCTCCTTCTTCCTTCTGCTATAACTGAAAATTGATATAAACATAAAATCTGATGACTAATATTCAAGGTACACCAGGTATTGATTTTCTCAGTGGCACTCCTGAAGATGACATAATTGCTGCTTTGACAAGTAAAGATATTGTTCAAGGTTTCGGGGGTAATGACCAAATTTTCGGCAATCAGGGAACTGATGTCCTTCAAGGTAATCAAGGGGATGATATTATATACGGTGGACAAGATGCTGATACAATTTTTGGAGGGCAAGGAAATGACTTGATGTTTGGAGATTTTGGCCCTGACTGGTTAATTGGTGACTTGGGCAGCGACACTATGAGTGGAGGTGAGGGTGATGATTTATTTGCTATTGGTAGACGTGGGGGTCTATCTTCTACTGGTGCGGTAAATATTACAGATGCAGATGTAATTACTGATTTTGGTAATGGTGGCGATCGCCTAATCCTAACTGGTGGCTTACAATTTAGTGAGTTGAATATTATTTCTTCTGAGAGTAATACTATTATTCAAGACCGAGTAACGGGAGAATATTTGGCAGTTTTGTCAGGGGTGACAAGTCTTGAGGAGTCAAGTTTTAGTTCTATTTTTGGTGAGGTGGAGTTGGGTCAAATGTTACCTATTTCAGCACAGGCAAGTTTTTCTGGTCAAACGGTTAGTTTGGAGGTGGCACAAACTCCACTTGAACAGGGAATAGGTTTAATGTTTAGGACTGAGTTGCCAGAGGATCGAGGAATGTTGTTTGAGATTAACCCTCCTCGGACTGTGAATTTTTGGATGAGAAATGTGTTTATTAATCTGGATATGGTGTTTCTGAGGAATGGGGAGGTACAGGCAATTTTTTCTAATTTACCTCCTTGTGAATCTGAACCTTGTCCTACTTATGGACCTAATGTTCCTGTGGATGGAGTGATTGAGTTGAGGGGGGGAAGATCTACTGAGTTGGGTTTAAGGGTTGGCGATCGCTTGGATATTCAGCCTGTTTTTTTGGCTATCTAATTTTTTGTGTTTTGATGGTTAGCCTAATTAAGTGCTGTTTTTTTTGTTGAATAAAAAGTCATGTGTATAGACAGGGCAACCCTTATAGTTTTATACTACCACAATTTTTTTGTTTATTCCCAGGGAATTTACCCTAATTTTTTTGAGCTTCAGAAAATGAAACAAACAAATTTTTCTGGCTTTAGGATATGAGAACTTTGTATTTCTTCAGTTATGGAAAATATCTCTAGTTCTCAAGATATGGCGAACTTCTCCAGATCATCCATCGCCACATTCTATGTATAAAACTCTGTGATCCTGTTTTTGGGTTGAATCAAAAGTCATTTATATAGGCGAGCTTAACCTTATAAATTTATACTATCACAGTTTTTTGTTTATTCCCAGGGAATTTCCTCTAATTTTTTTGAGCTTCAGAAAATGAAACGAACAAATTTTTCTGACTTTAGCAGTTGAGAACTTTCTAGTTTTTCAGTTATGGAAAATATCTCTAGTTCTCAAAATATCAGCAAGAGTAGGACAAGAAATTGGTAGTTTAAAAGTAGCTGGATTAACTGGATTTTGATATGTAAAATGACGATATTCTAAACAAAATCTATCCCAAGCAGCTATTTGAATTTGAAATACTACAATTATTAGTTCTATCAACCAAGGAGACAAATTAAACTGGAAATATATTCGCTTCTTCAGATATGCACAAATTTCCGTAATTGCCTGATTAACTGTAACTGGTGTATTTCCCAAAACTAATTTCTGAAGTTCCTGAGACTGGGGTGGGTTTTCTACTAGATAATTAACGACTCTAGCAATATCCTCAGCATGAATAAAATGGAAACTACCATCAGCTTTTAACCACCGAATTAAACCAATATATCTAATTATTTCTGGTAAACCAGAGGAAAGATGAGAATAAGGTTTTTTGTCATCTCCACCTAAAACTAAAGTAGGAAAAAGACAAGTTAGAGGAGGTACATTTTTGAGTAGAGATAACTGATACATACAGTCATATTTAGATCGTATATAATCAGTGCCAATTTCACCAGCTTTTTTAAGTAATTTATTTTGACTATCAAGAATACTAGCTGTAGAAAAATAGATAATATTTTCACATACTTCTGGATTAAGTAATTTGACTAATTTAATTGTTTTGACAACATTTATATCAAATACTTCCTGTAAGTTTCCCCAAGCAGTAGCAATGAGAATAGCTACATTAATTTCTGAAAGTAAGTCTGAAAATCTTTCAATTTCTCGGAGATTTGCTGTTAAAAGATTTACACCCGAACGAGCTTTATAATCAACTTTTAACTTTTCCGGACTTCGTACTAATAAGAAAAGTTCGTGTTGAGTATTTTGAATTAATGACTCAACAATATAGTGACCGATGCACCCACTAGCACCCGTTACAAAAATCCGTTTATGGCTCATAAAAAAATATTTTAAGTTTTAGATGATAGGTAAAATTCCGGTTATAAGTAATTTTTGACTCTTGATACTATCTTCTAAGACTATAGCAATTGAAGAAGGAGACAGGAGACAGGAGACAGGAGACAGGAGGAAAATTACATGGGGATTCTAACCCCAAGTAATTTTGAACACCGTGTAGACGGTGGGGTATTAAACCCACAAAGAAAATGATAAATTTTATGTATCCACAGAGGTGTACCCTCTTTTTTAGCTATTTTAGGTCAAAAATTTGGATTTTAGCTAAGGGGAAAAATCGGAATATGTAATACCATTTATCAAAAACTTTTCTACTTTTTTTGAGTAGGGGGGTAGGGGAGTAGGATAGCAGTAAAAATAAGAATAATTAACATTGAATTGGCTCAAATCACCAAAAAAGTGATAAAGCCAGTATTAAGTAATTAATAACTGAAGTGTTACATAAGTATAGAATCAATCCATGGGAATTGGTATAATACTAATTTCATCGAATAATATTATAAATAATAGGAGTAATTGTCGGAATTTCTTTTTGATGTCCGTCAGAGTGCAAGGCAAAATACCCTGCCTAAATCAAGTTTCACATTTGTTACCAAGAAACTAAATGATGAGATAAATAAGGCAATAGCAAAAAATCAATTATCCAATTCTTAGACTCTCTTTACTCCCTACTCCCTGCCCCTCTAAGTTCAGTGCAATGAGATTTTTTTTACTTGGAAGTCCCTAATAATCCCTAATAAGTTGAATAATATAGCAGTTGCCATTATTGTATTTGACATATCAAAAGCTTACCGAATAATTAAGTTTGAAAGTCTCTCCTTTAAAGGAGAAAAAAAGCGGTCGATCTTCGGAACTTTCCGAAGGGTTGGATGGCGATCTTCGGAGCGGGTCTGCAAGAACGGGTCTCCTCCGCATATCCAATCGACCAAGAGAAAAAAAATTTTCCCTATCGCGTCAATCCTCTTCTTTTCAAGGAGAGGTAATATCAAATCCGGTAGCATCGGTATAAAATCTTTTGAAGTAGGAGTCAGGAGTCAGTCCTCAGGAGTCAGGAGGGAAAAAATTTATGAAGATTTGGTAATGGTGAAGATAAAGAATGTTTTTATACCGAATTAAACGGATTTGATATAATTATTAATTGTTGAAAGTGCTTTTCATTTAAGTAGACCACAAAATTAATTATTTTGGGGTAGGGAGTAGGTAGTAGAAAAATGCACCGTTTCTGAATAAATGTATGATTTCACAGAAGGACTGAGTCAGGAGTCATTAGGTAGAAAGGAGTTTTTCGGTGACTAAATAGAAAGAAATAGGTATAGTTTGCACTATTGTTTTGGCTGAAAACTTACTCAAAGTTGACTTTCATTCCTTACTTCAGCAACGCCAAAAATGCTTTTGGGTTGCCCGTACTAACTGTAGTCTACCGAAATGAAAACCGCTATAAAACTCAGACAACACAATATTTTTCTTTCTTCCTTCTTCCCTCTTCCTTCTTCCCTCTTCCTTCTTCCCTCTTCCTTCTGCTATTAATATAGGGGCGAGTATAAACCCACCCCTAGACAAAACAAAAATTAATGGAAATCTTACATAAGGTTGAATTTAATTAAGCAGTTACTGCTAGTAAATTGCTGACCTCTTTGGCAGTTTTAAAGAAGAACTCTACATTTTCTTCAGGGGTCTTTTGCAAAACACCATGTCCTAAATTTAATATATGACCTTGGTTGCCTGCTTTGCGGATAGTTTCCAAAATGCGAGATTTGATAAACTCTTTAGAACCAAAAAGTACGCCGGGGTCTATATTTCCCTGTATGCCAATATTTTTACCTAGTCGCTGTCTTGCTTCGCCGATGTCTACTGTCCAATCTACACTAACTATATCAACACCAGTTTGGGGCATTCTCTCTAACAATCCAGCACTGCCATTAATATAAAGAATAAAAGGTGTGTTTGGATGAGTTGCCTTAACCTGTTGGACTACTCGTTTTTGATAAGGCAAGGCAAAAGTTTCATAATCTTGAGGACTAAGTTGACCTGCCCAAGAATCAAACATTTGGATGACTTGTGCTCCACTATTTATCTGGTAACGAGCATAAACGGCGATCGCGTCTGCTAGTTTGCCAAGAAACTGATGCAACATTTCTGGTTCGCAAAAGGCCATTCTTTTGATAAAGGTATAATCCTTACAACTTTTACCTTCTATAGCATAAGCGGCTAATGTCCAAGGTGCCCCAATAAAGCCTAAAATTGCTGCTTCGTTCTTAACTTCTCTTTTGAGAATTTGTAAAATTTCTCTGATAAAAGGTAGAGACTCTTCTGGTTCGATGGGATGAAGTTGGTCAATTTGAGATTGAGTGCGAATAGGAGGGTCAATTATTGGTCCTTTACTTTCGACTATATCAAAATCAATGCCTATTGCTGGAAGTGGGGTGAGGATATCTGAGAATAAAATTACTCCATCAGGTTTAAATGCGTGGAAAGGTTGCAGAGATATTTCCACAGCAATATCTACGTTTTCGGAACGCTCGCGAAATGAGGGGTATTTCTCTCGTAAATCTCGATAAGATTTCATGTAACGTCCTGCTTGTCTCATCATCCATACAGGTGGACGGTCTAAGACTTCACCCTTAGTTGCTCGTAATAAATATGGTAGTTGGCTTGATTCGGCCATCTTTATTTTACCTTCTACTTCTCAAATTTTTTATCTAAATAGCTAGCAAAGCATAAGGTTGGGACATAACAAAAGTCTCAAACTCAAATTTTCAAGATAGCCTTTCCCTTTTGCCTTCTGCTATATCAGTATCAGTAGGTCAATATGATTGTCCTGATTAGTTAAGTTTACAAGGACGTGACATCTGTGGAAATAGTAGACTTTGGATTGTAACGAAAGTTTACTATTAAGAAAGGGAATAGGGAGTAGGGGATAGGGGACAGGCAAAAAATATTTATTCGGAGTTGTGTCATATTAATCACTGAACTTGCTGTAAGTTATAAGAATTCGTCACTAAAATGATTAAAAAAAATGGTAGTTCGTCATAGTAATGGTATCTGAGTTAATCTTGATATTTACCTAAATTTTGATTCCTCTAAATATCCAAGAGTATTTTGATAATGAGTTGCGAAAAAATTATTTTCCCCTAGCTTCTACAATTACTTTTCACCAGTACCAAAAAAATTACTTAATCTGGCTTTTTACCAAATATCTGAAGTTTTGAGAAAGTTTAGTATTTTTGTTGGGAATTGGTATCAGACTAATTTTTATATAAATATGGATTGGTATATTTTGTGTATCTACAAATTATCAGGAACCTCTAGTTTAAATTGCCAAATTTTTAATCAATTCTGGTCTTAAAGAACAAAGTTTAATTACTATAGCAATTCCCAAGAAGAGTGAGGTAAAGAATTCGTTGATTTTAGGGAGTAGGGAGTAGATCCTAGTAATTGGGGAAACTGAGAACAGACAAGAAGAAAAACAACTGTTATTGCTCGGGAGTAGGGAGTAGTTGCATACAACGTCCGTACAGAGTAGTAATTCGGGAAACTGGGAATAGAAAAGAAGAAAAATAATTGTACTTCAGTAACTTGATAAACGCTATATATTTGGTAGATATAAAAATTATCAGGAAGCTCAAATTAAAATTGCCGTCTTCAAGAAGAAAGTTTAATTACTATTGCTATTTAATTGTCTGTATTGTTTGTGTAAAGTACTTATAGTTTAGTTTTGCATCTGTTATTGCTCGGGAGTAGGGAGTAGTTGCATACAACGTCCGTACAGAGTAGTAATTGGGGAAACTGGGAATAGAAAAGAAGAAAAATAATTGTACTTCAGTAACTTGATAAACCCTATATATTTGGTAGATCTAAAAATTATCAGGAAGCTCAAATTAAAATTGCCGTCTTCAAGAAGAAAGTTTAATTACTATTGCTATTTAATTGTCTGTATTGTTTGTGTAAAGCACTTATAGTTTAGTTTTGCATCTGAAAGTTTTTAATATATTCTTTGAATAAGGAAGGTAGGCTAAATAAGCTATTGTTAGTTTTTATTTGATGTAATAAGTATCGTCTTTTCAGGGATTGTAATCCATTGACAATATCTATAGAGGACAATGAGCAGGATTTTTTTAAGTCTTCTATTGAAACATTTTCATCGCATTTACTTATTGTTAAAACTATTTGTTTTTCTACGTCTGACATTCTCTGATATGAGGTGTCGAAAAGTAGTTTCATTTCTTCTGTGATAATTAAGTTCCCTTCAGCTATCAATTGAGATACTAGGTCTTGAAAGATATCTTTGATTAAAGTACATATATATTGTAAGTATAAGGGATTGCCTATATACATATTGTTTAAATTCAACCAATTTTCTCGGTCTTGTAGTTTATATTCTTTGATTATTTCTATTCCGGCTGAATTATCTAAGCTTCCTAATTCTAGACATTGAATTGGATATAATTCTCGGTCTAAGGCTGTCATTTCCTGAGCTTTTTCTTGACTAATTAATATTACACAACTTTAGCAATTACAAAATTTAGCAGAAGCAGGAAAAAATCCCCAGGAAAACAAACAAAAAGCAAAAGGAGTAATTAGATTTTTTAAAGGCTTATTTACAGAGTTACCTAAGACGGCAAAATTAATCGAGCAGTGGGAAAAATTATTACCAGCTATCGCTAGTTTCTTTTGATTTGAAAATTAGGATATATCAGCAAATCTTCAGATGACGAAAAGACAACTAAATTGGCGATGAATTAAAATTTATTCCCGACTTTGATATATGAGAAAATTCCGACAAAAAACTTACCACTTGTAGGTTGGGTTGAGGAACGTTAGCGGAGCTTATCCGTAGGATAAACCAAACAAAAATAGAGGTGTATTTCGACTTTTTTCATCTTTCTTTTGCTATGTATGTTGGGTTAAGCGGTAGCGTAACCCAACCTACGGTATTCCCGATTTTTACAGGTCATAAAATTAGACAAAAAATTTACCATTTGTCGGTTGGGTTGATAAAAAAACTCAACAAAAATAGAGGAGTATTTCGATTTTTTTCATCTTTCTTTTGCTATATATATATGTTGGGTTGCGCTGTCGCTTAACCCAACCTACGGTATTCCCGACTTTTACAGGTCATAAAATTAGACAGAAAATTTACCATTTTTCGGTTGGTTTGACAAAGGAAACTCAACAAAAATAGAGATGTATCTCAATCTTTTTTCCTCTTGCCTTTTACTGATAACTAATAACTGAAATTACCCTCACTCTATTTCTTTATTTCCAAGTTCAAACCCATTGTCTTTAACATAAACATAAGGAATAGTTGTGGCTTTAAAATCAACTATATTAGCTGCATTTTGTACCCACTCACAATAAAGTGGGTTTAATTGTTGATAAATTTGTTTGAGATTTTGTATTTCTGCTTCAAGTTGATTAGCTTTTTCGTTGACTTTTTTCACTTGCTCCTGTAATTGTTTTCCCCCTTGATAAACTTTTTCTTGTAGTTCATGCCATTCTAGTCGAGATTTTTTTGGTGCTAATGTAGTTTTTTTCTGATTAAGTTGTGCTTCTAATATTTTGAGAGATTGATTAATTTCTTGTAATTCTTCTTGCCACTTTGCAGCTTCTTCAGCATTTTTTTTGTGAAATTCTGCTAGTGTTTCAGGAGTATTATTTGGAGGAAAACTCACATCTATTCGGAAAGAAGAACGTTGATGACGAAGAGTATCTACTTCGGTCTGTAAAGTTTCTACTTCGGTCTGTAAAGTTTCTACTTCTGATTTGAGTTCTGCTATATTTTCTTTCATATATTTGAACAGGATTTAATCTAGTCGTTCAGGAACTACTATATATCCGGTGGTGTCATCGCCCAAAACTAAATTTTTTGCTTGACCCCAATACCACCAGTATGCACCAATATAAGCACAGATTAAACTATCTAATTTATCTTCTGTAATTTTGAGGGTAGCTATACTATTGATATTTTCAGTATCTAGGAAATTTTCGGAAATTTCTAGAGTTGGTTCGAGGGTAGTTAAGATATTTGTTATGTATTGGTGCAGTTTCAAAAGTTCTGATTTACGGTCTGCTAATTTCCCTTTTTTGTATTTCATAATTTTTTCTAAACTAAATAAATTAACTATAGCTGGATGAGGATAAACTTCGATTTGAAAACGTCCTGGTTGTTGCGGTTCAATTGTTGGTGCATGAATAAATCCTTTAGCTGTCAAACTCATGCCAAAATTCACGGTTTTCTGAGCAAAAGGACGGTTAAGATTTGCTGGATAACATCCCGCATGATAACGACCAAAATATTTATGAGTAAGTTTATCTGGTAGTCTAGTTCCTGTTTGATTGGGAATTATTGTTGGAGCATCTACGGCAATTAGAGCAGGAGTTGGTAAAGGAGTAAAATTATCAATCCAATTGAGAATATCTTCAGTTTCTAATATGCAGTCTAAGTCTAATATATTTAATTTTTTGTCTGAGTATTGTAGACAGCACAAACCACTTTTTCCCGAACTCCAACCGAGGTCTATTCCTATAAATTTCATAGTGTTGTTTTGGTAAATAGGGTTTGCTGAAAAAGTATTTTTTCAGGGTAATTTAAGTCATCAGTTATCAGTACCTATACAACAAGGAGGCTTTGAAGTAAACATTTCCTCCGGAATGCTGCGCAAACAGCCGTCAGCTCTCAGCTATCAACTAATATCTACTATTTGTCAATGACTAGAATTACTTGGGTATTTGTACTTGTTCAAAATTTGTTTTTTTTGAGGCTATACCTCTCGGCTGAAAATTGGCATATTTGAGGTGTTATTAACGTAAATACTAGCTTGTAGCCTTGTATTGAAGAGTCTATTCTTAGGTGTAGGCACAACATTGGCACAATATCTTATGTACAAACTATGTACCAAATCGCTGAAACAACGCAAGTTCGTGAAATATTTTGTAATAATTTGGGGAAAATTAGACTACTTTGATTTAGATAAATAATATTAAAAGCTGATTTGATTAGTCAAAAAGGCCATCTGGGAGTAAATCCCGGAAGGCAGGTGCTATGTTAGCGCAGCTCCTCTGTCAAGAGGCAGCAGAAAGCCCCTAACAGTGATGTTAGGGAATCCCGCGCTGTCTCGTAGAGCAGCGTCGGGAGGATGTCAATCAGTGTTATACCAATGCAAAAAATAATGCAAGACCTTGCTCAAGGCTTAATTTATTAAGTAATAAGTAAGTAAGAGCAATGTTTTTAGTGTGTATTATTCTTCTGTTTACTACTCCCCTACTCCCCTACTCTCCTACTCCCTAACACCAAATTTTTTTCATTATTGTCTTTGATAAGTTCTATTGAGGGAGAAAATTGTTCAACGATTATATTAGGAATAGCTTTGCCTAAAGTAATCGCCCTAGCTGCCATAAACATTGCTAAAGCTAACCATAATATATGATTACTTTTTAACAACCAACCCACCATAGCAAAGGGTAAAAATCCTACTAAACTAGCAATTAAAGTAGAATTGCGCAATAAACTTCCTTGAGTTAAACCGAGAAAATATCCATCTAACATATAAGCCATTCCCCCAAACCCCAAAACAGGTATTAGCCAAAAAACATAACTATTAATATTGTGAATAATTTCAGTATGATTAGTCAACAAACCAAATAAATAGGTAGGGAATAAACAGAATACTAAAGCAAAAATCAACCCGATACTCACACTAATTATTCCTGATAATTTTACTAATATCTTTAATTGTTCTTGATTTCCTTCACCATAACTTTTTCCTGCTAAACTTTCTGTGGCAAAAGCTAAACCGTCAATAAAATAAGCAGCTAATGTCACTACCTGTAATAACAGGGTATTAGTTGCTAAAACTAGAGTATTTATGTATGAACTTAAATTAGTAAATACAGCAAAAGTAGAAATTAGGGCAAAAGTGCGAATCAGAATATCTCGATTGAGAATAAAAGTTTCTCTAATTACTTGAGGTTGCCAAATATCTTTGATTAACTGAGGAATTTCTCTCAAAGATATTAAGTTAAAAATACAAATTATGCCTACGACTAAAGTAATATATTGACTTATTGCTGTAGCACTACCCGCACCGCTACTTTCCCATCCCCAACGGACAATAAAAATATAATCTAAGATAATATTTGTGCCTTTATTAACTACTGATAATAGTAAAACTTTTCCTCCTTGTTCGAGTCCTAAAAACCAACCTATTAATACGAAGTTTAATAAGGTAGCAGGTGCGCCCCAAATTAAACTTTGATAGTAGCTAATACCACTAGCTTTTACTTCTGGAGTTGCACTAAGTAAACTAAAGCCAATTTCTCTCAAAGGATATTGGAAAATCAGAATAATTGTGCCAATAACTAAAGCAATTAAGCAGTTCCGTAGGCAAATTTGTTTTACTTCCTGATGGTTTTCACTTCCTCTAGCTTGAGCAGTTGTACCAGTAGTACCCATTCGTAAAAAGCCAAAAGTCCAGTAAATATAGTTAAATAAAACTGTGGCTAGGGAAACTCCTGCTAAATTATGAATTTCATCTAAATAACCTAAAAAAGCTAAGTCTACTAGACTTGCTAAAGGAACCATTAAATTAGATAAAATGTTGACTAAAGTTAATCGGATAAAATCATTCTTAATAAGAGACTTCATATTTTCCAAAGAGTAGATTTATCTCCCATTTTACTCACAGAAGTTAGTTATAGAGAAACAAAATTGAGATTTTAACTTTTTTTTGACAATAAACAGTCTCTGAGATAATAAAATATCTAATATTGATTTTCTTTGGAGAAAAACTAAACATGAAACTTACTCCTCAAAACTTTGCTGATATAATATCTAATATTCAGTTTCTTTTTATTCAACCCGATAATAAAATTTCTCTATGTCTTTAGAGGATAAAGCTAATTTTAACTTTTTAGGAAAATTCCTGATTTATTATGAAACTAAGATAGGTTTTAAAATTGGCGATCGCTAGCTAAAAAGCAATTTATCATTAGGTATGTCTTTAGAGGATAAAGCTAATTTTAACTTTTTAGGAAAATCCCTGATTTATTATGAAACTAAGATAGGTTTTAAAATTGGCGATCGCTAGCTAAAAAGCAATTTATCATTTCTATTAAAAATACCGAAAATCTAAACAAATACTATAGGATATTTAATCATCGTTATTTTATTTATTACAATCTAAAAAAACAATTATTCAAACTAAAACTAGCCATACTAGAAAAAAAGGATTTACCAGATTATTTATGAGGAAAAATGGCTAAACAATGTCATTTAACTAAGCGATAATTTTTAGCTTTAATTGATTGTCATAATATTCAAGAATAATATGAGAACAGACTATATTAGCAAGGGGTTTTAAATTCTCCTGAAGAGTAAAAAAACTAGAGGTAAGCATTCAGCTATTAGCGATTAGCTAGCCTCCTGTGGAGGAACTACGTTAACAGCTATTACTTTGAGTTTGCTATAAAAGCTCTTTCATTGAAGAGATGAAAATTACTACAAAAGCCAGTTTTAACTTTCTATATTCGTTGAAATATTATCCTTAAGCTTGAGGTTGGAAAAGCTGAAAGCTTAAAGCTGACAGCTAATAGCTGAATGCTTACAACTAGAGTTTATAAAAAAAAGAGATTGATATTAACTTAAATCTGTTGCCAACTTAGGTCTAAAAATATTTTTTCTTGCATACTTCTGTATGAATTTCAAATACTCTTATCTCGGTCAAATTTTACAGCTTTTCAAGATAACTTTTTTTGACTACTGATAATGGAGTCGATAAATTTTTCAAAGCCATTACTATAAAAAATGTATTGAGACATAATTATTCAACCTTCATAGGAGAAAAGTATACTCATACCATTTTATTGAAATGGTGAATTACAGTTTCTCTTAGTATATTTACCTGGTTTATAAATTTATAAAACTTTGTGCTTCATCAACTAAAAAACTGCTGTAACTATTTTCGACGATTGGGGCATTTTCTTTGGTTTTTATCTGGAGATAAATCTTCTATTTTGGCAATTTCAGGAGATTGACTTAGTTGCGTATTATAAGCGCTGAAAATAGCATAAGCAGCACTCCAAACTGTCATAAATCCCACAATGGTAATTAATGCTGTTTTAGTCAAATTTTGTTTTTGAGAAGGGGCTAATACTTCTAAAGGAATTAAAGCTTCAAGAGCTGATTCTGCTGATGAATATCTATCTTTATAATTAGGTTGTACCATTTTTTCTAGCCACATAATAAAGTCTTGACTTAGGTGCTTTACTTGCTGCTGAAAATTAATTTTTCCTGTCTCATCCATGAGAATTCCTACTTCTGTTGCTGGGGTATTTGTTAATAAACAAATTAATGTTGCACCGAGACTATATAAATCTGATGCTGTTGTTAATTCGCGATTAAACATTTGTTCTGGAGGCATAAATCCTAATGTACCTTTGACTACGCTACTAACAGCAACTTCTCCTCCTCCTATTCTGGCAAAACCAAAATCTACTAGGCTAATATTCATCTGTTCATCTATTAGAATGTTTTCTGGTTTTAAGTCTCTATGAATTACTGCTGGAATTCTGTTTTGGAGGTATTTAAGAATTTCTAGAACTGAAATTGCTATTTGTTTAATTTGTTGGGGTTGCCATTTTTGAGAGGTTGCTAAGTTTGCTAAAGAAATGGCGTTTTTATATTCCTGTACCATGCAAAAACCTGATGGTGTTTGGAAGGAATCTAAATAGTGGGGAATGTTGGGATGGTCTAGTGTTTTTAATACTTGAACTTCTCTTTCATAAGCTTGATATTCTGACCAATGCGCTCCGGTTGTAGCAAATTGAAATTGTTTTACTACTACTGTTTTTTGAGTGTTAATTTCTGTGGCAAGATAGGTTACTCTTCCACCTGCCCGGTTGTGTCCGAGTTCTTTGATTATTTGATAGCCGTAGTTGGAAAAATTGGGGTAATTAGTCATGGTAATTAGTAGGTTTTTAGTGAACAGTTCAATAATGGATAATGGATAATTGATAATTACCTCTGTCTAAAAGAAAGAGGATTAAATAAAAGGAGAAGGTTTTCTTCTTTCTCTTGAAATAGAAGGCTTTAAACCTTAATTATTCGGTAATAGGAAACAATTAAATTTTTACATTAGGTTCCGAGTCGCTATATTTTGATTATGGTTTAATTAAGTTTGGCTCTGCTTTTCTGTATTTAGAAAATATTTTTACAGGTTTGGATATTAAATAAATTAGGGGTATTAGAGTAATAGAAAGAGAGGCGATCGCTACTATTGCTGAGTCGAAAATTTATCCTAAAGTAAAGCAGTGTAGTTGAGGAATGAATTCATAAAAATGCTTAAAAGTTATAATTAAGCTAAGGTTTAGTCCTATTGTTAAAAGAGCTATAAGTCTTTTTTTTGCTTCGGATAACAATTTATCTATCAGTATATTTTGGTTCTGTTATCTTTTCTAACCAATTAATCCAACCCCTTTCTAATGGTGGTACTAAATGACGAAAAATTATCCGATAATTCGCATCAATTAAATTGCCAATATCTGTCGATTTTATCCCAGTTAATAAACAAATTAATGTCGCACCAAGACTATATAAATCTGAACTTCTTGTTAATTGACGATTAAACATTTGTTCTGGAGACATAAATCCCATCGTACCTTTAACAACACTACTTGCTGCTATTTCTCCTCCTCCCATTCTGGCAAAACCAAAATCTACTAAATAAACATTTAACTGCTCATCAATTAAAATATTTTCTGGTTTAATATCTCGATGAATAACAGGTTGTTTTTGATTTTGGAGATAGACTAAAATTTCTAAAATTGAAATAGCAATCTGTTTAATTTCTTGGGGTTGCCACTGACGATAAATTACAGCAGATTCGGCTGCAATATATTCTTGAATCATGCAGAAACCATCCGCAGTTTGAAAAGAATCTAAATATTTAGGAATTCCTGGATGATTGAGACTTTTTAATACAGCTATTTCTTGAGAGTAGGCATCATATTCTGCCCAAGTTGCTCCTAATTTGGCAAATTGAAATTGTTTAATAACTACCTTTTTTTGAGTCTTGATATTTTCAGCTAAATAAGTGACTCGCCCGCCAATATTATTGTGTCCGAGTTCTCTAATTATTTGATAGTCTTGAGAAGAAAAATTAGGGTAATTATTCATGGGTTTTTAGTAGGTTTTAAGGAACAGAGAATAGAAAGCAATTAAATTTTTACATCCGATTCTCGATCACTCCGACTACTAATAGTCATATTTCTCCCAAGGTTATGCAGTTTAGAAGTTCACAATAATATTTCCACAACAAACAAAAATTATCACCTTTCCGAAATCCATATATTACACTAAGTAGTATAATGTAACCATAAATCCTCAAAGTCGGGGAATATAGCAGTCGTCATTACTGTTACGGCATATAAAAAGCTTAAAACTCAGACAAAGCAAGGTTTTTCCTTCTTCCTTCTTCCCTCTTCCTTCTGCCTTCTGCTATATGCAAAAATAATCAAGAAAACAAGACTATAGAAAAATAATACGGAGAAAAACTGTGGACTCCAAATATAACCCTGTATCCATTGAACAAAAGTGGCAAAAAATCTGGACCGAACAAAACCAAAACAAAACCCCTACAGACAAAAACAAACAAAAATTCTACGCTCTATCCATGTTCCCCTACCCATCCGGGAACTTACACATGGGTCATGTTCGTAACTACACAATTACCGATGTCATTGCCCGACTCAAACGGATGCAAGGTTATCGTGTCCTGCACCCCATGGGTTGGGACGCATTTGGACTACCCGCAGAAAACGCAGCTATTGACCGTGGCATCCCACCCGCCCAATGGACCTACCAAAATATCGCCCAAATGAAAGAACAACTAAGACGTTTGGGTTTCTCCATCGACTGGGAAAAAGAAGTCGCCACCTGCTCCCCCGAATACTACCGTTGGACTCAATGGATATTTCTCCAATTTTTCCAAGCAGGTCTCGCTTACCAAAAAGAATCCGCCGTTAACTGGGACCCCATCGACCAAACCGTACTTGCCAACGAACAAGTAGATGGCGAAGGTCGTTCCTGGCGTTCCGGGGCAAAAGTCGAACGTAAATTGTTGCGCCAGTGGTTCTTCAAAATTACCGACTACGCCGAACAACTCCTCAACGACTTGGACAAATTGCCTGGTTGGCCAGAAAGAGTTAAAACCATGCAGGCCAACTGGATAGGTAAATCTGTTGGTGCTTATCTCGAATTCCCCATAGTCGGTATGGATAAAAAAATCGGTGTCTTTACCACCAGACCTGATACTGTCTACGGCGTTAGTTATGTTGTCTTAGCTCCCGAACACCCTTTAACAGCACAGGTGACAACCCCAGAACAACAAACTACCGTCGAAACCTTCATTCAAGAAGTAGCTGCCGAAAGTGAACTAGAACGTACCGCCGAAGACAAACCAAAACGTGGCGTTCCCACTGGTGGCAAAGCTATCAACCCATTCAACAACCAAGAAATTCCCATCTGGATCGCCGACTATGTACTCTATGAATATGGTACAGGTGCAGTTATGGGAGTACCTGCTCACGATGTACGCGACTTCCAGTTTGCCAAACAATACAATTTACCCATTACAAATGTCATTGTGCCAGATGACTCCGATAATGATGACTGGGAACTTACAGATGCTTATACCGATATTGGCGTCATGGTCAACTCCGGTCCGTTTAATGGTGAAAAATCGACCTTTGCCAAAAAAGCAATTATTGAACTTGCAGAAGATGAAGGTTATGGGGAAGGTCGCATACAATATCGTTTGCGAGATTGGTTAATTTCTAGACAACGTTATTGGGGAGCGCCAATACCTATTATTCACTGTCCGAAATGTGGTGCTGTACCTGTACCAGATGAAGATTTGCCTGTGAAATTGCCAGACAGTGTAGAATTTTCTGGTCGCGGTCCGTCACCGTTGGCAAAATTAGAAGATTGGGTGAATGTTCCTTGTCCGAGTTGTGGCACTCCTGCAAAACGGGAAACGGATACGATGGATACTTTTATTGATTCGTCTTGGTATTATTTGCGTTATCCAGATGCGACCAACGAACAACAGGTGTTTGACTCAGAAATAGTTAACGACTGGTTGCCTGTAGACCAATATGTGGGTGGTATCGAACACGCAATTTTGCATTTGTTGTATTCCAGATTTTTTACAAAAGTTTTGCGCGACAGAGGTCTATGCAATTTTGACGAACCATTCCAACGTTTGTTAACTCAAGGGATGGTACAAGGTATCACCTACAAAAATCCAGTTACGGGTAAATATATTCCCTCTGCTGAAGTAAACCCGGAAGACGCTAAAGACCCGAAAACAGGAGACGAGTTAGAAGTCTTTTTTGAGAAAATGTCTAAATCTAAATATAACGGTGTCGATCCTTTAGATGTGATGTCAAAATATGGAGCTGATACCGCGCGGATGTTTATCTTATTTAAAGCGCCACCGGAAAAAGATTTAGAGTGGGATGATGCTGATGTGCAAGGGCAGTTTCGTTTCCTCAACCGAGTGTGGTTATTGATAACTGAGTTTTCTGCAAATCATAGTTTAAGTGAGTTGAAAGTAAAAAATAGTGGTGTTACTCAAGCAGACTTGAAAGATTTGGGTTGGTCGCGATATTTGATTACTGAAATCACGAAAAATCTTGCTGCTTTTAAACTCAAAAATGTGGTGAAAGTTTATGCTGCTGCTGAAGTGAAAGCTGCAATAGAAGCAAAGTTGAATCATCCAGAAACTCAACAAGAGACTAAGAATGATTTACAGAAAGGGTTGAGTTGGATAGAAACTAAGTTTGCTACAGAGTTAACTAAAGCAGAGAAAGATGTACGACGAGCGGTACATATTGCTATTAAGGAAGTAACAGAAGATTTAGATGGAGATTATCAGTTTAATACTGCCGTTTCTGAAATGATGAAATTGAGTAACGCTCTTGCTGATGCTAGTTGCAAAGATTCGCCTATTTATGCGGAAGGTTTGGAAACTTTGCTGTTGTTGTTGGCACCGTTTGCGCCTCATATTATTGAGGAGTTGTGGCAAGTTGCTGGTAATTTTGGTTCGGTGCATACCCATTCTTGGCCTAAGTTTGATCCGGATGCTTTGGTTGTAGATGAAATTACCTTGGTGATTCAGATTAAGGGTAAAACTAGGGGAACTATTCAGGTGTCAGCGCAAGCAGATAAGGCGACTTTGGAAAAGTTAGCGCGAGAGTCGGAAGTCGCGCAGCGTCATTTGGAAGGCAAGGAGATTAAAAAGGTAATTGTGGTACCTGGAAAATTGGTTAATTTTGTGGTTAGTTAACAGGAGTATTAGACTGACACAGCTAAAATGGTGCAATAGTAGGGGTGGGTTTGAGCAGAAATTTTTATACTTACCCTAAAATTTATATAAACCCGTCCTCATGCACACTGATTAGATATGTCACGCTAGTAGTAGACCGACACACCTTAAAATGTAGGTTGGGTTGAACTGAGTGAAACCCAACAAAACCCTACTATAGCGCTGTGCGCAGGGAACAGGCAACAGGGAACAGGGAACAGGGGGAATAAATTGCCGTTTGCGCAGCATTCCGAAGGAATAATATAAGACTTCTAGCTCTTTTGCCCCTACTACAATTTGTAAATATACCAGCGCTCATTGCTATAATGTCTAATGTTGGGTTTATCCTAACGGATAAGCTCCGCTAACGGTAACTCAACCCAACCTACGCCTATTGAACCATTTCAGATGTTTCAGTCCAGTAGGGTAGTTTTTCAATTATCAGTTATCAGTTATCAGCTTTTTCAGTTAGTTGCAAATAATATCATGTCCGTTGGTATCGTTTGTGTAAAAGTTAGCGTGGATATTTACAGGAAATTTAAGTTTTTTTCTTGCTCAATTGCCTTCCTGTTTTTTGCCTGTTGCCTGTTGCCTGTTGCCTACCTTTTCTATAGAATACCGATGCTACCGGGCATGATATTATATCATGTTCGGATAATCAGTTATAATAAACCTTCTGCCTTCTAACCTTGCTCTTTCCCTTCAGCATAGCTGCCCTCTGCCTTCTGCCTTTGGTCCACAGATATTATAAGTATTCAACCGAACATGATATAATATCAAATCCGTTTAATTCGGTATAAAAAAATGTTCCATCTTCAACCATTACCAAATATTTCTTGATGTCCCCATCTCCCCACCCTCTTTATCTAATTACACCGATGCTACCGGATTTGATATAATGTATCTTTATAGAAACTTTAGTGTTTACTATTAAAGATATATTATAATCGTAATATGCTTTATTTAAGCAGATAAATATCTTAAGATTTGCTTTATAAATTAGTTCTATACATACTTTAATTAAATAACTTTTAAAATCTATTACTTGTAGAACTTTGAATGTAAGCATTCAGCCGTCAGCTATCAGCTATTATTTTAGCAAAAGCAGATAAGGTGACATAAGGCGACATATAGAAGGTAAGGAGATTAAAAAGGTAATTGTGGTCCCTGGAAAATTGGTTAATTTTGTGGTAACTTGATTTATGATCGGGAAGTTATGTACAACTTCCCTACTATCATAACCATCAGGATACCAATCAAGAAATTAATCTAAATTAATCAACTGAATATCCTGTTTTTTCGTAATATTAGTAATCACTTTCTTTAGGCTAAACATATTAATAATTATCTATAAAATCATAAATTTAATTAGTCACGAAAAAAATAAAAACTTTTTTAT
This sequence comes from Okeania sp. SIO1H4, assembly GCF_010672695.1. NCBI lineage: Bacteria > Bacillati > Cyanobacteriota > Cyanophyceae > Oscillatoriales > Microcoleaceae > Okeania > Okeania sp. SIO1H4. The sequence goes on from NZ_JAAHGB010000002.1 coordinate 49,547, forward strand.
TATACTCCTGGTTTCTTGCTTTCTCCTAGTTTTAATAAGCAATACCATAGCCCCTGTATGGACGCTTGTAAGGCGGATGTAACCCCAATACAATATCTTCTTGAGCAATACCCATTTCAATTAATTCTTGACCGACATCAATATCAGTAGCGTTATGCTGAAGCCAAATTTTGCCATCTTTGATATCGAAATGTAAAACAGTATAGTAAATTCATTCCAACCCTTTCCAACTAACTCGCATAAGTTGATAATGATTCCGTATGGGGTCAAAAAATAGTTCGTTTTCTACATCTTCGTTGCGAAATGTTGATTGACCATACTTTTCTAATAGGGTTTAAATGTAGGTTCGATAAAGCTCTAACTTATCCATTGGACAATCTCCTCTGTTGCAGGTTCATATAGCAGGGAATAGGAAACAGGGAACAGTAGGAAAAACATTTCCCTCTCTAAGCTTTATCATGTGAATATCTACAGGAAATTTAAGGTTTTTCAAGCTTTTAAGCCTTCTTTCTTTTTCCTTCTTCCTTCTTCCTTCTTCAAATGACTATTTATTGAGAACATTACAAATTAATTTACCAGCACCATTAGGTTTAAATTTAACAATCTTACCATTTTTTTGTATTTTTTCTTCAGTGCGACAGTTATAAATTTCCAATGGTTTTCTCCTACCATTAATACTAACTTCTGCTCGATATTCCCAATAGTTTTTAGCACTGCGCTTAATATTGAGAATACAAATTTTATTGCCGTTATAGTTACGACAAAAAGATGCTGCTGCGGGGGGTGTAACAGCAAAAAAGAATATTAATAAAAAAATTGACAAAATAATGTATTTCGACATTTTTAAAGATGTTATTTATTTTCTGAACTGTTATTTTCTGAATTAGCGATCGCACGGAAGTCAAAAGTTAAAAGTCAAAAGTTAAAAAGTCAGATTTTATCAGCTCAAAACTTTATATTATACATTGAAGAAGGAGACAGGAGACAGGAGACAGGAGACAGGAGGAAAATTACATGGGGATTCGCTCCCCCAAGTAATTTTGAACACGACCGTTGACGGTGGGGTATTAAACCCACAAAGAAAATGATAATTTCAGCAAATTATTTCACATTTAAAGTTGGAAACTATTTGTGACATCTTTAAAGTGAATTAGTATATATATACCAGCACGCACTGTTATATCTACAAAATAAAAAATCAGGACTTACCCATGAGGTACGAAAAACTAGGATTTGAGATTGCTTTCCATTTCAGACTACTCCGCAAACCCTGTCATTTCAGTTATCAGTTGTCAGTCGCTTCAGACAAAAATACATTGTAGCTGCGTAATATCATGTTCGGACGGGTTAGTTATAAATAAAATTTAAGGACTCCGGGTATCGACAGTACCAAAGAAATACTGAAATTATCAATACTATTCCTCCAATATTTACTCCTGACTCCTGACTCCTAACAACAGTTATTTATAACTAATTATCCGAACATGATATAATATCATGTCCGGATAATTAGTTATAAAAAAACTTTCTCCTTCAACTCCACTTCTTCTTTCTTCCCTCCTGAGGACTGACTCCTCCGTAGTTATTTATTTATCACTGTTCAACCGGACATGATATAAGTCCTAAAAATAAACTAAAGTCCGAAGCTCAATTTATCAATATCATAAACTCTCACTTCTGCATCTTCAGCTAAAAGTTCTGATATTTCTTCAATTAAAGGTGCAATGTAAGGTTGCTTAAGATGGGAATTAAGAGCTTCTCGGTCTATCCATTCTTCAAAATATAAAAAGGTATTAGAATTATCAAACTCTTCATATAAAGTATAACTAATATTTCCAGCTTCTTTATGAGTTTCTTCAATACCAGGTTTTGCAAGTTCTAAAAATCGTTCTCGTTTTTCTGGTTTGATTTTGTATTTCCCAGCTAAAACAAGTGTAAATTTTTTGTCTTCATTTGCTTGATTCATGTTTAAATCCTTGAATTTTGGGCGTTGGTGATTTGAGTTATGATATCATGTCCGGATAAGAGCGCGAACAAAAAAATTTTCTCTTCTACTGCTCTTTGCTTCTTATTTCTTCCCTCCTGACTCCTGACTCCTGACTCCTAAAAAATTGCTTTCCGTTCCGGACTGCTCCGCAAACCCTGTGGGTCGCAATGAGGAAAACTAGAAGGATTCTATTGCAGTACCGTTACCAAAATTATTATTAATATTAACAACCTGAGCATATACAAATTTTATCACATAGGTTATAATTATCGCCTTTATGTCAAACCTGATTACAGTTCATTCATTCTCATCAACTTAGAAAAGCTTAACAATACTTAAATGCTTGTAATTGAGTAATAAGAAAAAACTACAAAAATGATTTAGATCATTGTTAATTTAGATCGCTAAGTAACATTTTAGAATATTTATCAGAAAATCTCAGCTTATTCCAATAAAAAAATCATAAAATCAATTTAATTAATGAATTAATGTAAGTTAAGGTGATAATCTAGTTGATAGAAAAAATGTTTCGGATATATCTAATAGATTTGCCTCACATCTGAACAGCAAATCAGATTGGTCAGAAGTGTGGACAATGATATTATTTAATATCTCGAACAAGTGGCCTCCATCTGCTTATGCAAAGGCCGATAGCTTACTAACAAATTTAGATGTTAAACTGTGCAAGAAAGCGATTATGCTCAGTAATGCTAACGGGATATTACTCTATAACGCTGACACAAACACAGTCTTGAAACAAATATTCAAAGATCATAGCAAATTGGAAAAATTAAGCGGATAAACTATGGAATACAAAAACGCAGTTCTAGATGACAAAGCTCTGCAAGAAGGCTTAAATGGGATCAACCCCAAATTCGGGGACTTTTGTACTCGTGTAGCAGGTGAAGCATGGGGTTTACCACTCATAGACCAGAAAACCAAAGCTCTGATTACAATAGCAATTGATGTAGTCAATCAAGATCATGTAGGTCCGGGAAACCCTTTTGGCGCTCATGTTAATATGGCAATGCAACAGGGAGCTACCCGTGAAGAAATAGAGGAGTTGCTAGTATTCACCTGTGTTTATGCAGGATTTAATAAAGCAGCAGGTTGCTTCGGCGCTCTGAATGAAATTTTAGGCCCGTCCGCATAATCTTGAAGAAGGCAGAAAGCAGAAGGCATACCCCCTACCCCCCTTTGAAAGGAGGGAGTATAAATTTAACAAATGCGGTCGGGCAAGACCCGTGAATGCCTGTGGATGAGTAGCCGCCGACGGTCTCAGTAGAAGCAGGAAGTAAACATTAAAATATCACGCTATGTGACGTTTTATATCAGTTTTATGAAGCAGCAGAAGGTCTAATTGTTTATTGATAGTCTTCGACACGCCATTCTGTGTCTACAAACCCTAAACAATTTTCAGCGCCGTGTAGACGGTAGACAAAAAAATTTACTTATGTCTTCAAGAGCAAAGAAAGCACAATTCTATAACTACGAGAAAGTGTGGTTTCTTTAACGATCGCTCGCGTCACCCAGCAATTTTGTTTCAACTAATGAAAAAACAACTACAAGTTCAGATATTATGAAAAAGCGCACAAATTATTACAAAGACCTAGCAGTAGATTACTCCCGAGCTATTCCAGTAGCTGCTGATGTTGCCACAGAGATGATTGCTCTAGCAGAAAAAATCATTGCCATGAAAGAAGCAACATTACCAGATCTCAGTCCTGACTACACATTAGAACAAATAGAGAAAGAAAATAAAGAGTGGTGGCCTACTCATTGTGAAGCTTTGAGACAGGGACGCGGTGATATTCTCACGGCAGAATATTATAAAGATTTAGTCTATTTGTGCCAAGACGGACAATATTTTGGTCTAGAGGAACAAAAAGAAAGGGAACAGCATTGGTGGGCATTGATTTCTCAACCAGGGGTTATCATGTGCTGGCCTATTGTTATGTTTTCTGGAGAACATACATTCTTCGAGTGGAAAAGTGTGGATCTCGAAACCAACGAAACTATTGCCAAGGGAAATGTAACTTGGGTACGTCGTGGTCACAGAGGTGGTTGTTACTTAAAGACTGAGCAATTAACATTCTATCGTGATGTATTTGCTCCTGATTCACTCTTGAAGTTGATTACTACATAAGAGAAAAAATTAGACATCTCCTCCAAAAGAGGGAGTAGGGAGTAGGGAGTAGGGAGTAGGGAGAAATAATTGAGAATTTCTGTGGGATAATTGATTTTATTTTTTATTCTTGGAGATGTCTATTAGATAGTTAAACTGAAGGAAGTTGATAATAATTTCCAGCTCCCTATTAACTATAATTTTTGCCAGAAAAAGTATCGAATATTGAATCTATTATTTGAGCGCACCATTGAGTTGAAAATTATCACAAAGGTAGAGCGTCATATAATTAATAGTGGAAGCTAAAAGTACAAGCAAAAATTTAGAGACTTGAATATAGTTAGCATCTAATTATAATATCTAGATACTGAGTTATTACATCTGAAAAGAGCAACTAAATAGCTATTTATTGATAATAATGATGTGTAAAATTATAGTTACTCAGAATCAATGATGATAATGTTATCCCTCATAGATTCATTGTTTGATTATATTTTGTAAATAATAAGGAGTAAAAAAAAATGGCTACTGCAACAAAAGGTAAAATTGGAGTCTTAATAGAAGACCATTTTGACCCTACAGAATATCTAAAATTTAATGAATTTTTCCCTCAAAAAGGCTATGAAGTAGAATATATTACTCATTTATGGGGTAATAAAGAATTACATTTTGGCTCTAACCCAGAAAATAATATTGTCGAACAACAAGTTACTGTTTCTACAGAAGTTAATGATATTAACCCCTCAGACTATAAAGGGATAATTTGTATTGGCGCTTACGCTATGGATAGATTGAGGTATCAGGTAAACCCCAAAAAAGGTGAACCAAACCAAGCACCAGCAGTAGCATTTCTCCGCAAAGCTGTCAATACTGAGAATGTGAAATTAGGAGCAATTTGTCATAGTTTATGGCTATTTTGTGCCGATAATGAAATGATTAAAAATAAAAAAGTTACCTGTGCTCATAACATTATTTGTGATGTAGAAAACGCTGGAGCAGATGTAATATTTGATGGAGATCAAACAGCAGATTTAGTGATTGATGGAAACTTAATCACAGCCAAACATCCAGGTGTAACAGATGAATTTATGGAAAAATTTGTAGAAGCGATCGAAGTTAACAATTAATATAGCAATTCCCAAGAAGCGTGAGGTACAAAATCCCCTTGTTTTAGGTTCGGACGTTACATGCAACGTCCGTACGGAGTAGGGAGTAGAAAAGAAGAAAAACAACTGTACCTAAGTAACTTGAGAAACACTATATTGCTTTTTGTAGCGGTAGATTTTACCTCAATATTCAGAATAAAATTAGAGGATAATAATTAAAACCTGCCACACTCATATAGAACCCATTTGATAGCTATCTATTTTTTAAAGATGGGGAGTAGGAGAGTAGAGAAATTTTTCTACCTTTTTCCCTTATTCTCTAACTGAATCTCCTGACTTCACAACTCCTGTACATCGCCCTACCTACGGCGGCCTTAATAAAAAATCAAATCAACTGTCGCACTCTTATTTATCAATTCTTTCTCCCTACTCCCTACTTCCTTTTTTCTAGATGTCTAATGGGTTCTATACAAAAAAAACTCGTAAACAAAGTTAAAAATAATTCAACATGAGCACCCAAATAGAATTTAGCTTTTCTGACCTAATAGCAGGATATGTTACCAAATACGACTCAGAAACAGATATTTTTGGTATCAAAACAACAGACGGCAGAGAATTTAAAGCCAGACTAAGTCCGATTTCTTACGCCAAACTCGTACAAAACTTAGATGAAGCATACCCAGATGCTACAGGTTCTATGCGGTCAATGTTAGTACCTGGTCGGTATATATTCACTTATGGAGTCTTCTACCCAGATAGTCCCATATTTGAAGCCAAACAAATTATATTTGTCGGTCGCCAAGCAGAGGACTACGTTTTTGAGAAACCAAACTGGTGGGTAGACCAGGTGCGTTCCCTTGCTAATTTTTATGTCAAAGCTCAGTTTGGCGACGAAGAAATTGACTACCGCAACTATCGCACAACTCTAAGTCTATCCGGTGCAAAATCTCAGGTAAACTTCTCTCAAGAAACTGATACTATTTCCCGGATGGTTTACGGGATGGCAACTGCCTACATGATGACTGGGGAAGAAATTTTTCTAGAAGCAGCAGAAAAAGGTACCGAATATCTGCGAGACCACATGAGGTTTGTAGACCTAGACGAAGGAATTGTCTATTGGTATCACGGTATTGATGTACAAGGAGAGCGGGAACAAAAAATCTTCGCTTCAGAATTCGGCGATGACTACGATGCTATTCCTGCTTACGAACAAATTTATGCCCTTGCAGGTCCATTACAAACATATCGACTCAATGGCGACCCTCGGATCATGGACGATACCGAGAAAACCATCAAACTATTCAACGACTTCTACCTGGATAAGAGCGATCGCGGCGGTTATTACTCTCACCTAGACCCCATAACTCTAGACCCCCTCAGCGAATCATTAGGACGGAACAAAGGTACCAAAAACTGGAACTCAGTGGGAGACCATGCACCAGCATATTTAATTAATCTGTGGTTAGCAACAGAAAAACCAGAATATGCTGATATGCTCGAATATACCTTTGACACTATTGAAAAGCGGTTCCCAGACTACGAGAACTCTCCCTTTGTCAATGAAAAATTCTTTGAAGACTGGAGTCCAGACCATACTTGGGGATGGCAGCAAAACCGGGCAGTAGTTGGTCACAATATGAAAATTGCCTGGAATTTGATGCGGATGAATAGTCTCAAAGCCAAAGATTCTTATGTCGATTTGGCCAAGAAAATTGCCGATCTTATGCCAGCAGTAGGCAGCGACCAACAACGAGGTGGTTGGTATGATGTAGTGGAAAGAGTATTAGATAAAGACGAAAAAATCCATCGTTTTGTTTGGCACGACCGCAAAGCTTGGTGGCAGCAAGAACAGTCTATTCTAGCTTATTATATCCTCGCCGGAATTCTCAAAGAGCCAGAATATCATCGTTTAGCGCGGGAAGCTGCTGCTTTTTACAATGCTTGGTTCCTGGATACAGAAGATGGTGGGGTTTATTTCAATGTTCTTGCTAATGGTATTCCTTTCTTGGCAAGTGGTAACGAACGAGGTAAGGGGTCTCACTCCATGAGTGGTTATCACTCTACAGAGCTATGTTTCCTTTCTGCTGTTTATACTAATCTCCTGGTTAACAAGCAGCCAATGGATTTTTATTTTAAACCTATTCCTGGTGGTTTCCCCGATAATATCCTGCGGGTGTCGCCAGATATTCTGCCTCCAGGTAGTATTAAAATTGGCTCTGTAGAAATTGATGGCAAACCCTACAGTGATTTTGATACTGAGAAACTGAGTGTCAAGTTGCCTGATATTAAAGAAAGGGTGAAAGTTAAGGTAAATATTGTACCTACCTGAGTGGGTGGTGGTGCATAGTCATGGCAAAGGAAACACCGGGAATTTAGGGAGATGGGGAGTGTGGGGAGCACCGAGAGTGTGGGAGAAAAAAATATATATCCTCACCATTACCATCCAGGACCACCCCTGAGCGGGTTGAAAGCAAAAAGTTCAGATAATACCTTAGATGTATCTATGGGGGTGGTGGTGCATTGTCATGGTCGTGCATTGTAATTATTTTTGTTACGATATACGGTAGTGGGAGCATCTTGCTCCTTTATATCATGTCCGGATAATTGGCGTTGCACAGCGACGAATGATTTGAGATTTTTGATTGAATTGGATTGTGGATTAATCAATTGCCAGAATGATTAATTAATGGTTATTTTTAGTCAAAGTCTAAACTAATTTTTGGCAATATCATTCCATAATGTGCAACCCCGGATAATTAGTGATGAAAAAAATTATCCTTTCACTTGTAGGGCAAATCTATTTTTTCTTCTTCTCTTGGTCAGCATTCCCTTGCGACTGTCGTCGTCGCGGGGTCGCACTGCTACTCCCTTCCCTACTCATATCATGTCCGGTAGCATCGGAGCGTGTATAAAATTAAGGTGACAATAGGATCAAACCTTCTGCCTCCTGCCTCCAGCATAGCTGCCTTCCTTCCAGCAAAGTCTAATTATTCAACCGGACATAATATCACTTATTTATATATTCAACCGGACATAATATTACTCGCGGGCAGGATGCCCACACTAGGCATTGCTTGTTCCTATTTACCATTACGCCAGCAGGACTACCTTTATGGGTTTAATATCATGTTCGGACGGGTCAGTTAGAAATAAAATTTAAGAACTGACAGTACCGACAGTACCTAAAGAAATACTGAAATTATCTTTACTTTCCTCCTTTCTTCCCTCCTGACTCCTGACTCCTGATTCCTCACAACAGTTATTTATAAGTATTCAACCAAACATGATATAAATTATTGTTTTGGTTAAATTTGTGGTATAAAATCTGTGGTAGTAGATTGAAGAAGGAGTCAGAATCAAGAGTGGGGGACAATTCAGACCCATCACTAATAATTGCAGACCACCAAAGCATCAGATTTGCTGCTGGTATTCAACCCATTTCTTCATCCGCCAGTTGTACAGAATTCTATCTAGCAATTCAGACAGTACGCTACTGACGGCTAATTTACCTCTACCTGAATTCTTTGTTGATAACTGAGACCAAACACTTAAATATTGTTATATCATGATACAAATTGATATTAATACAGTAGTAGAAAATATTACAGTAGTAGAATTAACAGGGGACATTGACGCTAGTACAGCACCTAAAGTTTCAGAAGAAATATTACCTCTAGCGACTCCTGGCTGCAAAATTCTGATAAATATGAGCAATGTGCCATATATGTCTAGTGCAGGGTTGCGCACATTACTATCACTGTACCGACAAACAACAGCAAAGGAAGGAAAAGTTGTATTAGTGGGACTTTCTGAAGAGCTTCAAGATACTATGTCTGTGACTGGGTTTCTAGACTTTTTTGCAACTGCTGAAAATGTTGAGTCAGGAATGGCAACACTAAATTGAAGCAGGTGGTAGTTCAACAATTAATAATTAATTATTAATTATTAATTATTACCTCTCCTTCAAAAGAAGAGAATTGACTTAACTGGCTATCAGCTATCAGCATTTGAGCTAGCCTCCTAGGTCGGAACTGCGTTAACAGCTTTTTGACCTTGGGTTTATACCCCGACAACTAATGCGCCGGATGGTTGAGTCGGGGTTGAAATCCCCGACGAGGGCGTAAAAAAAGTCCTAATGCTGACCGCTGACTGCTATTTAAAGAAAAATTTTGTCTTTTTTCCCTTTTAAAGGAGAGGCTTTAAACCTTGATTATTCGGTAAAATTTTGTTAAGCTGTTCAGCATTTCAAAGTATATATCCAATTTTTGTGAAAGGGAGTAGGAAATATAAATAGGACTTAGGCACTGACAATAGATATAGGGCTTTGTGCGTTACGCTACTACTAACAAACCCTACTGGACTACTTTGCTACTTTTTTTTCTTGACGGCTGAAACAGCTATATGTTATAATATATTAATATATGCGTGAGATAATAGAACCTGAAATAATACCCACTCAAGCTAAAAAAGTTCGACCAAAACCACCTTGTCCGATAATACTTTTTGCCCAATAACGTTCTACAAGTAATAGTTTATCTCCACATTTTTGACAGAACTGAAAATTATCAGGATTAATAGTTAGACATTCCGGGTTCAGACATTGAGACATAATAAATTAATGGATAATTGATAGAGAAAAAATAGATGTTTTTAATGTTGATTTTAATGATTTACAAAGGGAGTTATACCGTGGTTGAATTACCCGCAATAAATACTTGTATATGTTAAATTCTACAAGTCTCTGTGTGATAGAAGGGTACTACCTACATCAGGATGAGAGTCCAAACCCACAAACCAAGTTAACCAAATCATAGTAAAATCCCATCTTTTTCCTTGCCATTGTAGCCTAACAAAACACAGTGGGAAATAACCTAAATTACAGGAATAAAAATTTGACAGTGAAAAAATCAAATCTTCGTATTCTAACCATTTCCCTTTTTTACGCCAACCTACTTTGTCTCCGAACGCTTCCCATACTTTGGAATTGTACTTCCGTGTACCACCTAAACTCTGATAAATTTTCTTCTGTACAGAAAAGCCAAATTTACCATTACTGTATCTTACCCAAAGTCGATCAATTGTGCAGAGGTCTGTATAAGGAAAATAATCTATATGTTCAACATTTAGAAAACCCAATTTCTCTTGTCTTACAACTTCTAACATACAACGCTTAGTTTCCTGATCCGCTTCTTCCCACTTTCCTAATGCTAATAAATTTTGTAGTTTATTATAGTCTACTCTTAGTACAACTGGAGGTATATTAGTATGGGTAGAATCTTGAGGATATTGTGGAGGTAATGAAGGTAGTAAAAGTCTATTAGTAGCAGAAGAATATTTTGGAGATTGTTGATGATTGTGAGTATGATAAACAGAATAATTACCAAATCCTAAATTCGCCAAAACATCCTCAACATTCTGATAACGTTGCTTTGGTTTTTGCTCCACCAAACCATCTAAAATTTTCCCTGATTCATCACTCACAAAATTTCCATTTAAACAATCTCGCCATACCCATTCCATTTCCATTACATCATACAAATCAAAGGGACTCATCTGAGTCAATAAATGCAAACAAACAACCCCCAAACTATACAAGTCACTCCCAAATTTTGCCTTTCCCATCGACTGTTCCGGGGCGCAATATTCTGCGGAACCAATAACTGTTCCTGTCACCGTCCGACTTTGAGTTTTCGGCAGAACTTTAGCAGCTCCAAAGTCAACCAAAACTAACCTTTTATCCGCCTCTCTCCTAATAATATTCTCCGGTTTAATATCCCGATGAATCACATTATGACTGTGAACAAACTGCAAAACAGATAATAAGTCAATTAACAATTCTCGAATCTGACCTTCATTAAAAACCCCATGATTATCTAACTCTTGTTGCAGAGTTTCTCCCTGAATAAATTCCTGTACTAAATATTGACGACTATCCACAGAAAAATAAGCAAAAAGTTCAGGAATTTGTGGATGCTTTCCTAATAACTCCAACCTTGACGCTTCCTGTGCAAATAACTCGGCAACTTTTGCCACAGTTTCTGTTCCCTAAGCTTGAGGGAGAAACTGTTTAATCACACAAGGAGGTTTAGAAGGTTTAAACTTATCCACAGCTAAAAAAGTTCGACCAAAACTACCTTGTCCGAGAATACTTTTTGCCCAATAACGTTCTACAAGTAATAGTTGATCTCCACATTTTTAACAGAACTGAAAATTATCGGGATTAATATTCAGACATTCTGAGTTGAGACATTGAGACATGATAATAATTTTTTTTTAGAATCTACTAAACTCTATGACTAAATTATAAACAGGACTTAAGCAGCCAAACAAGAAACTGGGTTTATAGTATTTTTTTGCTTCATGAGGTACATTGACGATCCTCCTAAATCTCCCTTAAAAAGCTATGCTTTATCAACATCTTTCTTCACATAAAAATTGACAAAATAGACAAGTTATGTATAAGTCTTGGAGGGAATTTTTCAGGAGAAAAGTGTATTGAAAAATACATTTTTTTGAAAACTGTAGACAAGATTTTTGCCCCCCACACTCCCCACACTCCCCACCCTCCCCACAAGGTTTTCAGGAGTTCCTTATCAGGTATAGCTTAAAAAGGGGGACTTTGAATACTCCCCTCTTAAAAAGGGGGGCGGGGGGATCTAAAACTGTACCTGATAGATTATTGAATTTATTGTCAGTTATTGTTTTGGAAAAATTACCAGAAATGAGTCATCAGGAGTTAGAAGCTATATTTAGTATTAATGATTTGAAAAAAAACTCTTTTGCTCAGGAATTAATGGCAGAAGCAGAAGAAAGAGGAAAGTTAAAGGTTATTCCTGAATTACTAAAGCAAGGCTTTTCTGTGGAAAAAATTGCTAATATACTTCACCTTGATGTTCGGCAAGTCCAACAATTTATTAATAATCTCAATTAATTAGAATTACTACCAGTAAAGAAAATCTAGGTTTGGTTAATTTATACATTAGTAGAGTGTCTATCAATAGAGAAAACCCAACAAATTTTTTCCTATTCTAGGAGGTAATGATAATTGATAAATGATAACTGAAATGACTACTTTAATAAATAATTAATATTTAATTTATTGCCGAAATTAACTTAATAACGTTAAAGTTAGGCAGAGTTTGTGTAAACAGACATTTAATCCTAATTTGAGGAGCGAATATTTAATGCGAGTTTTATTAATTTATCCCTTATTTCCCCAATCTTTCTGGTCTTTTGAAAAAATTCTGGAACTGATAAATCGCAAAGTAATGCTACCTCCTTTAGGGTTAGTAACAGTAGCAGCTATCTTACCCCAGGAATGGGAATATAAATTAGTCGATAGAAATATTAGGGCAGTCACAGAAACAGAATGGGAATGGGCAGATTTAGTCATACTTTCGGCAATGATTGTCCAAAAAGAAGACTTACATGACCAAATCCGAGAAGCAAAACGACGTAATAAATTAGTAGCTTGTGGTGGCCCATATCCCACAGCATTACCCCAAGAACAATTGGACAGTGGTGTAGATTTTCTAATTCTGGATGAAGGGGAAATTACTTTGCCTATGTTTGTCGATGCTGTCAAACGTGGGGAAACTCACGGTATTTTCCGTGCAGATGGGAATAAACCTGATGTGACAACAACTCCTATTCCCAGATTCGATTTATTGGAAATGCAATATTATGAATCTATGTCGGTTCAGTTTTCCCGTGGTTGTCCATTCCAATGTGAATTTTGTGATATTATTGTTCTGTATGGTCGTAAACCCCGTACCAAAACGCCAGCACAATTATTAGCAGAATTAGATTACTTATACGACTTAGGATGGCGTGGTTCTCTATTTATGGTAGATGACAACTTTATTGGTAATAAGCGTAACGTTAAGTTGTTGCTCAAAGAATTAAAAGTTTGGCAAGCAGAACATCAATGTCCATTTAAACTGACTACAGAAGCTTCCGTTAACTTAGCAGAAGACCCAGAATTAATGCAATTAATGGTAGATTGCAATCTTAGAGCGGTATTTTTAGGAATAGAAACGCCAGATGAAGATAGTTTAGAGTTAACCCATAAATATCAAAATAATCGTAACCCTCTCAATGAAGCAGTAGAGAAAATTATTAAGTCTGGTATCAGAGTAATGGCAGGGTTTATTATCGGTTTCGATGGAGAAAAACCAGGAGCAGGCGATCGCATCGTTAAATTTGTGGAAGAGACAACTATTCCGACTGCCATGTTTAGTATGTTGCAAGTCTTACCAAATACTGCACTTTGGCATCGTCTAAAAAAGGAAGGTCGTCTTTTAGATAAAGGTGCTAACGTTAATCAAGTAACCTTGACAAATTTTATCCCCACCAGACCAATAGAAGATATTGCCAGAGAATATGTAGAAGCATTTTGGCAGTTGTATGACTATGAAAAGTTTTTAGATCGAACTTATCGACATTTTTTAATGATGGGCGCTCCCACTGCTAAAGGTGCTGCAAAAATGCCCAGTTGGATAGAATTACGAGCATTGTTGATTATTTGTTGGCGACAGGGAATAAAGCGGAACACTCGTTGGAAATTTTGGCATCATTTGTTTAGCATTAGAAAAAATAATCCTAGTGCTTTGACATCTTATATAAGTACCTCCGCTCATATCGAACATTTTTATGAGTATCGTCATATTGTCAAAGAAAAAATTGAAGCGCAGTTAGCTGAATATTTAGCTGAGAATAAACAGTTAAATGTCATAGAGAAGGAACAAGAAAGACCAAAATTAAAAAAGGTAAAAGAAGAAGCAGCTTAAAGTCTGCAAGTAGAGAGGTTTAATACAATTTCTCTACATTTCTATTTTTCCTTTGGTTAGCAAAACCACAATCTTTAAATCATTAACTAGCTGTCAGCTAAAAGCTTTCAGCTCGGGTTAAAATCTCCTTTAAATTGCATTTCTCTAGGTTTCAGCGAGCGATCGCTGTTTGTGGAGTATGACCCTAGAAAATGCTGACTGCAACAATTGGTGTTTACGGAGCATTCCGTCAGGAAATACTTTTTAAAATCAGATCATATCTGGTAGCATCGGTATTGTAAGCGCGAAGGTAAGGAAGAAAGCTATTGAGTAAGAAAAAACCTAAATTTCCTGTAGATATTCACCCTTGGGTTTACACAAACGATTGCCTTCGGACATGATATGATTTATAAAGTAAATATTAAGAGGCTGAATTTTTTGGAATACAAGGGTTTTGGGAGTTATAGCCCAATAATATCAAATCCGGTTAAACAGCCATAGAATGGTTAAGTTAGGAGTCCTCAGGAGTCAGGAGTCAGGAGTCAGGAGGAAAAAGAATTACAAAGATAAACGTAGTTATGGCGATTGAAGATTTTTTTTATGTCCAATTAAACGGATTTGATCTAATACCTAAATCCCTGAAAGTTAGGTGAAATAAAGGTTTTATCTGAATTTACAAATCAGCTTTAATAGCGCGATCAAAACTTTATACTTCTATTCCTTTTTCCTTCTTCCCTCCTAATACCATCCTCTTAATACCATTTCTGAATAGACATCTCCAGAAAAGGTTCTTCAACCCTTATAATACTGTTCCAAAATCGATATTTTTGGAGAAGTCTAATAGTAATGCTATGTTTGATTACCATTTCCCCATCTCCCCATCTCCCCATCTCCCCATCTCCCCATCTCCCCATTATTAAAGATATATAACAAACTTTTTGAGATTTGGTATGACTCTAACTCCTGAAGACTGACTCCTGAGGACTGACTCCTGATTCCTCCGTCGTTATTTATCAGTATTCAACCGGACATGATATCACTCAGCTTTCAACGGAGTTTTTTTGCTAAAATTTGCCCTACCTTTTTAACTATTGGGTCAATTTCAATCGCAAAATATTCTCCAATTTCCTTTTCTACTAAATTAGTCAAATTAACTGTTTCTGGATAAATATCAAACACCAAAGAAAATTTGGCCATATCCCTAATTATTAACAGTACTCCATCCAAACAAATCAGGTCTTTAACATCAAGATATTGAAGAAAATCATTCTTCCAAAGTACCTCAATTTTTATCCCTCCCCCTGATAAATTCTCTTTAGAAATTAACTGACAATACCCCGAAGGTACACCATAAAATAAAGACCCAGAAATTTCTTCTCCCAAACGAATAGACCTTTCTAAATTGAGCTTTTTCTGTCCTTCATATTGTGCAGCAACTTTTGTCGAAGCTAGATAAAACTTTAATAGATAAAACTCTCCTAATATCTCTTTACCTAAAATTGTTAACGCCCTCCCATTGACAGAAATATTAGACTTGATTTCCACTTCAGTATATAAACTATCAGAAACATCAAGAATTAATTCACATCCCAAACCTTGTAAGTGAAGTTGATAAACTTTTCCCGTTTCTTGAATAATTCCAGTAAACATTAAAGAGTAATTGGTAATAGTTGACACTCATTATCTGATTTATTTGTCGCTATATATAGCAATACGTCTTTTGGTATAGGACAATAAATTTTAGTTGTCAGGGAATAGGCAACATGGAACAGGGATATAGAGAAATGCCCTAAAATAATTTTTAGTTCTTCAGCTAATTCAATAATTTTGAGCTTGATTAAGACACATCTATAGAACCCATTTGGTATCTTTGTCGCCGATTCAGTTTTTTTGTCATAAGTAATAATTAAAAAGTCAAAAGTCAGAAAGTAGGGAAGGTATAAAGGAAAAAGCGGATGGGACTCCGCGTCCTTCGGGTATCTCTTTCCTCCTTCGGAGGAGCTACGCTAACAGAGACGCTTTGCGTATGGCAGTTGCTTTAAGTGGCTAATAAAGGGCGGATGCAGGTCCTGCCCACAGCTCCTTGGGAACCCGCAGGGCGCACTGCTCGACCAAGAGAGCGGTCAGATCCCGCGTCGGTTCAGACCCAAGGGAATGCTGACCAAGAGAGGGAACGCGCACTAAGCAGGTTGAAAAATACTCCCCACCTCCCCACCTCCCCACCTCCCCATCTCTTTTTAAATAGATATCAAATGAGTTCTATAGTATTCACTGTTAAGAATTGGTATTGTATCTTACCCAACGAGCAAAAACAATATTGCTAAACATCAAAAAATACTTAGGGTTTGCGCTCAAAAGTCTTATGGGTGAGGGTAGGAGACAGGAGACAGGAGACAGGAGACAACCCACCCCTCGCCCCTCCCCCTCCCAGGAGCGGAGAAATGGGAACGAGCGAGGAGGTAGGAGCGGGCGTTTTGTCCCAAGATTGTTCTGCTCAACTCTTGACCAAAATCCTGAATTTTTGAACCATTACCACCTAAAACCTCGCACCCCCTCCAGACCTAAAATTGCTCAAACTAATACCAGTCAATACTTTGATATTTAATCAGCAAACCCTACTTAATATCATTTCTTAAAAAGAATTCTATAGTTATGCAAGACTTCAATGATTAAGTAATTATTAGGATTCAATAACGTGAATAGCGATTATTAGGTAGTAAGTATATATTATTCTTATGTTTGCTACTCCCCTACTCCCTCACTCCCCTACTCGTTTAGTGCTTATAGGGAATAGGGATTTCTCACAGAATCCAAATAATATAAATTGAATTGTTTGAGAATAAATACTTATAAAATTACCTTAGTAGATTATTGTCTTTTAAGTTTAAGATTACTCTCTTACTCCTTTCAAAGTCTTTAAAATTAAGGTTTTCCAGGTTAATATTAAATTTTTCTAATAAAATAAAGTTATGAATAACCGTAACAAGGGTTGCTTTTTTTCGAGAATAGTATTAATCTATAAATTAATGAAGCAATAAACCTAGTTTGAACTCAGAGGTTAGCATTAGTAATAGATCAGCGGTTTCAAATTAGAGAAATTTAATTTAGGAGAATGACTTATGAGATTGGGCTACAGTTAAAGATAAAAATGAAAGCTGTAGATAATCTAACAAATTTAGTAAATAAAGCTAACTCTAACTCTACAACAAAACCTCCACAATAAATAGCAAAATTCTACCGAGAAAAACTTGAAATACTCGTAACCTTAAGTAAAAAAAAGGAAATCAATTATGTCAAGTCTACTGAAAACAGTTAAGCAGATTAATGTATTAGCTTTAATATTTAATTTGAGTTCGGTATCAGTAAACTCGAGGGTGAATCCAGTACAAAAGTCTATTGCTAAGACAATTATTAAAAGCGGGACCAGACTTTATGAAAATGGTAAAGCAACTTTAGCTGAAATTGGAGAAATAGTTAATACTTTAGTAGTTGAAGTAAAGACAGAAAAAATCACAGCAGCGCAAATGGTAAAAGTTTCTGTTAAAGACTAATATAAATAAAAAGCATATTGTTGGTAAATTCTGTTGGCAACAGGGGATGTTATCCCCTGTTTTTTTTGTGTTAATGATTTTGAGTAATTTGGTAAGAAACAATTTCCATCTTAGCTTTTTGAATCAATTAGAGATACTATAGCACTACGTAAATAGGTTAGGACATTTATAAATGCTCAAACTCAGTCAGATATTACTTTTAACTTTTAACTTTTAACTTTTGAGTTGCGCGTAGCGCTATATATTCTTACTCAGATGACACATTGAGTAAATTACGATAGACTGTAAAAGATTAAATTACCAAAGTTTTTATTATTATACTTACTATCTATGCCAAGAAAAACTAAAAAAACAGCAACTTCTAATTCTCTACCTCAAGAAAATGCTTTATCCTTCTCTTCCATTCACGCTAGGATTGATTTTCTCAACGAAAAGCATAAAAAACTTCTGAGCAAAATCAAACGTAAAAAAACTGAGTTGTCTAACCTGACTCAACAAATGCAAACACTCACTCAAGAAGTGCGTCAAAAAAGTAGACCATTGTATGACAAAATTAATAGTCTAGATCAAAAAATTCATGGGCTATTTGATAAAATTTTAAGTAATAAACTTTTAGGAAAACGTCAAAAGCAAGAAGTTATAGATATTTATCGAATCTTACAATTGACAGGTAAAATTTCTCCTCGCCCAGAATATTTTTCTCGGTCATCATCGACAAATTTTCAAGATGAAGATAGAGATGATTATGAACAGACAACGGAGAAAGATTTTTTTGGAGAAAATCATCATTACGATGAAAATGAAGATATTTGTCAACCACGTCCTAGTAGAGACCTGAGAAAAATATTCTTAAAATTAGCCGATAAATTTCACCCAGATAAAGCTAGGGATAATGAAACTCGTGTTTTCTATACTGAAATCATGAAAGAAATTAATATTGCTTATCAAAGTGGTGATCTAGCTCGGTTACTAGAGATTGAAAGAGATAAAAATCAAGAAAAAGTTAAGTTTTCCCAAAATGATAGTGAAAAAGAATGCGAACAATTAGAGAAAGAAATTGAACTATTATCTCAACAATATGAACAAGTTAAATCAGAGTTACGAGAAGTGAAAAAGACTCCTCAAGGAAATATGGTAAAACAGTATCGCAAAGCAAAGCGAAAAGGAGAAAATTTGATGGAAAATTTGGTTGCAGAAGCAGAAGTTGATCTAAATTCTTTGCAAGTATTGCATAATTTTGTTAAAGATTTTAAAGACCGGAAAATTACACTAAAAGAGTTTGTTAGAGGTCCTAATTCTGTAAATAGAGATGATATGGAAGATCTGATTAATGAAATGTTTGAAAAAATGTTTGTAGTGGTAAATGTATAAATTAACTTAATCGGTATTGTGATTGTATTTAAGAAGGAAGAAGGAAGAAAAAAGAAGGAAGAACCGAAGAAATTAAGGAAAGGAAAAGTGGATGGAGTCAAACCCCAACAAGCTTGTAGAAACTATAGGTGAAGTGGGTAGGAATGAAACTTATAAACGAAAAGATAAGTAATTAAAACGATTTTAAAATGACAGAATCTATTTCTTGGCAGGAACGCTATCTCAATTTAATTGACCACATTTTGGAAATTACTCTCAAAGGTCAAATTCGTTCTAAGGAACAAGTATATCAAATGCTGGTAAAAGAAATTAGTAGTGGTACGGGCGAAATTTTTGAACGTTGTTTTGACGAACGTCTGCAAACTGTCCAAAACCAAGTAGATACAGAAACTGATGAGTTAAAACAAGCAAAAGCTAATCGTCGTTTGCGAGCACTGAAAACTATTCAGGGAGAATGGGAGCGGTGGGAAAAACTAAATCAAACTCAAGAAGCGATCGCTTCGTCTGTACAAGAAATTATTAATGCTGAGTCTAGCGATCGCCTGACTACTTTATTCAATGCTATTGACCCTAACCAAAAACAACCTCTAACTCTCAATCAACTACAAAAACTGGCCCAAAATTTAGACGGACAAAAACTCCAAACTGCTGACCCTGATTTAGAAAAAGACTTGCAACAGTTTGCGACTGGTATTACTAAAGGTTTAGATGCTTGGCAACGACTGCAACCTTATTTGGTAAGTTGGATTTATGACCAAAGTAGGGGTCAATTAGGATTTGGTGGTACTCCCGAACAACGAGGACCGTGGATATTATGGGCAAAACAGGTAAATAGTTCTTTTCCAGAAGGTTTATTCAATACTATTGCTTTGGAAAAGTCGATTGTAGAATTTGCGAGTAAGGCGAGTATTGAAGCTAGTAATTTAGTTGAATTGGTATTAATTTTACAATGTTTACAAAGAGGATTAGTAGAATGGTTTGATAAGTTAATTTATGATGCTAAAGTAGGGGCAAAATTATCTATTTCTACTTTTTTAACTTTTGCTACTATTTGGTGTCAGTTAGCTAATGGTTTTCAAGCTAGACCTCGTTTAACTAATTCTTGTTTTCAGGTGGCATTGCAAATTTTTCGTGCCTTTTCTCAACAGGAATATTTTCCGCTCTATGGTGGGATTTTTGCTTCTTTTTCTGGAGAATATTTACAGAATGCTTTGAGTTATTTAGATGCTCCTTTGCAAATAGTTAAAGGTACTCAAGCTAAGGCAAGAATTTTAACTTTATTGGGTTATTCTCAGCAAACTTTGGGGGAAAATTTAAAGGCAATGGAATTTCATAAAAAAGCTTTAGAAATTGCCCAAGAAACGGAGGATAAATTCTGTGAAATTGCTAATCTTAATCATTTGAGTCGGACCTGTGTAGCGATGCAGGATTATAGTGAGGCAATTAATTATAGTCAAAGGGCGTTGATGTTTTCTCGACAAATAGGGGATAAAAAAGGGGAAGCTAATGCTTTGGCTAATTTAGGTTTTAGTGAAGTTTTCCAAGCTAGACAACAAGAAATGATGGAGACTGAGATTTATGAAAATGCGATTAATTATCTACAACAGGGTTTAAAGTTATCGGAAAGTTTGGGAGATGGTCAGAGTAAGTCTCTTTGTTTTAGTAGTTTGGGAATTGCATTTATGGTGTTAGAAAAACCCGAAGATGCACTGTTATATTTGGCGGGTGGTTGGCAAGCTGCTCAATATTCTGGGGATTTGTATTTGCAAGGTTTGAATTTGGCTTATCTTGCTCAAGCTTACTATAGTTTACAAAATTTGGAGCAAGCTATTTTTGCTGGTAGTTTGGGTATGTATTTGTTAGAGCAAATTGGTGCTAATGAATGGCGACAAACTGCTGGGTTGATGGTTGTTTTGAAGGGGAAATTGGGAGAAGATTTTAATGAAATTTTAGACCGGAAACGGTCAGAAATTTTGCCAGTTATTGGGGTGGATGGTTATGATTATATCTCTGAACTTTTGGTGAAATATCAACAGTCTCTTTAGAGGCTGTTTGTCAATAATTAATAATTAATAATGAATAATTAATAATTACCTCAAATCCGTTTAATTGGACATAAAAAAAATCTTCAATCGCCATAACTACGTTTATCTTTGTAATTCTTTCTCCTCCTGACTCCTGACTTCCCCTCCCCTCCTGGGAGGGGTGAGGGGTGGGTTGGGAGGCGTTAGGGGTGGGTTGACTCCTGAGGACTCCTAACTTAACCATTCTATGGCTGTTTAACCGGATTTGATATTATAGCGCTGTGTGCAGGCAACAGGCAACAGCGGTGCGACCCCGCGACGACGCCAGTCGCAAGGGAATGCGCACCAAGAGAGGCAACAGGCAACAGGGGGAATAAAAAACCGATAATATAAGGCTTTTAGCTATTGGACAGTTCTTGTAATTTGTAAATATCCCAGCGCACATTGCTATACCTCTTCTGTAATAGAAGGATTGGCTAAAAGGATTTTTTTCTTCTCTTGGTCGATTGGATATGGCGAAGAGACCCGCCTAGAAATCAAAGAAGAGAACAAGAAAAAAGCGAAAAGAAGATATCAAGCATTATTCAACAATGAGTTTAAGGGGGGGTGAAAAACCTTGATAGTCAGTGCTTTGTAACTTTTGTAGAGCTTGTTGTAACTGGTAGTTTTTCTTTTCTAACTCTTCTTGCAAACATTTAACTTGTAGTTGCAGATGTCTAACTTTTAATTGATTTTCAACTCTAGCTAATACCTCAACTGTTTTAAAAGGCTTGGTAATGTAGTCACTACCACCTACAGAAAAAGCTTTAACTTTATCCCAGGCTTCATCAAGAGCGCTAACAAAAATCACTGGAATATCTTTGGTTTTAGGATTTTCTTTAAGTTTTTGACAGACAGTATAGCCGTCTAGCTGTGGCATATGAATATCTAACAATACCACATCAGGACATCCTACGGTAATCGCTTGTAATGCAATTACACCATTAATTGCTTGTTGTACTTCATATCCTTGTTCTTCCAGTAAATCAGACAACAGTTTGAGATTTTCTGGCTGATCATCCACCAATAGAATATTACCCTTCTCAGAAACTGAGAGAACTGGGGACAAGTCAACTGGAGACGAGGGAACTGGCGACAAGGAAACAGGTGAAAAAGACATAGACAAAGACGATTCAGGCACTTGTGGCTGATCAGGTATTTTTGTCTCTAGTTTTTTTTCTAGTATAGCTTTAATATTAGACTTAGTAATTTTTTTGCCCAAAACTTCAGAAAGAAGTTGCCAAAGTTTAGGTGCAATGTCTTGCTTCAAATATTTAGGAGAATAACCACATTCTTCTGCAATTTGATCGTAAGTCATTCTATTTCCTTGTAAAGTAGTCAGTAATACAGTACGCTGTAAATCACTAAAACTATTACCCATTTTTTGTTGTATTAATTCTTCGGCTAATGCTAAAAGTTCTTCAAAATTGCTCATGGTAGTAAAACCCTTTTAAAGTAAATATCAACTTAGTATTTAAAATACTATAAATTTAGTATCCTAGCATTCCTAAATTCTTGCTATTATTAATAACACTTTCTCATCAAAAGTATCTTTTTAGTTAGTTTTAGTGAAAGTCCTTATTTTTTTTTAAGGTCATTTTTGAGGATGCCCTTAGGTGTATTTCATACTTAACCTAAACTTAACTTAAACTTAACCTAAATTGATCTATACAAGTAAAGTAACTCTGAATAAAAAAATAGGGTCTTCCTGCCCTTTTTAAGAGGATCAAAAAAAATTAAATTCAGTATTTCAAACCTCCTATTTCAGATTTGAGGTACTGTTAACTGATAACTAATAACTGATAACTGAAATGACTCCAAGAAGGAGAAACTTTGGCTCAATTTTCTATAAAATGAACTGTAAAAAAACTACCCCAATCCCCAAATTGAGCATTCGCACTACCCTTGTAGTATCGTTTGTCATACAGATTGTTGCAGCGGTTGGGTTGACCGGATGGCTCTCGTTTCGTAACGGACAAAAGACTGTGAATTCCTTGGCGTTACAATTATGTACAGAAATTGGTAATCGTATTGACCAACAGTTACAAACTTTTTTAAGTATCCCTCACTTAATCCATCAGAATAATCAAGCCGCAATTGCTCGCGGTCATATAAATGTACGAGATTTAACTGAATTAAGACGTTATTTTTGGCAGCAGCTACATATCTTTAAGTCAGTCACTGATATTGGAATTGGCAATGCTCAAGGGGAAATTGTTGCAGTTAGCTCTGTTGAAAATGTCACAGGTGTAGTCAGAGTATTAAATGCAACAACAGATGGGAAAATGGAAACATACGCTGTCGATCAGTCAGGGGAACCAACAACTTTAATTAAAGTTACACCATTTAACATAGATCAGCGCCCTTGGTATCAAGATGCAGTCAAGGCGGGCAAACCAGTATGGAGTGGAATTTTTCCCCGTTTAACACAGTCTGTATTGGCAATGAGTGCAGTACATCCCGTCTATAGCAAACAAGGTGATTTAAAAGGAGTTCTCTATATCCTGATGCACCTTTCTGAAATTGGAGATTTTCTCCAAAGTCTCAAAATTGGTAAAACTGGACAGAGTTTTATTATTGAATCAAATGGACTGTTGGTAGCGACGTCAACAGGGGAAATTCCTTTCCTTCAGACAGATACTTCCATAGAAAGAATTAAAGCTACAGACAGTAGCAATTCAATTACACGAGCAACCAGTCAATACTTATTAGGAAAATTTAGTGATTTCTTGGAAATCACAAGTTCTCAGCAAATTCGTTTTGAGATTGAGAATAAAAATTACTTTCTACAAGTTTTACCGTTTCGCGATGACAAAGGTTTGAATTGGTTAGTGGCGATCGTTGTACCAGAAGCAGATTTTATGGAACAAATCTACGCTAATAATCGTCAGACTGTTCTACTTTGTTTTCTGGCAATTGGTCTGGCTACGATCGCGTGTTCCTTGACTGCCGATTGGATTACCGCTCCCTTGAGAATTATATCCCAAGCTTCAGATGGACTAGCTCAAGGTAATCTCAAGCAGCAGATAGAACCCAGTTTTTTTATTGAAACTAATATTTTAGCAGAGTCTTTTAACAAAATGGCAAGGCAACTTGAGGAATCATTTGATGCTTTGCGTCAGAGTGAGATGACCAATCGTGCAATTATCAACACCATTCCTGATTTGATGATTCGTGCTAGAAGTGACGGAAGTTATATAGATATCATGGGTAGCAGTGGGCTACCAGGTGTTTATGATATCAAAGCATTCAAAGAAGGAAAAACTGTCAAGGAATCATTACCATTTGATTTAGCAGAAAGGCGAATGCACTATATTCAGGAAGCCCTAGGGACAGGTAAACTGCAAGTCTACGAGCATCAAATTATATTTAATGGTCAAATCCGGTATGAAGAGGTACGGATTATGGTTTTGGGGAAAGACGAAGTATTGGTCATGGTACATGATATTAGTCCTCGAAAGCAAGCAGAAAAAGCCCTGGAAAAAGCTAATCAAGAATTAGAGAAAGAAGTAGCACGACGGACAGTTTCTCTAATCGAAAGCCAAAGAACTTTGACTACTCTGATGAGTAATCTACCTGGGATGGCCTATCGTTGCCTCAATGACTCCAACTGGACTATGATTTTTGTCAGTCAAGGATGCTATAATTTGACTGGTTATTTACCTAAAGATTTAATAAAGAGTTCTCTATATGCTCAATTAATTCATCCCGAAGAGCGAGATAGACTCTGGCAACAGGTACAACAAGCGATCGCCGAAAAAAGACCATTTCGAGCAACTTATCGCTTAATCTCTCAGCAAGGAACAGAAAAATGGATGTGGGAACAAGGACGAGGAATTTTTAATCAAAAGGGAGAAGTACAATTTATTGAGGGTTTTATTACTGATATTACTGATTGGGTTAAAGCTAAGAAAGACCTAGAAAAAAGCAACCTAGAATTACGGGAAATTCTAGAGCAGCTAAAAGTAACTCAAGTCAAACTCCAAATAGCAAAGGAAAATGCAGAAACAGCAAACAAAGCAAAAAGTGAATTTCTCGCTAATATGAGCCATGAACTACGCACTCCCCTCAATAGTGTCATTGGTTTTACTCAAATTCTCTGCCAAGATACCTCTTTTCAAGCAGAACAAAAGGAACGTTTGAGAATTATTAACCGCAGTGGGGAACATTTATTATCCTTAATTAATAATATTTTGGAAATGTCTAAAATTGAAGCAGGTCAAACTACCCTGAGTGAAACAAATTTTGACCTCCATAGTGTTCTTCAAGATTTGCAAGATATGTTTTGTCTCAAAGTTCAAAAAAAAGGAATTCAATTTGTATTAGATCCAGATTCTGATTTACCCCAGTATATATCTGCAGATGAGGGAAAACTCCGACAAGTCTTAATTAATTTAATTGGTAATGGGGTGAAATTTACAGACAAAGGAGGGGTAATTTTAAGGGCTAAGGTGGAGAAAGTTTCAGAAAATAACCAAGATCAACTTCTTCAATTAGAGGTAGAAGATACAGGTCCTGGTATTGCTGCAGAAGAACTCCATAAGTTATTTGTGCCCTTTGAACAAACTACAGCGGGGCATCAAATTAAAAAGGGCACTGGATTAGGGCTAGCCATTACTCAGAAGTTTATTAATTTGATGGGAGGAGAGATTACCACAACAAGCACTGTAGGTGTAGGGACTTGTTTTCAATTATCGATTCCCATTCGTGTGAGTAAAAATCAATATTTTCCTGAGACAGCAGAGAGAGGGAAAGTGATTGGTTTAGCGCTGGAACAACGAGAGTATCGTATTTTAGTGGTGGACGATCAGCCTGACAATCGTTTATTAATGTTAGATTTACTTGGTTCCAAGGGATTTTCGATTCAAGAAGCTAGCAATGGACGAGAAGCTACAGATATATGGAAAGTATGGCATCCCGATTTGATTTGGATGGATTTGCATATGCCTGAGATGGATGGATATGAAGCGACCAAAAAGATTAGAGAGTGGGAATCACAGTTAGAGCCATCTGCTGTAACCACAAAGATTATTGCTTTGACTGCTAGTGTGTTTGGAGAGCGAGAGTTAGTTCTAGCATCGGGTTTTGATGATTATCTGATGAAACCTTTTAAAGAAGAGGTTATTTGGCAGAAGATGAAGGAATATTTAGGAGTGGAGTTGATTTATCAAGAATTAGCGGAGGGTAATGGTCAGAAACTGGAAAAGACTATTTGTTGTCAAGAGCAAGAGCAAGTTAATTCAGAAGATTTACCAGTTATTTTAAAGGATATGTCTTCTGAATGGTTAGCTGAACTACATCAAGCTTCAAGTCAACTCCGGGGTAAAAAAGTGATGCAGTTAATTAAAGATATTCCGCCAGAAAAGGCTGTACTAGCTACCCAACTGCAAACTTTTGCAGATAACTATCAATTCGATCGGATTGTTCAATTACTTAATTTTTCCTAGTTAATTTTCAACTTTAAGAAAATCATGTTTGTTCCACAATTAGAATTAGATAAACTTACTCTTAATTCGTGTTTAGCAGATCTTCCTACCCATGACTTTGAAATTAAAATAACCAGCTTGGGTAAAGTTGTGTCAGAAGCATTTCATGAGCATTTAGAACTACCAGGGGTTATGATTACTGATGATGATAAAATCATCGGTATGATTTCTAGAATGAAATTTTTTGAGTTGCTTAGTCGTCCCTATGGATTAGAAGTTTTTCTCAACCGACCAATTGAAGTCCTGTGGGAAATTATGGCTAAGTCTGAAAAAAATTTAGATACAGAAGTATTAATAACAAGGTATCTATTACTGAGTGCAGATTGCAGCATTTATAAAGCAACAGAACTTGCACTTAAGCGTCCAAGCAGTTTTATTTATGAACCCATCGTAATTGCATGGCCAAATGGAAAGTGGCGGTTAATAGACATACAGATTTTGCTCTTAGCTCAATCTCGGCTTTTCGATCTAGCTAAACAAGCTGCGGAAAATGCTAATAAAGCGAAAAGTGAATTTCTAGCTAATATGAGTCATGAACTACGCACTCCCCTCAATAGTGTGATTGGCTTTACTCAAATTCTCTGCCAAGATACCTCTTTCAAACCAGAACAACAGGAACGTTTGAGAATTATTAACCGCAGTGGGGAACATTTATTATCCTTAATTAACAATATTTTGGAAATGTCCAAAATTGAAGCAGGTCAAACCACCCTGCAAGAAACAGATTTTGACCTCCATGCTGTTCTTCAAGATCTGCAAAATATGTTTTGTCTCAAAGTTCAAAAAAAAGGAATTCAATTTGTATTAGATCCAGATTCCGATTTACCCCAGTATATATCTGCAGATGAGGGAAAACTCCGACAAGTCTTAATTAATTTAATTGGTAATGGGGTGAAATTTACAGACAAAGGAGGGGTAATTTTAAGGGCTAAGGTGGAGAAAGTTTCAGAAAATAACCAAGATCAACTTCTTCAATTAGAGGTAGAAGATACAGGTCCTGGTATTGCTGCAGAAGAACTCCATAAGTTATTTGTGCCCTTTGAACAAACTACAGCGGGGCATCAAATTAAAAAGGGCACTGGATTAGGGCTAGCCATTACTCAGAAGTTTATTAATTTGATGGGAGGAGAGATTACCACAACAAGCACTGTAGGTGTAGGGACTTGTTTTCAATTATCGATTCCCATTCGTGTGAGTAAAAATCAATATTTTCCTGAGACAGCAGAGAGAGGGAAAGTGATTGGTTTAGCGCTGGAACAACGAGAGTATCGTATTTTAGTGGTGGACGATCAGCCTGACAATCGTTTATTAATGTTAGATTTACTTGGTTCCAAGGGATTTTCGATTCAAGAAGCTAGCAATGGACGAGAAGCTACAGATATATGGAAAGTATGGCATCCCGATTTGATTTGGATGGATTTGCATATGCCTGAGATGGATGGATATGAAGCGACCAAAAAGATTAGAGAGTGGGAATCACAGTTAGAGCCATCTGCTGTAACCACAAAGATTATTGCTTTGACTGCTAGTGTGTTTGGAGAGCGAGAGTTAGTTCTAGCATCGGGTTTTGATGATTATCTGATGAAACCTTTTAAAGAAGAGGTTATTTGGCAGAAGATGAAGGAATATTTAGGAGTGGAGTTGATTTATCAAGAATTAGCGGAGGGTAATGGTCAGAAACTGGAAAAGACTATTTGTTGTCAAGAGCAAGAGCAAGTTAATTCAGAAGATTTACCAGTTATTTTAAAGGATATGTCTTCTGAATGGTTAGCTGAACTACATCAAGCTTCAAGTCAACTCCGGGGTAAAAAAGTGATGCAGTTAATTAAAGATATTCCGCCAGAAAAGGCTGTACTAGCTACCCAACTGCAAACTTTTGCAGATAACTATCAATTCGATCGGATTGTTCAATTGCTAGGTTAGGTTAACGAAGTCAGAAGTCAGAAGTCAGAAGCGAGTGTGTAATTCTGAGGGAACCTCAGAATGTAAGACACACTCAAGACAGTCAGAAGTTGTTTTTGTAACGGAGATTTATGCCCCGCTCCAAAAACATTTCGCCTTAAAAGTCCTTGCTCTAAACCCAATTATTTTGGTAAGAATTCTGAAGCCAGCGGATTTGATATACAGCGGTTTTCATTTGGGTAGACCACTGTAGGGGCGATTCACGTTTGCGCAGCATTCCGCAGGAAATCCCCCCTACAGGGTTTTTGTTATGACGATGTGGTTTATTACAGCGGTTTTCATTTCAGTAGACCACAGTAGGGACGTTCCATGGAACGTCCCTACTAGGTTTTGCTTGTGAATATGTGGTTCATCAATCTGAAAAGCGCTGTAATTTGAAAAGCGCTGTAAGTCCTGGTGTAGTTTTTTTACCTAATCTACTAGAGAAAGACTAGAGAAAACATTAAAGCCAAACTGATTTTCTAGAACTGCAATCACAGAACCATCAACCGATAATTCATTTGTTGAGGAATCAAAACTCACATCATTGACGCTACTGATACCATACACACTTTTATCTATCTCAATCACATCTCCTTCAGCATCACTAAAGTCGAGGATTCTGTCAATTCCACCAGTAGAAGTGTTTTTGTTGAAGACAAAGGTATCGTTTCCATACCCGCCAATTAATATGTCATCCTGGTTCATGCCTTCAAGTCGATCGCTTCCGTCTCCTCCTAGCATCACATCTTCGCCACCATTTCCTGTCAGAGTATCATTACCTTCACCAGCAGAAACATAATCTTCATATCCGAATGCCTTGAGACTGTCATTGCTCTCACTGCCGATGAGAACATCGACGACACGGTTTGCGCCAGTAAAGTCCTCTTTACCAATTAATTCAATATTTTTGAGGACAGTTACTACATCAGAACTAGAGATATTGTTCAAAGTAGCAACTTGCTCGCCGGAAAAAGAAAGAGTCAGATCGCTACCAGAGAGAGTGTAATCAAAGCTGATTTCTTGATTACCAGAAGGTTCAAAATACTCTTTAATATCAACCTGAATTTTATCAACTTCATCATTGACGAAATCTACGGTGTAGTCTGTAATAGTGTGATTTCCACCAGAGAGAACAAAGGTATCGTCACCACCATTTCCTGTTAGAGTATCGCTACCCATTGTTACTAACGGAGTGTTGAGCTGAACATCATTACCGTTTTCATCTACCGAATAGTTGCCTATTCCAGTTGATAAGATGTTATCATTATTGTCACCTTCAATATTGTCAGCATTATCGCTACCAACAATATTCTCAATATTGTACAATTTGTCTGTGCCACCAAACCCATTACTCGCACTAGCATAACCATTAGTAACGCTTGATAGATCAACATTAATAGCACCTGTAGAATCAAAATATGATGCCGTATCTGAGTCATTACCTCCATCTATATAGTTGTTACCAGCACCACCATAGAAGATATCGTTACCATTAAAGCCCCTGAATTCATCATTACCAGCATTTCCTGGTGAACTTGATGTTCCTCCTAAATCATCCAATTGGTATCCAGCAATAACATCATCGTGGTTAGTTCCATAGAAGTAGTCAGCATTGTTGCCACCCTGTAGATTCCATCCCGAATAGGCACCCAAAACCAGAAATTTATTACTTCCCAGGTTTTCTAAATCGCTAGAGTCGATATTCAAGGCAGTGCCACCTTCGGAACCTAGAGTTGCACCATTTGAATCAATGTAGATCGCGCTGTCTATCAGGGAACGTTGTATAGCATCTTCAGCGTTATTGTCATATGTAGTGGAACTATCACCAAAAACAGTCCCCGCATCCTCAAACTCAAGATCGGCAAAAATCTGAGTGCTGCTTGAGTTGTTATATTTGAAAGAAAGAGCATTGTCTCCATTGGTATCATCTGAGATATATACATCTTGGTTGACAGGGATAATGACGACATCTTCTCGGAAGTTGAAGTCAGCAATAGTAGCAGAAGCATCACTATCTGGTCGATCTAGTGTCGATGTCTGACCATTCATTATTCCCTTGATACCATCAAATATCATGGGAACAATTTCTTTAGCAATCTTAAATTGGGGAGCAAAAGCTGTGAATGCTAAGTCAGTGACATCCCCTGCCATACTCAAACCGAGGTTCGCCCAGTCTACGTTAAGACCGCCGCCAGTAGTATCGGCAGCTTCACCAAGGAAAAAGGTATCTGCACCGTTACCACCGTCTAGAACATCACTAGCTCCATCACCGAGTTCACCACTGTAGAGTAAATCTGCACCATCTTGTCCATAGAGAGTATCATTACCATCCTGGCCTAACATAATATCATGGCTACTTCCACCATACATCAGATCCGTACCATTTCCACCATACATCAGATCCATACCATTTTCACCATAGAGACTATCACTTCCGGCTCCACCGTAGAGGGTATCGTGACCATTTCCTCCTGCAAGAAAATCTTTTCCAGCATCTCTGCTCGCGTTAGTGAACTGTCCAGTCCTGAAAGAATATCCATCATCACTATCTGGAGATGTGCTTTCATCTCCACCATAGAGTACATCGTTACCAGTTCCCCCATAAAGAGAATCGTTCTCACCACGTCCAACTAATGTGTCCGCATCTCCGTTACCCCAGATAATATCTTCGTGATGCCACCTAGATGTATGCGAAGCCCCAGGGGCAAAAATAAAAAAGGTCTCACTGCTTGTCTGTCCTTCGATATGGTTGGCGTTGTCATTACCTGTTTGGATTCTTTCCTCGACATTCCATGATATTGTCATTGTTCTTTTCTCCTTTGTGTTTAATTTGTTTCTGTAGGAAGAGGTTCTTCTCTTTCCTTTGTTGAAACTATTATTGACTGAATTTTTGGAAAAGACAATACAGGAAAGTTCAGGAAAGTTCAGGAATTTTCAACCTGAATTTTCCTGAACTTTTAGAGGGGAAAATTTGTCTGGCAAATTTCAATTTTTCCGAGAGGTTGATGCAGCGATAATTCAGTCTAGGACTGGAAAGTAGCTATTTAGAGTAGATGTTAATTTAATTTTTTACAGGTATTTATTACTCAGTATTTTGGCGTAGATATACGCCAAATGTAGTACTATTTTATTCAGGAAAATTCAGTTTTATTCAGTGGCTGAAAAAATCAACAACAAATGTTTTATTAAGGTGGTCTTTAAGTATACAGCGCTTTTCAAATTGATGAACCACATCTTCACAAACAAAACTTTGTAGGGACGTTCCATGGAAAGTTCCTACTGTGGTTTACCCAAATGAAAACCGCTGTAAGTGCCTAGATGTCCCATAAATTCCATACAGGTTTGATGAAAAAGGGAGCGATCGCTCCTTATATCCACAAAGTCCGCTCCCACACCATTACTAATACCAGAGTCAAAGGTTAAAGTAATCTCTCCTGGTGGTACTCCTGCGTCTATTTGTTCTTGAGTTAGATCGCCGAGTGATATCATGTCCGGTAGCATCGGTCTTGTATAGCAAAGGTAAGGAAGAAGGAAGAAGGAAGAAGGAAGAAGAAAGAGGGAAGAGGGAAGAAGGCTACCCTCGCAAGAAAAAACCATCATTTCCTGTAGATATTCACCCTTGGGTTTACACAAACGATATAAACGGACATGATATGAAGCAATATCAATAAAATTATCATTTTCTTTGTGGGTTTAATACCCCACCGTCAACGGGGGTGTTCACGCATTACTTGGGGGAGCGAATCCATAAGTAATTTTCCTCCTGTCTCCTGTCTCCCCCTCCCAGGAGGGGAGGGGTTGGGGGTGGGTTGTCTCCTGTCTCCTTCTTCAACTGTTATAGCGGTAGGTTCTAATGTTAGTTCGGGAGTTTGGAATCTTTCATCTACTCCTGATGCAGGGGAATAATTTTGAAATCCTGTTGCCCATGCTGCAAATCTTGGATTAACAATACTGTCTGGTCTGATTAACCCTTCACCCTCAGAACTAATAAAACCAGGGATGGCAGAATCTATTTTTCCTGGGTCTTGGGTGGAACTGGAATAAGGTCCGAGTTGTTGGACAAATATTCTAAATTGGTCTTCGGTAAGTTCGCTGCTGTTAACACCTGAGAGGATGGCTAAAAATTCTCCTGTGACTGCATCTTGGATAATGGTGCTGTCAGCTAGTTCATTACTACCTTGAAAAATATTGAGGTCTTCAAAAGTTATTCCTCCTAATAAACCGATGGCATCTTGTTCTAGATTAAAGTCAGTAATTAAGTCTGCTTGGTTAATATCTGGGTTTCCCGTTGGTGGTTGATTTTGTCGTTGAAGAACAAAATTATCGAAACCCTCTCCCCCAGTTAAGGTGTCTGTACCTACATCGCCATAAATATTGTCGCTGCCAAGGTCTCCAGAGATATTATCGTTCCCTTTACCACCCCGCAGCGTGTCGCCACCTGCATTTCCGTTGAGAATATCGTTGCCTTGGTTGCCACTAATTAAGTCTCCACTTTCGAGACCATTAATTGTGTCATCTCCTGCTAAACCATATATTTCCTCTGCCTCCAAACTACCTGTGAGGAGTTCACTATTTTCTGTTCCTATTATTGTTGTCATTTTATTTCTTTTGAAATTTATGCAAGACTTTCTGTCGCAACTGCTTTGGTATTAGCAAAGAAGTTGCGATCGCTATTAATCCCACCGTTAACTATTGCTCTTATTACTTATTTTTATGTTTTTAACAGTAGATTCCGAAGCACTTTTTGCACTTTTTGTCAACTTTCTAGCTATTATTTTTTTCTTTTTATTGAATAGGGCAAAAGGGAAAATTGCATAGAGGAGATTCCCACCCCAAGCAATTTTAAGCGCGGTGATTATGGTGGGGTATTAAATCCACAAAAGAAAAGATAATTGCTAATTTACTTCTTTTTAATAGGACTTACGCATGAACGCTATTGGTAGTGGCGCGTCAAGCTTGAAATAGTGCTTTAGGAAAATTCTCCAAATCTTAGTCATAGCAAGAATTACACTAAAAAATTTAATACATCATTTTTAGCTTGACACGCTAGTAGGGTGTGTTAGCGCTAGCGTAACGCACCGATGCCCCTTATGTAGTGCCTTTGCGTAAGTCCTGTTTAAGTAGTAGCTGTTTCCCAGAGTTTGGTTTAAATAAGCTTTGTCTAAATATCTGTAGCGAAAGGTTCTTATTTAGGGCTAATTCCCTTTTTGTCAATACTATATTAGTCATCATCCATACCTCGCAGATGTTTGATAAAGTTACTATTCAATCGGCGGGCATTCTGACTGAGAGATAATAAAGTATCTCATCACAGTTGCGGGACAGCGACGGATTTACACCGAACTTTCCCCGTTTCCTCTAACGGCTGGCCTCCATTAGAACCGATTAATTACAATATTAAAACACAGCTACTTAATTAATGCAATACTTTTACAAAATTTTTTTTGCTAACTAGGGTTTGCTGAATAAAGTTAAAAGTCAGGTAGCTTACGGTAATGGAGCTTTTTGTATTCAATTTATCTCCTAAGTTATTGGCTCTTATTTACCTCAAAATACTGAATTTTTCTGCTGAGATTCAAGAAAATTTATTCACATAAAATGGCCGAAACAATTGCCTGTTATCCATCTCCGCGTCCCCGTGTCTCCGCGTCTCCGTGTCCTACCCCCACCAACTAATTTTTTCAGCAAACCCTAACTAGATATTTTCACTCCAGACAAAAACATCCCGACTATTATTAGCATCTCCCACCACTAAATTAGTTGCAAAAGAGTCAAAAGCGACTACTTCCCCGGAAGCAGAAATCGCTGGATTAAAAGAAGTCAAATTTCCTTCTAACCCCTGATAATTTACTGATATTTTAGTCGTGACACCATTTAGCAAATCCCGCACGAATATATCATTAGTGCCATTGCTATCCCCAGGCACCAGTAACGGATCGAAAGAATCAAAAGCTACAAACCGACCATCGCCAGAAATCGTCGGTGCAAAGGAACTTCTACTGACTTGATTACCAAAAATATCCACAGAGACGCGAGTCGTGATGCCATTTAGTACATCGCGCACAAATATATCTCTGGCATCATTGGTATCTCCCGGTACTAGATTAGTTGCCCTAGACTCGAAGGCAATAAAGCGACCATCGGCAGAAATAGAAGGACTGATGGAACTGAAATCTCCTTGGTTGCCTAAAGCATCTACTGAAATACTGCTGGTAATCCCAGTTAAGGTATCGTGCCAAAAAACGTCTCTGGTATTATTGGTATCTCCTGCCACAATATTAGTCGCAAAAGAGTCAAAAGCGATAAAGCGACCGTCAGCAGAAATAGCGGGATTGAAAGAACTGAAATTTGCTCGATCGCCCAGAGAATTTTTAGATATTTGGCTAGTCATACCAGTTAGAGTATCATGTAGAAAAATATCTCTGGCGTTGTTAATATCTGCCATAACTAGGTTGGTGGCATCAGACTCAAAGGCAATGAAGCGACCGTCAGCAGAAATAGTGGGGTTTATTGAGGCAGCATTGCTTTGGTTGCCTAGAGAATCTACGGATATTCTTGTTGTTGTAAAAGTCAGGAGGTCTCTGAGAAAAATATCTGTTGTATTATTGCTATCTCCTGGCACTAAATTAGTGGCATTAGAAGCAAAGGTTACAAAGCGACCATCGCCAGAAACAGAAGGATGAAAAGAATTGAGATTTCCACCAAACCCAAAAGAGTTTACCGAAACAATATCTGTAGTTTGAGTTTGTCTGTCTGTAATGAAAATATCTGTTTGGTTATTTGTATCTCCTATTACTAAGTTATCGGCAGCAGATTCAAAAGCAATATAACGACCATCGGCAGAAATAGAGGGATTAATGGAAAAGTTATTTCCTTCATTTCCTTGAAAGTTTACAGATAGGCGATCGATGTTTGTTTGGGGAATAATGTTTGTAACCATGATCTGGCAATAAAAGTCTATGTTATTGACTTAGTAATAATATCAAGCGCGATAAATATTTGCTACAAATAGCTGGGGATTTTTTTAGGAGTCAGGAGTCAGAATGAATAGCTTCGATACCATTTTTTAGTTCATAATTTATCTTATTCGTCAAAGGGACATCTCCTTCAAATTATTTTTCTCACCCTTATTATTCGTAAAATTATTTTTTCAAATTAGTATTATAATTAATTTTGCCTAATGAGACTTACACAACTTAACTGGTAAAATTAGACTATAATGCTTGTAAATCAATAATTTTACGTCGAAGCGCTCGCTACGGGACTTACACAAAATTTTAGAGCTGCCGAAATCAAGTAAATATTAAGAAGGAAGAAGGAAGAAGGAAGAAGAAAGAGGGAAGAGGAAAGAAGGCTACCCTCGCAAGAAAAAACCATCATTTCCTGTAGATATTCACCCTTGGGTTTACACAAACGATATAAACGGACATGATATCAGTCTAGATCAGGAAATTGCGTCAATGCACTAAAAATCCCTAGAACCCTTGGTAATTAAGGATTTATGCTTTTTTGAGGTAAAAGCCTTTTCCTATATATATTTGAGCCTATTTTCTACTTCTATTTTGTGTAAGTCCCACTAACTCCTCTGTAAAAAGGCTAACTGATAACTGATAACTGAATTGACTATTCCCTAAAAATCTACAATATCTTGCAATTCAGACAATATTGCTATATATTAAATCCTTTGTTTCATGCTAACTACTGACTACAAAAAAATATATTATAACCACCCTCGCAGACGATATACTATTATACCTATATATTCTTTTAAAGCTTTAGTAGAATTTTGTAAATTTGCAGCATCAGGAATAATATTTAACAGAAAACCTTGCCAACTATCTTGTATTTCTTGTAAATCTCTTTCAGTAACTAAAAAATCTGTTGGTGCTGGAATTACTGATATTTTCTGTTTTTTGAAGATTGATATTGAGCGAGGAGTATGCAGTGCTGAAGTTACTAACAAAACATTGCCTTTAATTTCATTTTTCTCTAAAATTTGTTTGACATTAACAGCATTTTGATAAGTATTTAGAGAGTCTGTATCTTGTAAAATTGCTGTTTTTGGTACTCCCATAGTTTCAGCAATTTCTGCCATATCTCCAGACTCAGGGTTCCCTCCATCTTTCCAATCAACTCTACCACCACTTAATATAATTAAAGGTGCTTTACCCTGCTGATATAATCTTATTCCATGTAAAATGCGATCGCCTGCTTCACTAAAATCTACCCAAGGTCGGGGTGAATTTGCTGGTTTAATTCCACCACCTAAAACTACAATTGCTTCTGCTGAAGGTAATTCTTTCGGCGGTAAATTTTGCCATTCTAAGGATTTAATAAGTCCTTGAGAAATCCACGAATTACTAAACATAAATGTTACTGTAAATGCCAGAAAAATTACTAATGCTGACCATTTAGGATACCACCACAATAAAATAAAAGCTATCAGCATTAGCAAGCAAGATAACCCCAAAGGATAGATAAATAAAGGGAGTAATTTAGAAAAAAACAAAAACATTAGAAGTGAAAGATTAGTATTTTTTTCGAGATTTTTGATATCTTCTGGAAGAAACTTGACTTGACCTTGAAAGCCAACTTAAGATAGAAACACCGCTACGTTCTCTAGGTGTTTTAGGCCATGTATTAAGTGGTTTTGGTGGTTTTGGGGAATCTATAGGTTCAGTATTTGTTTTCTCTGGAATTTCTGGTATTGATTCTATTTGTGACCAATACCCTAATAAACCAGCAGAAATGCCTGCAATTACACCCAATACAATACTTAATTTTATTGTATATTCTAGGAGGCTAAAGCTAATGCTGAAAAACAGAGTAGCTGCTAGTCCGGCAATTAAGCCTGTTGATATTGATTGTTTATCCATGCTTTGGCCAAGGCATTAAGTGATTGATGTTTGAAAAATTATATCAACTTCGCTTAAATAGGCATATTAAATTCTATATTCTGACTTCTGGCTTCCGTGAATTGTCCAATAAATGGCTTTCCTACATGAATTACTGATGTGCAATACAATACAATCACAAGTTAGAGTTCTGCTTAATGGATAAGACACGATCAAACTGAAGAGTCAAAGAATTTCCTGATTCGTTAGTAATTTGGCGCGAAGCTAAGTCAACTATTAATCAATTTTTGTTCAATGCAATTCCCATCTTTTTAGTTATTACTGTTATTGCTTCTGTGTTGAATTAGTTAGGAGCGATCGCAGCTTTAGCCAATATTATTAACCCTTTGATGGGATGGTTTAATTTACCCCCTGAAGCCTCATTGCCTATTGTTTTAGCTTCTATTCGCAAAGATGGACTGCTATTATTTGCCGAACCCGAAACCTTGGCTATGTTAACTCCCTTGCAGGTTTTGACTGGGGTGTATCTAGTCGTCCGACAATATTATTTGTTATCCAAACGAATTCAAACTAGGCAATGATTCATTTAACTTCTGTCTATGAGACCTCTTGCAAAAGTAAACTATAAAATAAGGGTTAATTTTAATTCACATCAGGCGTAAGTCCTGAAAGTTTTAATCAATTCTCATACTTATTACTTGACTTCTGCAAAAAGTCTATGGTATTGATTATTTGGATGAACCACTTGCAGTTATTGCAACATGTGGTGGTGTAACAAGCGTAAAGGAAGTAAGCATGAAATTATCCAAAGAGCATTATCTTCAACAACTTCGGAAGATAGTTAACCCTGAACAAAGGGCTAAATATTACAAGCAATTTATTGATAGTGATGTAGTCAACCTATCTACGGCTGAAAATGTATTGTTACTAGACTTTTACCAAGAGAACCAAATTTTTGATGAGCTTCCTGTAATTTCAGCGACAGATATACAATATCCATCGGTTGTGTATGGCAGTCCTGAGTATCGGCAAAGTATTCTGCAATTTCTAGAACAACAATGGAGTCTACCGATTGGAACGATTACTTTAGATGACATTTTTGTAGTTTCTGGTGTGTCGGCAGCATTAGAATGTCTTGGATTTTCCCTATTTAGTCCTGGAGACCAGGTACTAATTCCGGGGCCGATGTGGTACGGATTTCCATGGTGTTTTAGCCAGCGTCCCCAAATGGAATTTATCCATTTTCCAGTTGGCGAGAACTTTGAACTCTCTACACAAAATGTAGTAGATGCGGTTGAAGCCAATCCTAATGCCAAGCTCTTAGTGCTGACTAATCCCCAGAACCCTTTAGGGACAAACTATAGTAAAGAGCAGATGGAAGAGATTTACGCATATTTTTTGGGTCTGGGATCGGATTATCATATTATCTCTGATGAAATTTATGCCTGTTCTCAGAATACTAATGTGGAAGGTAACGAATTTGTCAGTGCTTTTGGATTAGATGCCTACAACATATATCCTACTCGGATACATGTTGTTTGGGGTCTGTCAAAGGATTTTGGTCTGTCTGGCTTTAGGGTGGGTTGTATCATTTCAAAATCGGAACAAGTTCAAGAATCTATGGAGGGAGATGCTTGTAATAGGAGTATTGCCGGGTTCTCACCATTTGGTTCATTAAATCCGTATATGTTGCAAAAGCTCTTTCTCTCTGGAGGGGAGCCAGATCCAACAGTAGCAAATAATGCCATCAGTACATATCAAAGCTCGTTATTGCCATCATCCTATTCCATAGTTAAAGATAAGCTCGACGAGGCATTGATTCCCTATCACCCTAACAACAAGGGAGGGATTTTCTTCTGGATAGACTTAAGTGCCTATCTCGATCGCGTTCAACAAACCACAATTGAACCAGATCCATTACTCTGTGAATCTTTATATCCTCCTGAATTCAACGATCCGAATGAAGGGAAGCTAACTCGCTATCTTCGTGAAGAAGCACAGGTGTTACTGGTTCGAGGACAGGAGTGTTTCTGGAGTGAACCAGGATGGTTTCGCCTTTGTTATACTGCCGAGACATCTGATAAAGTTGCACAAGGTCTTGATTCTATGATCGAAAAATTGAATCAGTTACCACCAAGTAATCCGAATTAGCAATTCGTTAGATTGGGGTGCGTGGCACGAACTTTTCGGCTAGTAATTACAACTTATGTCCCCGCACCTCAACATCCATGGGTTTATAGTCCCTTAAAATTCCAGTCTTGAACGCGGGTGCGTCGCTTTGTTGTGCAAACGAGTCGCTTTGTAGGTCAGGGTGAGGGTACGAAACCCAGAAGTGACAAGCCTTTGTGTACCTAACCCTGCGTCGGAGCGGATGTGAAAGGTAAAGCGTTGGACTTCATTATAAGATGGTCTCACACCGATCAACTTTACCGTTGTTGTGTGCTCATTCGTGCGCCATCGTGATTTATGCTATTTTAAATTGAGAATAATTATCATTCTTACACATAATTATCCTCCTCAGCCTTCCAAGCTGAATAGCTTTGGGGTTAAAAAGGTTGCAGGAGAAGTCCAACTATAACCATTACATCTATGCTAAGTATTGAAACTCCGAAACCTCAGTTAAAGACTTCATTTCTCCAACGGCTCCAGAGTCCAGAGCGTCCAGTGATCATCTTTGATGGCGCAATGGGAACTAACATCCAATCCCAAAACTTGACCGCCGAGGACTTTGGTGGAGCCAAATATGAGGGTTGTAATGAATATTTAGTCATCACCAAGCCAGAAGCAGTGGCAAAAGTCCATCGTAATTTTCTCAAAGCGGGGGCAGATGTTGTCGAGACTGATAGCTTTGGCTCAAGTCCCTTAGTCCTCGCAGAGTACGATCTAGGCGATCGCGCCTATGAGCTAAGTAGAAAGGCAGCAGAATTGGCTCGCAGTTGTGCGGATGAGTTTACCACTCCCGAAAAACCAAGATTTGTCACAGGTTCCATCGGTCCAGGAACCAAGCTACCTACCCTCGGTCATATTACCTATGATGAATTGAGATCGAGCTTCATGGTGCAAGCAGAAGGTCTCTATGACGGGGGTTCCGATCTTTTTATCGTGGAAACCTGTCAAGATGTTCTGCAAATTAAGGCAGCATTGAGTGCTTTTGAGACGGTGTTTGCCAAAAAAGGTGCGCGACTCCCCTTAATGGTGTCCGTGACTATGGAAATCCAGGGAACCATGTTGGTGGGGACAGATATATCTACTGATGTACCAACTATCTGCTTTTTTTTGATATAGTGACGTTTTTTAAATGATTACCCTCCCAAACCTAAAACATTCTGTAATAGCATTTGGTCTTCACCTTTGACTTGAAAGCGTCCACTCTCAATATCTCTAATCCAACTTTGACTTTTTCCAAGCATAGTTGCCAATTGTCTCTGACTTAACTGCTGATTTTTTCTAGCAGTCATAATCTGTTCCCCACAGATCGCAGCAAGCTTTTTTGTTCTTTTACGCTTATTAGAATAGCGTAGCTTTTGTTTTTCAAAATCTGCTAAGTGTTTATCCCATTCTTCGGGCAATTTAAACCAGAGGATACGAGCGTTTAATAACATATTCCACTTACCTCTGGGGCCGTTATCTGTTAGTCTTGTATTTTTACTACCGTCATCAATCCAGAAATCTAAAGCTTCTTCACCATCATCAGGCAGAGCAGCTAATTTTGCCCACATTGGCTGAATTTCCTGGGGGTAAGTTACCGGGTCAAATTCGGGTTTAAGTCCATAGTGATTGAGAACTTCCAGATCACTTTCAAAAGTTCTAATTAGTCGTTTTCGATCATCCCGACAAGAAGATGCTCGTATCACTTTTTGTTCGCCATAAGCTACTCGCATTAGAGTAGGTACAGTCAACCGTTGTTCCCTACCCATTTTGGTTTTAAATAATAACCATAATAGCATTCGAGCAGTACCTTCATGTTGCTGCCAGATACTCATTACTGTAGTTAATATCGACTGAGGCAAAATACCGTATTGATAAAATGCTTTGCCCTGCTTGCAACCTTCTCTGTTGAGGAAATACTTAGTCCAAAGACCAGCTTTGACTCTAAAGGTAAGACCAACAAGATGTTTACATCCTGTAGAATCTTCAGAAAAGTGATGTTGAATGTCTAAGATATGCCATAATTGATCTTCTGGTAATGAGAACGCATTAATTCTGCCCTGCTGAGGCCAATCAATAGTAGTAGTAATATTACAAGGTTGTTGAGCTAGGTTTTTAATTAAACTCAGTTTAGTTGCTTTCGATAAGTCTTTGCGTTTTTCTAACCCTAAGTACCTTTCAATTTGTTGGTCATCGATCACAAATTCTTGCTCCCATGGTTTGTCAATAACTGCTGCATGGGCAGCATAAATTAGGTGCAAACAAGCTGCTCTGATATCCATTGCTGGCATATCTGTGACTTTGATGACATCATCATTTATAATTTGAGATGAATACTCCACATCTTTGATGCTGAAACTGATTGAACCCTGACCTTGCTTAATAGAACGTTGATAAATCAGTTTACCTTCTGCATTCACTGTCCAAGGTAATGATTCTCTCTGCGTCAGAATGTTGCAAGCTTCCCAGATCGCGATAGAAGAAGCAAAAGGACTATGCTTGCCATTGGGAAATAAATTAGAGCTTGTGGGTGTTCTTGTTTCAGCTTTATACCTACCTTTTTTGGCTTTAGTGGGAACAGGACTACTAATAGAACAGTGAATTACACACTGAGGTTCTTCGTAATAACCCTCACAGCTATTACATAGTTCAGGATTAATGGAGTATTTTTCATCTTCTATAGTTATTGCACCTGTTGGGCAGTGGATTTGGGGTACACAGGTGCCACATGAGATACAGTTTTCAGTCATTTTGTGAGTCATAACACCCCCCTGTTATTGCTGTTGAGAAGTTTGTGTTAGTAATACTACTCGTCATCTGTAAGTTGATTTAGCTGATTAATCATAGTAATGTCCTGATTGCTATATAACTAACTATACATGGAGTGAAGAACTCAAATCTTTTGTTTGTTGTTGATTTAAGTATTTTCACTTAAGCTTAATTGACGCTTTAATAATAAGAATTAATATTTCATAATTTTTTTAGATTAGATGTTCATAATAAGCAAATTAATATTCTTTTTATTTTTTATAATTGAGTAATTATAGGATTTTTATAGTTATACATTTAACTTGCAATAGTTAATAACTATAATTATTATTTTTTTACTAATTTATAGTAAAAAACATTAAGGAAAAATGCTAAATAAATATTTTTAAGGTATATTTATCCGCATTTAACTCCATAGATTAACTGTTCATATTTTCATAATTTAGATGAATGCCTAACATTCCAGTTTGTTTTTTGTAGTATTTACTCGATGACTAACTTGTAATCTACCTCTGGGAAGGAGAATATTTTTTTGTTTAAGAATTCTCCTAACTTGAGTACCACTAATTTTGATTCCTGTTTTTTCAGCAAGATAATTTGCTAAACGTTCTCCACTCCAGTGTTGACATTCATAACCGAACTGATGAGGAGATTTTTTGCTGACTTCTACCAATAACTGAATGTACTCTTCTGTAGCTTTACGAAAGTTACCATGCTCTCGTTGATCTCGTAAACTATCTAATTGGTCTGGGTCTCCATGTACACACCAATAAGCAACTGTTCTATAAGAACAACCGATAAATGCAGAAATTTCTGAATAAGTTTTTCCGTCATTTAATAGGAGTAACATCAATACTCGTTCTCGGAAATGAGAGCAATTACCTTCTTGTAAGGCTTTTTGCAATCTTTTCTTTTGCATTGAACTAAGAAAATCTTTAGCAGGCATAACAGCTACCTCAGTTTAACAACTTAATGCAACTTAGCTGCACTATATATATAATTCGCTTTTTGACACCCTC
Source organism: Okeania sp. SIO1H4 (assembly GCF_010672695.1). Classification (NCBI taxonomy): domain Bacteria; kingdom Bacillati; phylum Cyanobacteriota; class Cyanophyceae; order Oscillatoriales; family Microcoleaceae; genus Okeania; species Okeania sp. SIO1H4. Next base: position 92,739 of record NZ_JAAHGB010000002.1, read on the forward strand.
TAAATTGAGAAGATGACCTACGACTCCAAACTCAGACAAAAGTTTGCCTATTGTAGTCTGCTACCCTATAATTCAAGTAAGATTGAGTAAAATTCGTGCTTAGTAATTGAATGGTTTTGACTTCTTCTATAGAAAGCATGAAGAACCGGATTTAACTTAACCCTATATTTTTAACAGTTAATCTGGCCACAACTAGACATAAAAATATAAGTTTGTCTTACCAGATATATGGTTACTGCTAATAAAAATATATTACTTTTTTGTAAAATCTTTTCCTGTCAAATAATTAACAGTTTATTCTCTGATAATTAGAATTACTAAATAACTCTCGCATCTTTAGATGTGTAGATACTCAACCGTTCTTAGAAACCTAGGATAATCTATAGAAATCTATGATTGATCTGTTCTACTCCTGCTTCACTCTGGCAGTGTCGGCACTCACCAGTCCACAGGCTGTCACGGACGTTTGCTGCGCAACGCTAGCGCGAAACGCGGAACGCGGAGCGTAGCTATCACTGCCCGCCATAGCTAAATTTAACCCTGCAAACAAGTCTCATCGCAGCTAAAATTGTAGTGTTTGCAATTTGATTACGCGCTCTGATAAAGACAGAGATTCTTTAACAGTTCCACACCTAGAGCAAGTTTTAGAACTAGGTTTTACCCTACTCCAAAAGACGAAAATTTGATGCTCAGGCAGTGGAGTTATTTGTGCAATGTGCCATGCCCAAGGGTATGATTCAAACAGGTAAGCCCAAAAGCTACAAAGTTGAAATCTAGTTAACTCCAACTAAGGTCATTGTCGCGTTGGCGGAGCAAGTGCGGCAGTTATATCGCAACATTCTAGTTATTTGATTTACTGACTGAATCCATGATCAAAAACATTGTTGTAATTGTTACGGGTCTAAAGGTGCAAAAACTCTGGCAAATGTATCGTTAGATGGAATTCCATTAGGCAGTTCTAAAAAACTTTTTAGCCATTTACATTTAGATTCACCATAAGATTCTATATCTATCCACGTATCTGCACCACAAATTACAGCACAAATAGTAATTGTAATAATATCAATTAATTTATGATGTTTGGTTCTATCTACTCTTGGGTCTTCTAGTTCACTAAAATACTCATAAATACTCTTTTTTGGCTGGAGTTTCATTGTTAAATCTTATTATTACTAGAATAATTATCTTTGATAAATATCTAATCTTCAATTTTAATTAGTTTTTTTTAAGTATTAATTATTGAATTTTTTGGTGAGTTTTGATTGTTGAAAGTTTTGGTATTTTTTGATGGTGATTGCCTCTCGAACGCATAGTCTATTCTGAAATTATCTTTTTGGTCATTTGTTACAAAAATTAGATGCGTTTTCCCTGTGGGGGAGAAGGGGTAGGTATGCTCCGCATACCTACCCCTTCTTTAAAAAGAATTATCATTATTTTAAAAGGAAAAATCAATATTTTAGACAGTTATTTAATCCTTAAAACCTTTATCAAACAATAGTTTTGAGCTGCTTGTCACCCCGTGATAACAGAGAGGAAGTTTAACGTTTTGGCTCTCTCCAGAGGTGATGGAGCAGTGGCTCAACCCAAAGAAAACAGGTACCTATAGTGATATAGCTACCCTTGTTAATGGCTACACTACAATGTTTATTTAGGTTAGGGGGACGGCAAACTGAAGGATTTTTGGCATCAATATTTGCCCTTATGGCAGTGGTTTCGCACTTACCAAATTTTCATGATGACATAGTTGCACAAAAAAAGTCAGGGAGTTCAGACTTTAGGTGAATAATTTTACTAATACACCTAAAGCTGATACTCCACAAACTTCTATATTAATATTTCTGAGTTGACATTCTTCCGAACTCATACAGCTGCAGGAGCATGAGTGAAGCATTTCTTACCACAAATGTTAGCGCAAGCTTCACATCCGATACAGTCATCTGCATTAGTAATAGTCATTACTTTCCGTAATACTTCATCATCATCATCATCATCATCATCCACAAATTCTCCATGCTCGTTGATGGGTCTAAGTTCTAGAACATTTCTATGACAAACTTTAAAGCAACGACCACAACCTAGGCATTTATTCATGTCAATAGATTCGACATACTGAGGAGTCCAAGCTGTACCACCTTTAGTTAAAGCTGTTAATGTTGCCATTGGTTCTTCTCCTTAATTAATAGACTGAATGTTTTGTTTTGTTTGCTTTGTTCCATCTTTTTATATAATAGCTATTTCCTCTAGCAAAAAAGTATAAAAAAATACTTTTTTCAGGTTTTTTGTAATATTTGATTATGGCTTTTTTTGTATGTTTATTTATTAGAAAATATTTGCAATTATTGCTAGATAAATATACCTATAAACCGTCAAAGTCTCTATATAAGTTTTGACGATATTTTTGGTTGAATTGAGACAATACCAGCAAATAAAATGGACTATTGATATTACTTAAGTTTCGTCAGATACTGGTAATAGAAATTATGAATATAATTAGTGTGCTTTAACACAGTTATAAATTATTTTATGAAAACTAAATAGTAGGATATTGAAGTTGAATACTCTATTGTTTAAAACTTCAAATAGTTTGATGTTCGTAGCTACTCTTCCGTTGCGTTTTGAGTGTTAGGAAGCAGATTTTTCTACGTTGTCTGAGTTTTAAGCTTTTGATATTTCCTAACAGTAATGGCGACTGCGATAATTAGACTCTCAAACAAACATATTTACCCTTCAAGTTTTTCGGTTTTCAACTGTACCGTAGGGCATGCGGAAACAGGCTTTTGATAGCATTTGCGCAGCATTCCCATAGGAAAGCTCATCTGTTTGCGGAGCATTCCGAACGAAAAGAGGCAATAGAGTAAACCCTTGGGCAGAGATCTGTGGATTAAATATTGCAAGGTTTTAAGTTTAAGTGGACTCAATGTTGGTGCAGCCTTGCGGAGCGTAAACCAAGAATCCTGGTTTCAGGAGAATCTCCGTGTCTGCCTCTTTCAGAGGAGCTGCGCTAACAGGTCGGAGAGTATGTTAATACTTCTACCCCTAGCTAAATTGTTTAGATTTGGTATTAGGTTTGAGAGCAGCTTTTTCCACATATTACCTTCTTCAATTTCCAGCCTTAACTGGAATTAATATTTCAAATAATGTACCTTCATTTTGATTAGATATACATCTCAGTTCTCCCCGATGTTTTTCGACAACAATTTGGTGAGAAATTGATAGTCCTAGACCTGTACCCTTGCCCACTGATTTGGTTGTAAAAAACGGGTCAAAAATGCGATTTTGAACAGATTCGCTAATACCACGCCCATTATCAGAAAGGGAAATTTTCACAAAATCTTGATTTACTCCTGTTTCTGACTTTTGAGATATTTCTGTTTTTATGGTAATAATTCCCGGTTCTTTTTGTTCTTCAAGAGCATCTATGGCATTAGCAATAATATTCATAAATACTTGATTCAACTGACTAGCATAACACTCAATATTGGGTAAATTTCCATAGTCTTTGAGCAATGTTATTTCTGGTCTTTTTTCTGTAGCTTTGAGGCGATGTTGTAAAATTAATAAAGTGCTATCTATACCAGAGTGAATATCTACTTTTTTCATCTCCGATTCATCTAAGCGAGAGAAATTTCGTAAAGATAAAACTAACTCTCTAATTCGATTAGCTCCTATATTCATTGAGTCGACCATTTTAGGCAAATCTTCAATCAAGAAATCTGCTTCACACTCTTCAGCAAAATCTTGAATTTCTGGAATCGGATCTTGATAGTTTTGTCGATACAAATTTAATAAATGTAGTAGATCTCTAATGTAGTTATTTGTATGAATAATATTGCCGTATATAAAGCTAATTGGATTATTAATTTCATGGGCAATACCAGCAACCATTTGACCTAGACCAGACATTTTTTCTGCTTGTACTAATTGAGCTTGAGTCTTTTGCAATTCTTTTAAAGCTTTTTCTAATTGCAATGCTCTTTCTCGTTCGCGTTTTTCTGATTCTCGTAGTGCAATTTCTCCTTGTTTTCGTTCTGTGATGTCGCGAATAATTGCTAGGACTTCATCTTTACCACTTTTGACATAACGAGCTTCATAATGATAGAGGTTATAATTAATAATAGTAGAATATTCTGCTGCTTGCACTTTATCAGTGCTGAGAGTAAGCTTTAAATAGTGTCGAGCCCAAATAGCTAAATCTTGGGGAAATATTTCTTCTATAGTTTTCCCTAGTACTTCTGATGCTTTGGGGGCATTTTCATCATCTTTTGATGGGTAGAAGTCGAGAAAAACTCCTTTTGAGTCAAGGCGTAACATTAAGTCGGGAATAGCATGGAGAAGACTATGGTTGCATTTTTGACTTTCTTGTAGTGCTTCTTCTACTCTCTTGCGTTCGGTGATGTCAAATCTAATGGCTAAGTATTGATAAGGTTGTCCGAGGTCGTTTAAAAAAGGTACGATAGTTGTATTAACCCAATAATAACTACCATCTTTAGCCTTATTTTTAATTTCCCCTCTCCACACACGACCAGAGCTAATAGTAGACCACAAATCTTTAAAAAACTTTGGGGGATGATATTTAGAGTTAAGCAAACGATGACTTTTTCCGATTAATTCTTCTCTAGAATATTGAGATATTTCATAAACTTTATCATTCACATATTGAATAATACCTCTTTGGTCTGTAATGGCAACGATCGCTGCTTGATCTATAGCAAATTTAATATCAGATAGTTCTTTGAGGGTTTTCCGCAGTATTGCTTCTAGTAAGCGACGTTCTGCTATTTCCTGATTGTGGTTAGTTAAGTTTTGTAAATCGTGATTTTTTTCAATGAAGGATGCTACCATCTGATTGACCTGGTAATTTTCATAATCAGATTGATTTAGCACTTGATTAGTTTCCATTGGTTTTTGTTACTCCTGGTTGGATTTTGATGCACTGCTAATATTTCTAACTCCACTTTCAGGTTGAGAATTATTTGTAGCTTTTTTGGCTCGCAACCTGTAAATATGAAGCTAGTTCCGATCTAGCGACTTAATTTTGGTGAATTAATTTTTAAGCTTAAACATATGAAATGCTTATATTAATATTAAGAGGATATAATTTTTCTACCTTAGAGTTTAGTTAAATTGATTACTAATTTCTCAATCTTTAGGTAAAAATTTATTGCTGATTATTAAAAACATTTAATATAAATATAAATATTTAATGCAGTTATTCTGGATACTTAAATTTCTTTAAAGGCTTGTTTACAACCTCGGAGAGGATTATTTAAAGCTTTTTTTTGTTATACCCTCCCTATTTGAGTTAGATTTACTGGGAACAAAAAATCTCTTAAAGCATCTCTAGTTATTAGAGATTTATTTATTAATTTTTGTAATATTAGCTACAAAAAAATAATCTTTTTGAGTGTAGTCAAAAGAATATTTAGCAAAGCTCAAAATATTTCTTGATTTGAGACTATAAAAATACTAATTTTCTAAATGGAAAATGCCAGATTGTATGATGCTTGTCAGGGTTTTATTCCGGAACAGTTTCTCAGCTTTTTAGAGAAAAAGAGTATTGTGAATTTGAAATTGGGCGATCGCTTGGAACGAGAGATGACGGTCTTATTCTCGGATATTCACGATTTTACTACCATCTCCGAACAGATGACTCCAGAGGAAAACTTCGCTTTTATTAACCAGTATCTTAGTTATATGGAACCCCAAATTCAAAAATATGGCGGATTTATTGATAAATATATTGGTGATGCTATTATGGCTTTGTTTCCCAATTCTGCCGACGATGCGGTTCAAGGGGCGATCGCTATGCTGGAACAGTTGAAAACATACAATTCAGAGCGACAACAAAGGAATCTAAAACCCATTCGTATTGGTATTGGTTTGCATACGGGTACGTTAATTTTAGGAACTGTAGGTGGATTTGGATGCATGGACGGAACTGTGCTCGGGGATGCAGTGAATCTCTCCTCGCGAGTGGAAGGGTTAACAAAAACTTATGGAGTTTCACTTTTAATTACTGATAAAACTTGGCAAGGTTTAAAAAATTCTTTGGCATACGACCTCAGATTTATTGACAGGGTGAGAGCTAAAGGAAAAGCCAAAGCGGTTAGTTTATTTGAAATTTTTTCTGCCGATCCGCCAGAATTACGAGATGCTAAAATCGCCACTAAAGAGAAGTTTGAAAGGACTGTTTTGTATTTCATCAAGAATTATTTCCAGAAGCAGCAGATTTATTTCAAGAATGCTTAGAATATGGTCAGGGCGATCGGGTTATCTGTAGTTATCTTGAACGATGTCATCAGAAGGTAGAAGGCAGAAGGGTAAAGAAAGGTTTATAAGAATTCTGAATTTCCTACGGAATACTCCGCTCGTCACTATCAGACTTTTTCAGCAAACCCTAATTAACCTTATTCCTTCTTCCTTAGAAGATCAATAATTAACCTTCCACCTTCCAGTTTCTTCCTTCCAGCTTCTTCCTTCCAGCTTCTTCCTTCTTCCTTCTGTGATAGTTCCTTCTAGTAACAACAAACGCGAGGGTTGAAGACAAACCTGCCAAGGAAAAGAACGATTTTTGATTTCACGCCATTTTTCCTTAAATACTTCTGCTTGTAAATGGTAGTCAAAAGCATTTTTTGCAGGTTGATATAATTTTAAGTACAAAGTTACTCGATGTTGAGTTTCACTAATAGCTGCTAACCAACAAGGAAAAGTATTCGGTTCTGTTGACTCCTCACTAAAAGTAATCTGGTGAGCGCGAATGCCAACATGAGAAAAAGATTCTGGAATAGGTTCAATTATATCAAGACTGCATCCCCACTCAATAGCTTCTATTTTTCGGTTGTCAATTATTACTGCTTGAGAAAAGTTCTTACAACCAGTTAACTGAGCAACTCTTACACTGGTAGAATATTCAAAAATGTCATGTTTGACACCGTGATCAAGAGCAATTCCGTCATCGACAACCAAAAGATTTTGACAAATGCGGTAAGCTTCCTCTAGGTTGTGAGTCACTAATAAAGTCACCCCTTGATAATTTTCTAGGGTGGCAATAACCAATGTTTCAATCTGATGGCGCAGGTGGGTATCTAATGCGGAAAAAGCTTCATCTAACAACAAAGCATCGGGTTGACTTGCTAATGCTCGTGCTAAAGCTACCCTTTGTTGCTGACCTCCCGAAAGTTCTTCTGGATATCGTTTGCCATATCCTGGTAACTGCACTGCCAATAGATAAGCTTCCACTTGTTGTTTAATTTCTGTGGATGAAAGACCTTTGGGCAAACCAAAAGCAATATTTTGTGCAACAGTCATGTGGGGGAAGAGAGCATAATTTTGAAATAGATAACCGACGTGGCGATCGCGACTAGGCAGATTTATTTTCTGTTGCGAATCAAATAATACTCGCCCATTTAAAACAATTCGACCTCTTGTGGGAGTTTCTAAACCAGCAACGCAACGTAAAATCATGCTTTTACCAGCACCAGACCCTCCTAATAACCCCAATGGTTTGTTATTAGCATTGAAACAAACATCCAAGAGAAACCCAGGCAATTTTTTCTGGATATCTACTAATAGATTTTGTGAATTTGTGTGGGAGTTTAGTCTCAAAGGTTGTGTTTTGACTACAGGTACAGAACGCACATCTACAATTTGTTTTTCTGTTTTTTTTGCCCTACGTTTTTTGATTTTAGATTCTGACCAATAGTTGACACCAGTTATTACTCCTAAAGATATGGCTAAAATTACTAACACCCAGGCAAACGCTTCATTCATATTCCCACTTTCGGAAGCGAAGAAAATAGCTATCGGAATAGTTTCTGTTTTCCCAGGAATGCTACCTGCCAACATTAAAGTAGCGCCAAACTCACCAAGCGATCGGGCAAAAGCTAATAATGTCCCGGCAATAATTCCTGGTTTTGCCAAGGGTAACAAAATTCGCCAAAATACAGTCCATTCAGAAGCACCTAAAGTTCTAGCACAAGCAAGGAGACTGGTATCAATTTGAGTAAAAGCTGCCAGTGATGTTTTGTACATCAGGGGGAATGACACCACAGTGGCCGCAATGACGGTTGCAGGCCAAGTGAAAATCAATGTTATCCCCATTGATGAGAGTAGCTGACCAAGGGGGCCGTTTCTACCAAATAATAATAGTAATAGAAAACCTGTTACGGTTGGAGGCAATACTAGAGGAGATGTTAAGATGGCGTCAATTATACCTTTGCCTTTACCACGATATCCGAGCATCCAACGTGCTGCTGTGATGCCGAGGAAAAAGGTGATTACTGTAGTAACTGCTGCAGTTTTTAGGGAAATCCAAGCAGGAGATAGGTCTAAGTTCATTATTGATGTTGAAGAAGGTTGTAGGCTAATTATTTAGTGGTAGGTTAATAAAATAATGGTTGGGAACTAGGGTAGGCAAATCTGAAATTGAGGTTATTCTGTTTCAGAACTTTAATAGACCTCTCCAAAAATGCCAATTTTATTAGGGCAATATACAGGTTTCAGAATCTTTTCTAGAGATGTCTCAGTGGCTATCCATAATTACTTTATATTTTTATATTTTCTATCTTTTTTCCTGGCATAAACTGTTTTGTTGACTACAAGATAGAGAAATATTTGATTTCTTTAGGGAAAAAAATAGGAACTTTGGCAGGAAAGTTCCTAGATAAAAATTTATTTATTACCAACGCTCAAAATTATGATATAATTAGCGAAATTTGTTAAGCTGTTGTGATCAAAACTTGAGACTAAGACAAGGGAGCGAACTTATGCGATCGCCCCCATACTTGAGATGGACTTCCATTACCCGATAGTCCTGCATAGTAATGGTAGGATACATATTTTTTAATTTCTCCCACACTCCCCTCCTGGGAGGGGGAGGGGCGAGGGGTGGGTTGACTCCTGAGGACTCACAACAGTCATTTATAAGTATTCAACCGTTAGCGTAGCTCCCCCGGAGGGGGAACATGATATTACATTTCATTAACGCACCCTACTGGACTTTGTTATGCTGACGGAATGCTCCGCAAACACTGTCGCTTGCTATCGCAAAGCTGCGCTGACGCACTGACAAAATAGCGTTGCTTTACGTAAGTTTAGCCAAGATTTAGGAGTGATGCGCGATCGACTCATTGCATCAAATTCTCATTCTAAGAGACCAAAAGAATAAAAGAAGGATGCTTTTCATCAAAAAGTAGGGACGTAGCACAAAATGAAATAGTAAGTCAAAAGTCACTTAAGAGAACAAAATAAATGTTAATGTTATAAAAATGTTATTGTTATGGTTGTAGTTGTTTAATGGAAAATTGAAATTATGTAAAAGCTAATAAGCTTATTATTAAGTGCAGTAATAATAGTCTGTGCAAGTATGATTACCGTAGTAGAGCCAGCTGCAGCCTCCCAAATAGGGTTGGAAAATTGGGTAATGGAAAATGAATTGAAATTAAGTATTGATTATGTTGCGTATCCGGGTTTGGTGGAAATTCGTCCGTATGGTAAGGACAAGAGTGTAGTAGGTGAGGAAGTTTTGAAAGAGTGTAATGATGAGGGGGGTGATTTTATTGAGCATGATGATCGTTATTATTGCCTATTTTAATTGTTGTTTAAATTGTGTATATTTAAAATAATAAAATAAATAATTAATAAATGGTGGGTTGCAAATAATATTAGCATCATTTACTCGCCCTGCAGTTACCCCATCATCGCAGCCCCATTTGCTGTAATGAATGTATGGGCAACCTTTGAGCCAAACCAACTTCCCAAAGGGTCTACCTGGTACACCTCCTGGTACCCCTCCAGGTCTAAGTTCAGTTGTCCAGGAACCCCTTCCCTACCCTTTGGTTTGGCCTGAAAACCCTTAGTCATTTTGTCCAAAAAGCAACTCCCCCAATTACGGCGGGGAGTTGTGTTTTTCTTTTTAGGAGTATACCGTTTTGCGGAAGTTAAAAGTCAAAAGTCAAAAGTCAAAAGTAAGGTTTTATAGGCTCAAAACTTTGAGGCTACAGTTTTGACGCTACAGTAATTTCAGGAAATAATTTCACATATAGGTATCATTCCTGACGAGTTCAGTTAAATAGTCAGGACTTACGCAGAAATCGGACGGCAGCTATGATTTTCTTCTAAAATTCTGTCTCCTGTCTCCTGTCTCCTGACTCCTTCTTCTAATAATTGTTGTTTAGTGTAACAAAACCATATTTTTCAAACACAGCTTTTGCCTCTGGAGTAAACATAAATTCTGCTAATTGTTTAGCCGCTTCAACATTTTTACTATCTTTAATTACTGCAATGGGATAAACTACTGGTGTATGAGATTTATCAGGTGCATTAGCAACAATTTTTACTGCCTTTGAAGCGTTAGTATCTGTACGATAAACAATGCCAGCATCAACATTTCCTGTGGCGACATAATTGAGAACTTGGCGTACATTTTTAGCAAAAACTATTTTCTTTTCAAGTGCTTCATAAATACCCAAAGAAGTTAGGACTTCTTGGGCATATTTTCCTGCGGGAGAGCTTTCTGGTTCGCCAATGGATATGTTTTTAATAGTGTCTTTTGTTAAGTCTTGAAATGTGTTAACTGCAGCGGTATTTTCTGTAGGAACTATTAACACTATTTGATTTTTCAAAAGGTCCCGAAGACTTTCATCTATTATTAGATCTTTTTCTTGCAAAATATTAATATGGGAAGGAGATGCGGAGATAAATAAATCAACTGGCGCTCCTTGTTCAATTTGTTGTCGTAGAGAACCGGAGGAAGATAAATTTAAAGTTAAAGAAGTATTGGTATTTTTTTGTTCATAAATAGGCTCTATCTCTTCCATTGCATCTTTGAGGCTAGTTGCTGCTGAAACTGTTAAATTTATTGTTGAAGCGGTAGACTCAGAAGATGAATTATTCGTAGTTTGGCTACAACTAATTGTTAATAAACAGGAAAGTATAGCCATACAAATTAAGACCAGAATTCGATTTTTTTTCATACCTATTACTCCAATTTTTAATTTTGATCAAAATTGTTAATATTGTAGAGGTTTTTTGCTAATATTTTCGGAGTAAATAAATTCAAACTTGGATATAGATATGAAAATTAGTGCTCTTATGGTAGGGGTTATATCAAATCCGTTTCATTGGACTTGAAGAAGGAGACAGGAGACAGTAGACAGGAGACAGGAGGAAAATTACATGGGGATTCGCTCCCCCAAGTAATTTTGAACACTCCAGTTGACGGTGGGGTATTAAACCCACAAAGAAAATGATAAAAAAAATCTTCAATCGCCATAACTACGTTTATCTTTGTAATTCTTTCTCCTCCTGACTCCTGAGGACTGACTCCTTTTGGCTCCTAACTTAACCATTCTATGGCTGTTTAACCGGATTTGATATTAACGGCCGTTAACCCCTACACCGCTGTTAACCACTACAAACTGTGTATAATTTCATCTTTTGTGTAAGTCCTGTAAATAAAATTATAGGCAAGAAAAATAATTTTGATTCCCGACTCCCAACTCTCTGCTGCATATAAATTACCCCCCTAGAGTCTTAAATAAAAACTACAGGAGGGCAAAATATCAGATAATTTACCGAATAATTAATAATTAAATAATTCTGGTTTAAAGCCTCCCCTTTTAAGGGAAAAAAAGCGGTTGTTAGCGGAGCTTCCCGAAGGGTGGGATGGATGGGTTTCCTAACCATATCCAATCGACCAAGAGAAGAAATAATATTTCCTTATATTCAATTCCGTAACGGTTTTAACCAGAGGTAATTATCAATTATCCATTATCAATTATCAATTAATGAACAGTGGTATTACACCAAATAAGCTTCTTGGTGAGTTTTGATAACGCAATCAGACTTAGGTTTGGCGACACACAGTAATACCCAACCTTTTTCTACCTGCTCGTCATCTAAGAAGTTTTGATCCTCTTGATCGACTTCTCCTTCTACTATTCTGGCAGCACAACTAGAGCAAGACCCGGCGCGACAAGAAGAAGGAAATTCTATGTCAGGTTCCAGTTCTTCTGCCGCATCAAGGATATATGTATCCTCATCAACTTCGATAGTGATATCGATTTCTGGGGGTTGTTTTTTCTTGCCTTTGATTAGCTGTACTTTATAAGTAGCCATTGATTGAGATCCTCCTTTTCTTAGTTGTTCTTTCGTCTCAAAAGACTTTTTTAAAAAGCGTTGAGCAGTTTAGCAATCAGTGGTCAGCTTTGCGCGTTTGCGGAGCATTCCGGAACTAAAAGGGGATGAGCAACCCCTCCTAAAATTCAACAAAAGCTAGTGCCACTACGCGGAACTCAAAAGTCAAAAGTCAAAAGTATTGATTGATTGGTAAGGCTTTATAGGATTTTTTAACTGGTCAGTTATTTCCGCCATCCTGCACTAGAAGTCGGGGATTTAAATCCAAGCTTTTCGGTGCGGAATGCTGCGCAAACAAATACCTAATTCTATTCACACAGGACTTACGCAAATTCACCTTGAAAACGTCATATGTAGGGGCGTTAACGATAGTTATGCGAAGCAAATGGTATTTGCTAACACAAAGATCCGCTAACGCCTCACTCGATTTAGTGTCCGTGCGTAAGTCCTGTCACAAATTTTTAGGCTGATAGCTGATAACTGATAGCTGATAGCTAGTTAACTACAAGGTACTCCTGTTGGGGTACAACCTCCTGCTTGGAAAGACTTTCCGCAACTACAAGTTTCTGTGGCGTTGGGATTAATAAACTTTAAACCGCTTTCAGTCAAACCCTCAATGTAGTCAACTACAACTCCTTCTAGTAAAGGCGCACTTTTTGGATCAATAAAAATCTGCAAATTTTCCTTGTAGAGCAGCAAGTCATCTTCTTTGGGAGCGTTGGCAATATTTAAGGCATATTCGTAACCACTACAACCACCATCCACAACAGAGATGCGGATGCCTTGATTTGAGTCTTTCAGGAACTTGGTAAGTTGAGAAGCGGCTTTTTCTGTTAAACTTATAGTCATAATTTTGAAGAAAAATAATTTAGACTTACCGATGACATAATTACCCAGATAGGCGACGACATCCGCCTGTTGTCTGGTTTAAGCAATTGGCACTTAGGAAATTATAGGAACGGGGCGATCGCTCTTTACAGCACTGTGTGAGACTAAATTAGTAGAAATATTGCACCCTGAATTTTGAAATTTCAGTTTCAGTTTCAGCGCTAAAGCATATCGTGTAAATATCACCTTTCCTATAAATTTCCTATTTATAGGCTAAACCAAAGATTTGACTAGAAACTGTTCATAGTGATAACTTCTGTGATTATGTTTTTACCACTTCCTATGAGTCAGCTTTTAACTCTTTGCTGAGGGAACCGCAAACTGGACAGTCTGGGTCATGGTAAGGGCGAAGTTTGGCAAATTCCATGGCATCCAAATCCATTGTCAGCAGTTGTGACCACAAGGGTTTACTAAATCCTGTAATCTGTTTGATTGCTTCTGAAGCTGCTAGACAAGCTAGGGTTCCAGAAACTACACCCAAGACTCCAAACCCACGTCGGTCCCATTCTGGTTTTTCTGGGAATAGACAAGACAAACAGGGAGTTTTACCAGGAACTATGGTAGTTAAATAAGCTTCCATGCTATTCATAGCAGCTTCCACCATTGGTTTGCGCCAACGTACACAGGCAGCATTAAGTAAATTCCGTTCGTCAAAGTTGTGAGCGCAGTCGAGGGCAATATCTGCCGACTGTACTAATGTGTCTGCATTTTCAGCAGTGACATATTCAGGTATAGCTTCAATTTCAACATCTGGATTAATGGCAGCTAGGGTTTCCTTAGCTTTGTCTACTCGCAGCTTACCCACCCAATCATCTGTCATCAAGATTTGACGATTCATGTCATCAAGGCGTAGTTCCCCACCTCGGACTAAAATCAGCTTCCCGACACCTGCTACTGCTAAATACAGTGCTACTGTGCCACCCAACCCACCAACTCCATTTACCACTGCTGTAGCTGATTTGAGTCGTTGTTGTGCTTCTTCACCAAAATCAGGAAGCATCATTTGGCGACTATAACGTTCTAATTCTTTGGGTGTCAGGTCGAACACTATAATTGCTCCTTACTCAGCAGTTATTTCTGTTAATTTAACTACATCTTTATGTTCTTGTTGAAAGACTGGAAATACTTTTTGTTCTTGAGCGCTAGATGTTAAGAAAGTTTGATAAGCTGACTCTAATGCTGTTTTATATTCTGTCAATTTTTCAGTTTCTGTCAGTCCTGTTTTTTCGTCAACTTCTGCAATTGCTACAGAAAACATTTTTAATATATGGAGGCGATTTACGTTGACTGCTGTTTGGTCGTAGGGAATGTCAAAAAAGCTGAGGAAGTCTTCTGCATCTACGAGTTTTTGGAAGTCTGTTAATGTCTTCATTTGATGAACCCTAAATTAATTAGATAAAGTAGTGCCGCTACGCGGAAGTTAAAAGTCAAAAGTCAAAATTCAAAAGTATTGATTTGTAATTGTTTGAGGATTTTGTAACTGGTCAGTTATTTCCGCAATCCTACAGTAGTGACTTTTTCTACTTTATTAGTATAGGTACAAATCTTCTTTTTTTCGTCTACTTTCAATTTTTTTTAATATTTGTGTGCAAAAAAAAAGCACTCTAGTTTGGTAATAATTCAGCTATTAGCTGTCAGCTATCAGCCACAAGATTTTCTCTTTAAGAACAGTGTTTAAATTAACAACTGACTTTAAGGTCAAGGGAAGCAACTTTTGTAGTAAGACAATTAATAGAGTTTTAATCGTAAACTAAAAGCAATAGCTGATAGCTGACGGCTGTTGGCGCAGCATTCCGGAGGAAATGCTTACCTACTTTGAGGGAGAGAGGTTGTTAGATATTTACCGAATCATTAATAATTAATAATTAATAATTAAATAATTCTGGTTTAAAACCTCCCCTTGAAAGGGGGAAAAAAGAAATAATATTTCCTTATATTCAATTCCGTAATAGTTTTAACCAGAGGTAATTATCAATTATCCATTAATTAAAAAATATGGTTCTAACTTTCCTCTCTAAATCTTTAGAAAAAATTACTACTTAGAGCTTGCAAACTTCCTTATATTTTTTGACTAATTCAATGCCTGCTCTACTCATTTTTTCTCCTTCATCTTCTAATTTTTCTAGAGAAGTAAACCCAAAACGTTGAGCATCCCGTAAAGTTCTAGAAACTACCAAAAGACGACCGCAAAATACAAGTGCCCAACCAAATCCTTCATGGTTTATACTAATAACTACTTGCATGATTTGATTGGTTTCTAATTCAATGCAAGTTGCTATTGCATTATAGAATAACTTAATCCGAGCTAAAGTCATCGGATTAACTTCTTCTTCTGTGGAAATTTGGCGTTTTTCTTGCTTACTAACAATATAAGGCTTGATAATTAATTCAGGAGACCAAGACTTATAAACTCCATAAGAGTCTTGAGCTTGAACTGCTCTAATTAATTCCCTAATAAAAGGAGCGGAATAAATGTCGGTTGTTGTTGTTGTTGTTTCTGTTTGAACAGTCATAATTTTACACCTCTTCAAGTACAGCTTCTAAGTCAGATTCGGAAGTTTTTTGTAAAGCTTTTCTGAGCCAGGGGGGAGGGCTACCTTTTAATGTTTCTACTAATCTGTCCAGAAGATCGGTAATTTTGTCTTCTGGAGATTTTGATTTCATTGGGGTCACTTTTTTGTTGATTAAACGACCTGCTGCTGGACCACCAATTTCTAGTACATAAACTATTGTGCAGTCGAGCAAAGCTTCAACTTTGGCATGAAGTTTTTCTAGTTTATCTTGTTTGGGGGCATCTTGATTGAGATTACCACCAAAAACAAGTGGCTCTAGAGTTTCGTATCCTTTGTCATCAACTTCATATAAAGCCATTTGTTTGGCAGAGCCAAAGTGACCATCTATATGAATAAAATCACTGGTTGCAAATGCAACTTTCATTGTTGTTTTCCTCCTGGTTTTAATGTACCGAATAACTAATAGTTAAAAACCATTAGTTATTGATAACAAACTTGTCTTTTAATCGCAGACAAAAATAAACTCTAAAATGAGGGCGGATTCGATTTTGTAGCGGATTTGTATTTAGTTTAACTATTAATTAAACCCGCCTCTGATTACCAAATATTTGTTTATTTATATCTGACTATTTATTAGATCGCAGATTGTAGTTAACAGAAGTGTATCTAACACCTACAACCTACCACCTTCATCGTGACAATAATGAATAATCATTGGTGTGAATTTTTGATTCTTCTTGCTCTAAGAAAATATTACCAATGTCAAATAATAAATTCATTGTACCACGATAACCAACATTACAACGTTGACCATTGCCGAGGCGATCGTGAATTGGCATACCCATGCGATATAGAGCAAGACCTAACTTCTCAGATATTAGTTTACCATGAGAATTGGTAATCAATAAATCTGAACCTGTGGCTACTTCTTCCAAGTCTCCCAAGTCGCCAATAATTACATTTTCTGTAGGCAATTTTTCCAATAAAGGCGATCGCGTAGTTGTCACAGCAGCTTTAATATCTGCTCCCATTTCTCGTAAAAACCAACTGGTTGCCCAAAGTAAATCTGGTTCCAGGGCAATAGATACTTGCTTATGCCCAAAATAGAAGTGGGTATCCAACATCGCATCCTGTAACTGCCGACGTTGGCGTTGGTATTTTGCAGGCACTTCACAACCTTTATCTAAGTGGGGGTCAGTACGAGAAACAATTAGCTGAGACAATTTTAGCAAGAAACTATCCACCGCACCCAAACCAGTCAACCGAGGAAATACTTGATATTGAGTGCCAAATTTTTCCTGCAAAATATTAGCTGCATTCCGCAGACTTTCCCCAATAACCAGAGTAAAACTTGACTGACTCAGGTTACGAAGTTCTTCTATGGTCGTTCCACCAGAACTTGTCGCGCTATAACTATCATCAACCAAATGTCCATCCAGAGACTGAGATAAGTCAGGTACAACTATTGGTATTAAGCCAAAAGATTCCACAATATCTCGAACTTCCTGCACATCTCCAGGAGCAAGACAACTACCTGCTAAAATTGTTACGAAAGGCTTTTTAGTTTCAGTAGGAATAGATTCGCCATAATCATAAGCTACTATACGTTCGACAGTAGCAGCAAAACCATCCTGAGCGGAACCCTTATAATCTGGACTAGAAACATTTAATATTGGCAATTCATCTAACTCAGGATGCTCTTCCCTAAACTTCTTGAGAATACCCTGTACATCATCGCCCCTGGTTTCAGTTAAACCAGTACTCAACAAACCAATAACTTCTGGTTTTGACTTCTCAACTTGGGTGAGAATAGCTGTATCGATGTTATCCTCTCCTCCCAAAATAGTCGTCACCTCACTCATGGCAGTAGTAGAAAGAGGAATAGCTTCGTGGAAGTGATTCACCAACAATACCTTGGCAAAAGCAGTACAACCTTGAGTCCCATGAAACAGTGGCATCATACCTTTAATTCCTAAGTAAGCTAAGGAAGCACCTAGAGGTTGACTCAATTTCAGAGGATTTGTGGATAAGGACTTTTTGGGAAAACTAACTGTTGCAGGTGGAATATTCGTCAGACTTGGTAAAGTTTCTACTGCTAAAACATCTTCTATCTGACATTCTTCTAACCAAGGTACAGGTTGTCGCACTTGTTCCCAAACTGGACTATGGAGTGCTTCATCTAATTCCTTTGCCATTTCGATGGTGCCATGATATCCAGCGTAGGGATGATGGCGTTCTTGGTTAATGTGCAAAAACGGAATTCTAGCTTTGAGGGCGGTATATTGGTTACGACCACCTGCGATGAGCATATCAGCTTTTGTGTCAGCAATGACTTTCAGCAGAATTTCGGCATTGCCCTTTTCTAGCAAAATACCATCTTTGCCGAGCAATTGTTTGATTTTTGCTTTGTCTTCTTCGGTACTTTTCTTAGTGCTGGTAGCGACCACATCCATACCTAAATCTTGAGCCGCCGAAATAATAGACCAGCTTTTCACCCCACCTGTGTAGAGTACAACTCTTTTACCTTTGAGACGTTGGCGATAAGGTTCTAATATTTCTTGGAGAATAGCTGTTTCTTCGGCAATGAGTTTTTCTGTACGCTCTTGCAGGTCAGCATCTCCAATTTTGGCAGCAATATTTCTGAGGCAGTTGTTAATATCGGCAACACCATAAAAAGATTCTTCAATATAAGGAATGCCGTATTTCTCCTCCATTTTCCGTGCCATATTGATCATAGCTTTGGAGCAGATCATCACGTTGAGTTTGGCACGGTGGGCGTAACAAATTTCTTTGTAGGTAGCATCTCCTGTAATTTTTGACAATACCCTAATGCCAAGTTTTTCAAACAGGGGTAACATTGCCCACATTTCACCCGCAATATTATATTCGCCGATGAGGTTAATATCGTAGGGTGTGGTAAATTCTGGTTCGGAAGTACCAACTACATGGTCTAATAATGCTTCCGCACTAACCCGGTTACCTAAATTTTTACTACCAATGAAACCAGGAGAGTTCACAGGAATGACCGGAAGTTCTAATTTTTTGGTGGCGACTTTACAAACCGTTTCTAGGTCATCTCCTATTAAAGAAGTAACGCAAGTAGCGTAGACAAATACCGCTGGAGGTTGATAACGTTTCTTTAATTCAGCGATCGCCTTAAGTAATTTTTTCTCACCACCCATGATAATGTCATTTTCGCTCATGTCCGTTGTGAAACCCATTTTGTAGAGATGGGAATCAGAGGAAAGACTACCACGAGTTCCCCAGGAGTTACCAGAACAACCTAAAGGTCCATGAACTAAATGAGCTGCATCTGTAATAGGTACAAGGGCGATACTCGCTCCATCAAAAGCGCAACCTCCCTGAGCTGCTCCTGGTGTTGCTTGTTGTTGACAGCCTTTTTGTTTTTTATCTCCGTTTTTGTGTTTGTGGTTGTGTTCGCAACCTGGCTCATTCATCAGTTCGGCAACCTTGCCTGGGGTCATCATAGCCATGTTATTAAGTCTCTATTTTTATGTACTACTTTGGGGCGGGGATATAGTATTTAATATTATAATTACAAATTTTTATTATTAGTTTTGTATAGAAATTATCATTTTGTAGGTTGGGTTGAGGAACGAAACCCAACAGAGCGAGAATGACAAATTTTTATTATTAGTCCGGTAGGGTGTGTTAGCGTTTGCGTAGCATTCCGCAGGAAAGCGTAACGCACCGAAATATTTGTTGGGATGGCGGTGGGTTACACTTCATTAACGCACCCTACAAGATGGCTGCTTAAGAATAACAAATTTTTATTATTGATGATTTTTTATAGTGAGTATATAAAGATAATGTTCTTGACCTCTCCCTGGGCTTTAGCCACAGGGATTCTAAGCTGTTGCTACGTGGCAGGATAAATCCGTGCCACTCCGCTTTTTAGCTTTGGTTTCCCAGATGCGAAATCTGGTAGCGAGGGTCAAAACTCGCCTACAGACCTTGGCTAGATTTACACCTAACTGTGTCTCTACTTTGCGAAGTATATTCGCAGCACCATTCAAATCAGCATTAACCAACAAACCTTTGTTAGTGCGGTACATCCCGCGTTTAACTCGTTTCCCCGATGGTTTCCACCCTTCAGGTTTTTCACCGAAAGTAGGTAGTTGATCGCCATCAAGAAAACTGGCTTTACTCGTATATGATTCCTCGCTTTCAACAAATTTAATGCTGTGTTCTGAACACATTTGTTTTACTCGTTCTTTGAGTTTAGCTGTGGGAATCTGCACAAATGATTGGGTTACTTTGCCTAAATTTACCTCTTGCCGTTGTCCTTGGTTCCATCCAAAAACTACCATACCAATTTGGTGTTCAATACAGTGGTTAACAACCAAACAAGCAGCTTTGTTAACTGCATCTCTCATCTGACGGTTACGTTTTTCTGTGATGTGGGCTAATTGGTGATCCCAATAACCCTGGGGCTTACCCTCTTTAAGGGTGGAAACTCGTTTGTTATACCACTGGTTAAAGCTTTTAAGCTTGCGCCCATCAACAATGAAACTAGTCCCAACATTAGAAACGCAACTTAACCAGTTGCTGATACCGGGGTCGATTCCCAAAACATTTTTAGGCTTTAATTCATATTGAACTACAATTTCTTTCTTGTATACAAACTCAACATAAAAACATCGATTACGTGGCAGTATCCGCAGTTCTTTAATGTCTACAAATTGTAGATTAGATGGCATAGGTATCAAAAAACTGTCTAATTTAAACCATCTTTTTACAGTTGTTCCAAGAGGGATTCTGATGTGTTCCCCAACAAGTCTTAAAGCCTGTTTAGGATAAGTTATCATCGCTAAACCATCTTTTTTACGGTAGCTAGGAACTCTCGGCTTAAAATGCAAATTACCCTTTTTGTATTTTTTGTCTAGCTCCTTAAATGATTTAAAAGACTCAGCAACAGACCTAAGTATTTGCTGTGCTGCCTGTGAGTGCAAAACTTGATAGTGTTTATTTGATTTGTATTCTTTTTCTAAATCATACTTACCAATTATTTTCTGGGCTTGGAAAAACAATTGACGGCCATAATAAATACCACAATTGGTTAGCTTGTGGGATTCAGAACAAATAAACTCCAGAATTGATTTTAAGTCTTCATCAGGGTTAATTAGATTTTGTTGACATCCATACAAATAAATCACCTCCTTAATATTATTAATTATCTCCTAAGTTTATATTTATAATGTTAAGATTATGTGGATACTGCGCCCCGGAATCCCGCCGTGTCTCGTTTCATCCCCTGCGAGGATACGACAGGGGCTTTCACGTTCCCGTTAAGTTTCCGGTAAGTGTCGAGCTTGTTGTTGGGTTGCGCTGGCGCTTAACCCAACCTACTAATCTTAAAGAATGACAAATTTTTGTTTTTATTTTGTTTGTATAAAAATAGGAGCAGATCGCTCTTAAATTTCCATCAGTCATTGCCCAATATTTGCACTCATAATTTTGGCAATTTGCTTGAGAATACTTAAAACATCATATAACTGATTTCTGCGAGGTAGTAGCAGATAAAAAACATTAGACATCATATTGGGGAACACCTGCCGTCAACATTTTAACAAACATAAATTCATCCCCACTACTAATCATACCATAGACAGGACGTTCGGGATTGGGATTTGCCATCATATAAGTCATTAGTTGAGGTAAAGCTACTGAAAAACCAATAGTAGATTTAGATTCAACCAGGAGAACCCAAAGTTGTTGTGCAATAACTAAAGTATCCACTCTAACTGCGTAAAATTTCATCCTTGTCTTCTACTTCTACTTCAATACTTGCTTCAGTAGTAAGATAGAAAGGTTCATCATATAAACCTGCCAAAGCAAGTAAAGGTCCAATTAGTAATTGATTAATCACACCTTCTGTGAGAGGGCTTCGTTTTCTATGACGTAAAAATCGTCCTTGAATTTGGTCTAGCTTCTCCTTTTCTTCAGCAGTTACTTCAGGTAAGTCTTGTTGCCATTCCTGAAAGAAAAGGTCATTATCTGTAGGAGATAACTTAAACCTTTGCTCAAGGTCATCTAGAGTAGTAATAGTTTTGGAGATGGGGTAAGTTTGAATCATATAGCAATAGGGAATAGATAGTAGTTCCACCCTAACTTCTCCCTGAAAACCTGTCAAACCAGAATAGGGGCAAACTGCCATTTGCCCCTAGAAAAACTATATGGTTAATATGAATTAACGAATCAAGTCAAAAGATGTATCGTTAACACCTAATTCCATGCTACCACGGTCTAACTCATCGAGGATAGTATTAACGATCCAGTTGAGTAGATTGAATGCTCCCTTATATCCTAAGATAGAATAACGGTGCTGGTGGTGGCGATCGAAGATAGGATAACCAATACGTACTAATGGAGTACCAGTATCACGTTGGAGGAACTTACCATAAGAGTTACCAATCAACAAATCAACTGGCTCAGTATCCAACAATGAACGTAGGTGCCATAAGTCCTTACCGATCCAAACTGTAGCTTCTTGACCGTTAGGATCGTTAGCTAACAATTCCTTAGCTTCTTCTTCAAAACCATTAACGTTACCGTTAGTAACAACAACGTGAACTGGCTGCATACCTAACTCTAGAGTGAAGTTCAACAAGCCCAATACATGGTCAGGATCGCCATAGATAGCAATACGCTTACCGTGTAACCAAGCTTGAGAGTCAGTGATAGCATCAACTGCACGACCGCGCTCAATTTCTAGCTCTTCAGGAATAGCCTTACCAGTCAATTCAGACAATGCCATTAAGAACTCATCAGTACCACGGATACCGATAGGACGATAAGTAGCTGTAGTTTGACCACCTTTTTCTGCTAGGTACTCTAGAGTCTTAGGAGTAGAATATTTCTGGAAGGAGATAGTAGCTTTAGCGTTGATTGAATCAGCACCTTCTTCCAGAGTTGTACCACCATTGTACATCTTGAATTCGCCTAAGTTAGGAGAATCAAAGCTCTCAGCGTTATCAGCTAAAACAGTGTAAGGAACATCCATTGTAGATAGAATGCTCTTCAAATCCCGGATGTTACCAATGTAAGGGTCGAAACCAGGGATGAAGTTGATTTTACCGTTATCTGTTTCTGCTTTCTTACCTTCAGTTAGAGCTACCAAAATACCCTTAAGCATATTGTCATAGCCTGTGATGTGAGAACCAACAAAGCTAGGAGTATGAGCAAAAGGAACTGGGAAATCTTCAGGTACTGCACCTTGATTCTTGGAGGTAGTGATGAATGAACC
This sequence comes from Okeania sp. SIO1H4, assembly GCF_010672695.1. Taxonomy (NCBI): domain Bacteria; kingdom Bacillati; phylum Cyanobacteriota; class Cyanophyceae; order Oscillatoriales; family Microcoleaceae; genus Okeania; species Okeania sp. SIO1H4. Next base: position 115,542 of record NZ_JAAHGB010000002.1, read on the forward strand.
TAAGTCATCTCCAATTACCTCTGCCATACAAGTTGTGCAAAGAGCAATCATTTTTGGCTTGTACAAAGCATAAGAGTTTGCCAAACCATCAGTCATGTTCTTGAGACCACCAAATACCGCAGCATCTTCAGTCATAGAAGAGGAAACTGCTTGGAATGGCTCTTTGTAGTTACGAGTTAAGTGAGAACGGAAGTAAGCAACACAACCTTGAGAACCATGTACAAAAGGTAGAGTTCCTTCAAAACCTGCTGCTGCAAAGATTGCACCTAAAGGCTGACAAGCTTTGGCAGGGTTGATAGTTAGAGCTTCGCGAGCAAAGTTCTTTTCACGATATTCCCAAGTCTTTGTCCACTCACGAACTTTTTCTACTTCTTCCTTGGAAGGACCACCTTCAAATTCTTTCTTCCGCTCGAACATTTCTTGGTATTCTGGTTCTTGGAAGAGTTGAAAGTGATCTTTGATTTTGTCTACATTCTGACTCATGGTGTTTATTCCTCTATGGATATTAGGGATTTACAATTCTTGGAAGGAAGAGGGAAAAAGGAAACGAATTACAACTTTTAATCCCTCAATTCCTCAAATGTTGTTTCTATATTGGGGCAGCCGTAGAGATGGCATGACCCCATTACCTAGCTAAATTTATCTTCAAAGCCAAAGCCAAAATACAAACTTCTGACTTCTGACTTCAAACTTCTGACTTCTATTAGCTAGCTTGCTTCCAAGGAGCCTTGATTAGGTTCCAAGTTGGGCTGTTGAGAGCTAGATCCATGTCACGAGCAAAGATAGCGAATCCATCATAACCGTGATAAGGACCAGAATAATCCCAGGAGTGCATTTGACGGAATGGCATACCCATTTTCTGGAATACATACTTCTCTTTAATACCAGAAGCAATTAAGTCTGGCTTTAATTTCTTAGCGAATTCCTCGAACTCATATCCACTAACGTCATCGTAGATTAGAGTACCTTCTTGAGCATACTCAGCAGTACGCTTGTAGTCATCACCGTGACCGAACTCATAACCAGTACCGATAACTTCCATTCCTAAATCGTCGAAAGCAGGAATAACGTGACGTGGACGTAGACCACCAACCATCATCATTACTTTCTTGCCTTCTAAACGAGGACGATACTTAGCAATTATTGCATCAGCTTGTTCTTGGTAGCGAGCAATTACTTTCTCTGTGTTTTCTTTGATTGTATCGTCGAAGTAAGAAGCAATCTTACGTAGAGACTTAGCAATTTGAGTAGGACCGAAGAAGTTGAACTCAGTCCAAGGTATACCATACTCCTCTTCCATGTAACGGCAGATGTAGTTCATGGAGCGGTAGCAGTGAATTAGGTTGAGATTCACTCTAGGAGCCATGAATACTTCGTTAAAAGTACCGTCACCTGTTGCTTGGCTAACTACTCTTAAGCCGATTTCATCTAATAATAGACGAGAACTCCAACCATCACCACCAATGTTGTAATCAGCGATTAAGGATACGTCATAAGGAGTAGTTTCAAAGCCGATCTCTTCGTTAGTGATCTTTGCAGATGGCTCGTATACCCAGTCACGCACTGTGTCGTTAGCGATGTGGTGACCTAATGACTGAGAAACTCCACGGAAGCCTTCGCAACGTACTGGAACAACTGGCTTATTGATTTCTTTAGCAGCTTTTCTAGCTACTGCTTCGATGTCATCACCAATTAGACCTACTGGGCACTCAGATTCAATTGTGATACCAGCATTTAGAGGGAATAAGTCTTCGATTTCATTCATGATTTTGGCGAGCTTTTTGTCTCCACCAAAAACGATGTCTCTTTCTTGGAAATCGGAAGTGAATTGCATTGTACCGAAGGTATCAACACCAGTTACACCGTTGTAGTAGTTACGACGACCTGCCCAGGAGTAGTAACCGCAACCAACAGGACCGTGACTGATGTGAACCATATCCTTAACAGGACCCCAAACAACCCCTTTTGCTCCAGCAAAAGCACAACCACGGGTTGTCATTACACCAGGAACTGATTTCACATTAGACTTAACGCCACAGTCAGATCCTTCTTCTAAAACATTAAGGTGCTTTTTCCGTCTTTTAGCAGCTTTCTCAGGATAAGCTTCTAAGACTTCTTGAATTAACTGTTTGTTCTGTTCGACTTTTTCAGATGTCATGTTACATATCTCCTTTCGGATATTTGATTTAGTGTTTGAGTTTTGTATTAGCGGGGGCAGGTGCTTTTCTACTGTCTGCAAAACCTGCCCCTACATACAAATTAATTAATACAAGACTCACTACTACTTGTGTCTTGAGATGGGGTGCGCTCTGCACACCCCCACTTTTGTGTTAGAAGATTTTCAGCTTACTTAAGCTTTCTTTTCTGCTAAAGCTGCATCTTGTGCTGCAATTTGCTTCTGACGATCGTCTTCGTCACCTAATAGACCGAACTCAATTAACAACTCTTCTAATTCATCCATTTCTAGAGGAGTAGGAATAGTTAGTTTTTCGTTGCTGATGATCTTCTCAGCTAATGTATTGTACTCTTGAGCTTGGTTATCCTCTGGAGAATACTGTTCAACAGTCATACGACGGATTTCAGCGCGTTGTACAACGTTGTCGCGAGGTACGAAGTGAATCATTTGAGTGTTCAAACGAGCTGCTAAGTTCTCGATTAACTCAACTTCACGGTCAACCTTACGGCTGTTGCAGATTAAACCACCTAAACGTACACCACCAGCATGAGCATACTTAAGAACACCACGAGCGATGTTGTTAGCAGCATACATCGCCATCATTTCACCGGAACATACGATGTAGATTTCTTGAGCTTTGTTTTCACGGATAGGCATTGCAAATCCACCGCAAACAACGTCACCTAGTACGTCATAACTTACGAAATCTAGGTCTTGATAAGCACCTTCTTCCTCTAGGAAGTTGATAGCAGTGATAATACCACGACCTGCGCAACCTACACCAGGCTCAGGACCACCAGACTCAACGCAACGGATTCCAGCAAAACCATCTTTCAATACTTCATCTAGTTCTACGTCTTCAACTGCACCGCGCTCTGCAGCAACGTGAAGTACAGTAGTTTGAGCTTTAGCGTTTAAGATCAAACGAGTTGAATCAGCTTTAGGGTCACAACCTACGATCATGATTCTCTGACCGTGACGGTTAGCCATTGCAGCTAGAGTGTTCTGAGAAGTAGTGGATTTACCGATACCGCCTTTTCCGTAAAATGCAATCTGACGCATGATAGATTTCTCCGTTTTGTTAGTATGTTTGTTTGACTTGATTTTGAATGAATGTGATTTTGATTCTGTAAAAGTTTCCTTAGAGTTTGTGTTTGATATATAGCTGCTGTTTTCTAGGGCTTTTGGTTTTACAGATCGCATTCATATATTAATTTTGTTCGTTTAAGAACAGTGTGTATTTAGCAGCAACATTGAGTGCCCGGAGGCGCTCGCCCTAAAGCTTGAGCAGGTATAACCTGCGTATATATAGTTGTCATTAATGCACCTGTTGTTATTTGTCGTTTATCGCTGTAGTTAGCATAAATTTAAGTTTTACTAATCATCAGTTAACAATTAATTTCTTTCAAAGATAACTGATGTTTTAAACTGCTTCTTCTACTACAATGCTTTCGCTTACTCGTTCTTTTAATGTAGCTTCAATCGCTCCTTTCAATGTCGCCATTGCACTACTGCAAGAACCACAGGCTCCTTTTAGTGTTACTAGCACGCGATCGCCATCTACATCAAACAGTTCAACATCTCCTCCATCTTCCGCGAGAACAGGTCTCACTTCTTGTTCTAATACTTGTTGAATCAATGTAATTTTTTGTAGATTTGTTAGTTTGCTGGCAGGTTTTGTAGTTGTAGGAATGTGTTGTGCTGTAGGTTCTGGCGTTTCGTAAACCGATGCGATTAGATCGTCAATATCTGCCAGACAAGAACCACAACCACCACCTGCCTTCACATAGTTTGTTACTTCTTCCGCTGTTTCGAGCTTGTTTTCCCGAATTACTCGCTTAATCTTGTTTTCGGTAATTGCAAAACAGCTACAAACTAATGCTCCTTCGTGGTCTTCTTCGTGAACTTCTACTTCAATACCTTTATATTTAAAAATTGCTGCTTCTAATGCTTCCTCTCCCATGACTGAACAGTGCATTTTTTCTTCTGGCAGCCCTCCCAGGTATCCCGCGATATCCTGGTTTTTAATATTCATGGCTTCGTCTATAGTTTTGCCTTTTAGCATTGCTGTCAGAGCAGAAGATGAAGCGATTGCACTAGCACAGCCAAAGGTTTGAAATTTTGCATCTAAGATTTCGCCGGAGGCTTCATTTACTTTGAGGTGTAGGCTGAGAGCATCTCCACACGCTATACTTCCTACCTCACCGCTAACTACCTTTTCCCCTTCTTTCTCGTCTGTAATGGTTCCTTGATTTTGGGGGTTATAGAACAAGTCCATTACTTTGTCAGTATATTCCCACATAGCCCTTATTGTTTAGAACACCCTAATTTTTACTGATGAAAGTTGCGCTTTTTCTTGAATATTACTACTCAGTTTGTAGAGTAATAATTTATTATTTTAGGAGGTGGGTTAAACTTGTATATTATTAGTATTTCACATTTTTTATATTCAAGCAACCCTTTTTTCCTTAAATTTATTTTTTCAAGTAATTAGCGTTTAAAGTTACTTATTACCCCTAGAAGTTATATTACTTATACTCTAGGTTAAGGAATCTTTTTTCTGTTAATTCTGCTACAATTTTGCGAGTTATTAGCGTGAGATACACCCCTCTTTAAGCTATATAATGATTGTTGCGGAATCAACTGAGTTTTTCTGTTATTTTTGCTACAAAAATGTAGCGTAAACAAAAGTGTAGCAATCTTTAAAACATTGTAAATTTTAGGATTGTACAGTTGCTTCTTGTCGTTCTTGCAACCAATTAGCTTGGTCGTTCTTAAAGGGTGATAAAGCCCGTAAACGCTCCACAATAGTAGGCATCACTGCTAACACTTCCTCAACCTCTTGGCGAGTTGTATAACGTGATAAAGAGAAACGAATTGAGCCATGCAAAATTGTGTATGGCAGACCCATTGCCCGCAAAACATGAGACGGTTCCAGAGACCCAGAAGTACAAGCAGATCCAGAAGAAGCACAGATACCATAATGGTTCAAATGTAGCAATATTGCTTCTCCCTCAATAAACTTGAAGCCAATATTAGTAGTATTAGGCAACCTTTGAGTAGGATGACCATTAACAGCACAATCAGAAATAGCAGCAAGAATACCGTTCTCCAAATAATCGCGCAGTTCCCGTTCCCGGTCGATATGTGCTAAATGCTCCTGTGCCAATTCACAAGCTTTACCCAGAGCAATAATACCAGGCACATTTTCCGTACCAGCACGGCGACCGCGTTCCTGATGTCCGCCAATTAATAACGGACGGAACCGAGTACCACGACGTACATATAAAGCGGCAATACCCTTAGGTGCGTGCAATTTGTGACCAGAGATAGCCAGCATATCTATAGTGCTATTCTTCATATCCAGGGGAATTTTCCCTGCTACTTGCACCGCATCAACATGAAATAGCGCACCATATTCCTTAGCTATCTGCCCTATTTTCTCTATGGGGAAAATCACGCCTGTTTCATTATTGGCGTACATAACGGAGACTAAGGCGGTATTACCTGTAATAGCAGCTTCCAGCTCAAGTAAATCTATCATTCCTTGGCTATCTACTGACAGATAAGTAACGGTATAACCCTGCTTTTCCAAATGCTTGCAGAGATTCAAAACTGCTGGGTGTTCTACCTGAGTAGTAATAATATGCCGTTTATTTGGTTGGGCAGTGAGAGCAGCTCGAATTGCAGCATTATCACCCTCAGTACCACAACTGGTAAAGATAATTTCTGTATCCTGGGCACCTAATAAAGCTGCAACTTGCGATCGCGCGTTTCTCACAGCCTTACCAACTTGTCCGCCAAAAGTGTGCATACTAGAGGGGTTACCATAAAACTGACTCAGGTAAGGCAGCATTTCCGCTAGCACTGCATCATCTACTTTGGTGGTAGCATTATTATCGAGATAAATGGTTTGTTGCATAGCTGACTAAATACTTGAGGTGAAAGGAAGAAGGAAGAGGGAAGAAGGAAGAAGGAAACATCTTCCATTGCTTGAGTTTTAAGCTTTTGAAAGGAAGAGGGAAGAAGGAAGAAGGAAGAAGGAATAAAGAAACATCTTCCATTGAGGGAAGAAGAAAGAAGGAAGAAGGAAACATCTTCCATTGCTTGAGTTTTACAGCGTATTTCATATTAGTAAGGTACACCAGTCACGGGCAAGATATCCGCACTACGAAAACTTTACCATTCTTATCTGTACTTCATTTACCTGCTGTAAGCTAATGTCAAATAATTGCCTGAAACTTCTGACTTCTAACTTCAGTTAACCTATGCAGGTTGTATTAGTTTTATGAATTGCTTGTAGAAATCTAAAGCAACTGTTTCAATTACATCGTAGCTCTCTACTACATCTATTCCTGCGTCGAGTACCTTTTCCTTAGGACTCTCACCAATTTTAGAAACCAGCACAGCTTTACAATCAGAAATTGCCTTAATGATATTCTCCAAACTGCCTTCTTCACCATAACCACCTAAGCAATAGTGGTCAACTTTGCGGTGAGCAATAAATCTAGCTTTCACACCATCAACTTCATAAATCATAAACTCTTTAGCATGACCGAAGTGTTGATTAACTAATCCGTTACCCTTACTTGCTACTGCTAACAGTATAGGAGGACCAGCTTGAGCAACTGCTTCTTTTACAAGAGTTTCTGCTTTAGCTGTTGCTAATTTATTACGGAAACCTTCAATACCAGCATGGAATTCTTTGCGCTTTTCCAAGTCATATTCTGGAGTCATCTCCATGATTGCTTCTTTTGTGAATTCCTTACTGCGGTCTTCACCTAACAAACCAACTGCATCTGCACGACATTGACGACAGTGACGCATCATTTTCATGCCACCTACATCACATTTGTCTTGCAATGTTTTCAATTCTTCAGTGGTAGGGCCACGCTGACCATTTAAGCCAAAGTAAGTACCGTGTTCTGGTGAAGAAATCAGAGGCATAATATTGTGAATGAATGCACCCTTAGAACGAACAATTTTATTTACTTCTTCTAAATGCTCATCATTGATGCCAGGAATCATTACTGAGTTAACTTTGCAGAGAATATCAGCTTCTCTGAGTAAGTCTAAGGATTCCATTTGCCTTTGATGCAGAATTTTTACCCCTTCAATTCCTCTATAGCGTTTCCGGCGATAATGAACCCAAGGATAAATCTTTACCCCGATTTCAGGGTCAACCATATTAATCGTTAAAGTAACGTGGTCAATGTTGAGTGCTTTGAGTCGATCAATATAATCGGGTAAAGCTAGACCATTGGTTGACAAGCAAAGCTTGATATCTGGTGCTTTCTCAGCTACAAGCTCAAATGTGCGGAATGTTTTCTCTGGGTTCGCTAATGGGTCTCCTGGTCCGGCAATTCCCATAACAGTCATTTGGGGAATTTTGCCTGCAATTACTAGAGCTTTATGAGCTGCTTCTTCAGGAGTTAGCAGTTCACTAACTACACCGGGACGACTTTCGTTGGCGCAGTCGTATTTACGGTTACAGAAATTACATTGAATATTGCAAGCTGGTGCAACTGGAGCGTGCATCCTCGCATAATGGTGATGCGCTTCTTGACTGTAGCAAGGATGGTTAGCAACGCGCTCTTGAATACTGGCGGGAAGTTGCTGTTCGGTAGTAGTTCCGCAACCCTTTGACACGCAGCCTCCGGATTTCTTTTCCGTGCTTTTCGTGGTTTTTGCGAAGCTGTCTACTGTTGGTTGGGAAGATAGTTCTGTTGGCTGTAACATCTAAGTTTCCACTATTGTTGGGTAGCTGTCGCCGTGAGTGACGGATTACTCGCGTCGATACACTTTTCCTGAAACGATTATTTTTCGTATGCAGTTTAGGTGTCCGGCGTTATAGTTTTTATATCAGTGGCCTTTAAACTGTTACTTTCAAAAACCCCCATTAGTATTGATTACGATCATTAGTTTTGTACTCAGATTTGTATCATCTAATAATTCAAATCAAATCGAGGTATCTAATTTTTTTATTGGGGTATAGGTACTTGTATTTTTTAAGTGGGGTACAAGTATTTATGGGGTAATGGTACGGAGTTTTATGTACTCGTTATCAAACCTATATATATCAATAATTTAACTGCTTTTTTAACCCTTACTTTTACCTCAATACTCCTGTACTCATACACCCCTTATTCAATCTAACCTTTTATTACTGTATACAATGTATCAATTTTTGGCAAGTAGGCTAGATTTATCTTAATTTTTCTTTAAAGTTTGATCATCATTTTTCCAGCTACACAGAGAGAAGGCAGAAATAAAAGGAGCAAAGTTATCAAGAATAAGGCTTTTCATCACTAATTATCTAGGTTTAATATAGTCGCACTTTAGAGTAATCTACATTAACAAAATCCTGAGAAATATAACCAATTTCCTTAACAATTTTATGTGGCCAAAAACTAAATGCAACTTTTTCGCTTCTGTAATAAATTTAGCAGTTTTTCAGAATTAATGTAAGTAATTTTCAATAGTTCTTTCTGAGAAATATTTTCAATTTTCTTATAGCTAAAAATAAAAATGCAACTTTTTCGCTTCTGTAATAAATTTAGCAGTTTTTTCAGAATTAAGTAGATAATTTTTAATATTTTTTTTAATCTTTTCCCTATAATTATGAGTTAAACTATAATTTGAGTACAAGTTTCAATTTCAGTACAAACCCTTCTTAAAAACTTCAAACCTGCTTATACACAAGCATCAACCTTGAGTACAAAAATGCTAGTACATTGTTCATTAAATACTCGTACACGCTACAAAAAATACTAGCACCTACTACCCCAAAATATATTTCAAACATCTATCTACATTCATTTTCAGTCTTTTGAGTACAAGCTTAATATATCTAATAAAGATTGACCGTTAAATATTGGTTAGTAGTTTACAAGGCACTTGATATAAAAATTGAAAAGCAAACGTCCTTGTCAAGCACGGAACCCCCTATTTAACCCATGACCACCTTACTAACTGGCAATACTTGTACATTACCTAATAAAACTAACACTTCTAATTCCAAAAAAAGTCAAGGTAACTTTAGGTCTCAATTCAAACTCAAAGCTAATACTGACACTGCTCAACAAAATCGACAACCAGAATCAGGTAGAGACCTTTCTTCTTCTCGTCGTCATAGATTTTGGTATAAATATTTTACCTTTCCAGAGCTAGAGACAGTCTTAACAGATTTTCAAATGATCTTTGAGCGAGACCCCGCAGCACGCAACTGGGTTGAAGTCTTATGTTGCTATCCTGGTTTGCACGCTCTAGTACTACATCGCCTCGCTCATTGGTTACATCTTCAGAACATTTCTCTAATTCCACGTTTAATTTCCCATCTTGGGCGGTTTTTAACTGGAATTGAAATTCACCCTGGAGCAACAATTGGACGAGGAGTATTTATCGATCATGGCATGGGAGTGGTGATTGGTGAAACTGCAATCATTGGAGAATATTCTTTAATTTATCAAGGTGTCACTCTTGGTGGTACAGGAAAAGAAATTGGCAAACGTCATCCCACTATTGGCAAGAATGTTGTAGTTGGTGCTGGTGCGAAGGTACTAGGTAATATAAATATCGGAGATAATGTTCGCATAGGTGCTGGTTCAATTGTATTGAATAATGTTCCTTCTGAATGCACAGTTGTCGGTATACCTGGTCGAATTGTTTCTAAATCTGGCGAACGAGTTGGACCTCTTGAACATGGACAGTTACCAGATACACAAGCTACTGTAACTCGCGCTTTACTTGACAGAATTGAGCAACTAGAACAAACAATTGCAAACTTTTATCAGCAACACTAAGGAATGACAACGATGTATAGCAATCATAATCCTAACCCTCAAGACTTGATTACAGTTGTGAATGTTTCTCAAATCGATCGTTGGTTCATTCATCAGCGCTTACAAGAACTAATGATTAATAGCTGGTGTTCCGCTAGCGGTGAGTTATTAGTCGAAATCAATAATTTCACTGATGCTCTTCTTGTCCACAGCATTGTTAAGCAATTTGTTGCCCCTCGCAAAGAGTTAGTGGACTGGTTAGAAAGATGCTGGCAGATGGAAGTTTTTCCTAAATACAACCATTGATTTAATGAACAATTCTCATTGGTAATAGATATGGAGTTACCTTCCTTATCTATTACCTGTAGTTTAATATTTTAAGGATAATAACTATGGAAGGCGATCGCAAAACAACTCTATTTATTAATTTTTTGCAGGAAGAATTAGCTATTTCTGCCGCAGCTATTTCTGTAGCACGGAAACACAGTGAAGCTTCTTGTGGACCTCTACCAATGATTCTCTGGAAGTTTGGTATGATTTCTCTCCAACAACTGCAACAAATTTTTGATTGGCATGAGTCTTACGATAGCAATACTTTCTGCTATGATCGACCAATTAGTTAAAAGATGAATTATAAAGTTTATCTAAATAAAAGCTTTCTCGTTGACAAACCCATGTTTAATAGTGATAAATACTTTTAGATTTTGCTTAAATGTAATTTTTACTATCCTAAAGAAAGAAGCAATAGCTACTTTTTCTTAAATAATTAATATGTCATAATCTCTAAAGAAATTATCACTATTCATTCCACCAAAAATAACGCTAAGATTTAGCTCAGTATTAGGGAGGCAGCTACATGAAATTAGATGAGGCGATCGAATTAGATGGACCACCAGTATTTGAATTGGAACAGAAAGTAAGAGTTCGCAAAATAATTCGTAATGATGGTACTTTCCCTGGAAAAAATCGAGGTGACATTCTTTTGGAAGGGGGAGAGGTCGGTTATATTTGTGGCATAGGCACCTTCTTACAAAAATTTTATATTTATTCCGTACATTTCATTAAAAAAGGAATGATTATAGGCTGTCGTAAAAATGAAATAGAAGTTGTAGAGGAAAATTAATGAAAGTAATCTTACGAAATAATGCAGCAGGAAATTTAGAAGTTTATGTTGCTAAAAAAGATTTGGAAGAAGAAGTTGTTTCACAAAAAATTGATGGAGATATTAAAGTTTTAACTTTAACAAATGGTTGGGAATTATCTATTCCTAAAGACCAACCAGAAAAACTACCTTTAACTATCGATGCTAAGAGATTAAACTAAAAGTTTCCTTTCCATAGTTACTCCTTATTGTACAGCCACCAAATGAGATTTATCTCTTGTTTGGTGGTTTTTTTGACCCCAATATATCTAATACCAAGCGTGATAAATGTTTGTTACAAATGGTAGGAACGTTGCATGCAATGTCCGTACGAAAGAAGGAAGAGGGAAGACCGAAGTTGGGGTAAATATTGAAAAAAAGGGAAAAAAGATAGAGATAACTATCTCAAATGAACTGGAGCAGCTATTTTTAAGAATATCTGATCGAGGTCTACCTTTATCTATCAAGACTTTGATATTTAATCAGCAAACCCTACTTAGGATAGCCAGTCATATCAACCCATCTAATATCCCTGTTATTATAGTGAATCTCAAGAATGTGTAACAATTTTTCACGTTGAAGTACAGTGTAAGCTTTTTTAAGTAAATTGTAGGCTTTCTCAGAATCTTCTTCACCACCCCAGTACCATAAAGATCGACCTACTTTAAAGGCAGGTATTACATTATCATCTGTACACTCATCAAGTAGCACTTTATATCTTTCATTGCTAAGTTTACGATAAACCTTTGATGATTCATTTCTGCGGAACTTTTCAGGTACACAAAGTCCCAAACCAGTATCTGATGAAACGGTCTCTAACTGTACTTAAATCCCACATTCCTTCTTCAGGATAGTTTTGTAAAAAATCAGCTAATTGAAAGATTGAAACTGGAAATTCCAAATCATAATACTCTTTTAGTAAGCTTTTAATATCTGCAAACTTTTCCATCAGTTATTTACTGTTTTAATATAATCTATCTATATTGTAGTAAAAATTTATCAATTTGGTATTATACCGTGTCCTCTTTTTTCTTGCTTATTCCTTCTTTTTTCCCTCCTGACTCCTCCCCCCCCTCCAAAAAACTTTTTCAGCAAACCCTAATTACTGAAAAGTGAATAGTAAACTAATTCCTACTACTGCAACTAATACTCCTAAAATTGACCTAATGCTTATTTTTTCTCCCATTTGAGCAGCAATGGGAATTATAAATATTGGGCTGGTAGCTAAGAGGGTTTGAGCAATACCTGCGGGAGAAAATTTTAGGGAAGTTTGCTGTAGCCAAATACCTAAATAAGTGCTGCTAAAAGCTGTAATAAAAATTGCTCCTACAAGTTTCATTGACCAGTTAAATTTCTCTGATTTATCTTGTTTTATTTTCTGAAAAAATAACAATAAAACAACAATAGTTGTTCCTCCAATTAAACGAAATAATGTGCTTAATAAAGGATTAATATCTGAGGAAAGCAAAGCAAAACGGGAGATAACTGCACCACTAGAATTAGCTATTGCTGCTAATATTGCCCAGAGTATTCCTTGTTTGATATTAACATTACTAATTGCTGCACCGGGAGTTCTTTCTGAGATTACCCAAGCTACGCCTCCAACTGTAATTAAAATTCCACACCAAGCACCAAAAGTTAATTGTTCTCCTAAGAAAATTAAAGCTAATAAAGCTGTCATGGGAGGAGATAAAGTTTCCATGAGAAGAGTTCTTCTTGCACCCATATTTTTGAGGGCAGAAAAAAAGGCAGTATCTCCTAAACCAATACCAAGAATGCCACTAATCAGAAATAAATTAATAGTAGTTGAGTTGATTTCTGTCTGAAGTTTGTCACTAATAATTAAAGTTAGAAAAATCAGAGCGATCGCTATTAAACCTTTGAATAAATTTAATTTTAGGGGAGATATTTTTTGCCCAAGTAAGCTATAAGCAGCGGAGGATGCTGCCCATAAAAATGCACCGGTTAATGCTGCTAGTTCGCCTTGAAAATTAGTTATCCACAGTTCCATAATTTTTAGAAGGAAGAAGGAAGAAGGAAGAAGAAAGAAGAAAGAGGCAGGAAGGGTTTAAGAGTCAAGAAAAAAATTTAAATTTCCTACATATATTAAGGAAGAAGGAAGAAGAAAGAAGAAAGAGGGAAGAAGGTTTAAGAGTCAAGAAAAAAACTTAAATTTCCTACATATATTAAGGAAGAAGGAAGAGGGAAGAGGGAAGAGGCAGGAAGGGTTTAAGAGTCAAGAAAAAAACTTAAATTTCCTACATATATTTATGCTTGGGTTTACACAAACTTCCCCCAACGGAGATGATATGACCAATAATAACTATTCAAGTAGTAATAGTAATGAAAAAACTGTATTTATGAGATTTATTAATAAATCCAGTATGATAGTTATTTAAAGTTATTAGTGAAAGGTGTATGGAAGCAACTTATTTAAAGATATCTTTAATACCCAAAAATATAGATACACTAATTAACAAAAATATAGCAAAAGATAATATTGAATCGAGTCTCCACCCCTGATAAAGCAAAATTCCTCCACACAATAGTATGGCGATCGGAAGAAAAATTTTAACAAAAATCCATTGAATAATATTAAAAGCTTTTTGATGAGAAACAATATTGTATAGGGAAGTTTTAATTACCAAAAATACTAATATAATATGTAACAAAAACATCACAAAAAATAATATTGGATCGAGTCTCCACCCCTGAAAAATCAAAATTCCTCCACACCATAGTATGGCGATCGGGACAAAAATCCATTGAACAATATCAAAAGCTTCTTGAGATAATAATTTTTTTAGGGATTCGTTGAAAATTAATAGGGCTAGTAAGATATCTAATAACCCAAGTAAACTCGAATAATTTAAAAGAAGATTCATCATTTTATACTTCTTCGATTATTTACCGAAAAATTAATAATTAATAATTATTAATTAAATAATTCAGCTTACTCTGCCTCCCCTTTCAAGGGGAAAAAAAGAAATAATATTTCCTTACATTCAATTCCGTAACGGTTTTAACCAGAGGTAATTATCAATTATCCATGATCAATTATCAATTAATGAAATTGCTTCCCGTTTTTATGAGGCACAATAAGTAGACTTTTCACAGGGTAAATATTTTTTCCCCACTTCCCCACTCCCCTACTCCCCTACTCCCCTACTCCCTATTTTATGTCTCTGAAACTAACACTAAAAATTAACCAGCCCCACTTCCCAAAATATACAAACTTAACAAAGTTCCACTATTCCATAAACTATGTAACAACATAGAAGATAAAAGATTACGAGACCTGGTATAAACTACTCCCAAAATCATTCCTAAAACTGCCAAAGGTAAAACTTCTGAAATATTCAAATGAGCGACGGCAAATAAAAATCCACTTGCTACAATAGCTCCCCAAACTGACATATATTTTGTCAAAGAAGGCAACAAAAATCCTCGAAACATAATCTCCTCAAAAACTGGTGCAGCAATAGAAGCTGTGACATAAAACAGAGCTAAAGCTAATCCATCTTGCCCTTTCAAAGCAATAGGTAAAATTGGATTACTTCCTCCTTGACCTTGCCATAATTGTTGATTAATTAAAGATATTAAAATTACCATTGGCAAAGCAACAAAATATCCACCCAAACCCCAGAAAAACCAACCACCGCGTAAATCAAATTTAAACCAATCTTTCGGCAGTGGAAAAAATGACTTTAGTGAAAAATAAAGTACCAATAAACCACCTATAGAAAACAGAATATAACTCCCTAAAATATATCCAGCTTGTACCCGCACTCCCATCATTGCAGGTTGCCAATTTGTGAAACCTTTAAAAATCTCTAATCCTAAAGGAATCAAAATTTGTCCGACCAAGAAAAATCCAACTACAAATACTTGTAAAATTGTTTCACCATCCCAGGTTACTTCCCAAGGTAAATTGGCATTTTTTAAGAATAAAGATTCTTTCCCAGAGATTAACAATTGTACTCCTAAAAATATGAGTAATCCTATTCCGAATACTAATCCCATTCCCGGCAAACCAGCAACAATTGCTAACTTAAATACAGCCTGTTGAGCTATTTCTTGTTCCTGGATTTCTAGTTGAGATAAAACCTCTTGTCTTTCCTGTAATTTATATAATTTTTTTAAGGCACGATAACGAAACCATCCATCTAAATTTTTCTGGATTAAAGATTCTGCATCAGGTAAAATTCTCGCTGGTTTATTCCAAATTTCACTTAAAACTTTTGCCGTTTCTCCTAAAGACAGATTTTCTATTTCTGACTTAGTTAAATTTTGCCAACTTTGCCTAGCATCATCTATTTTATTTTTTTGTGCCTGTAAAATTCCGATATTAATATCAAACTCATTAATCAGACTTTTTAACTGATTTATATTCTTGTATAACTGTTTTACTTCTCCTAAATTTTCCACCTCTAAAGTTTGTTTTTCCAGTTGCTGTTGAGCAGACTGACGAGCATTTTTGTATTGTATTAATCCAGCTTCATAAGAATCATTACCAATCAAAGCTTCACTAGCTACAGCAAAATTCTTACTATCTAAATCTTCAGGTTGCCATTCCGCAGCGTGCAACAATAAATTAGTCTGATATAACTCCAGACGACTTTGAATTTGTGGCTGAGTTACACTACTAAATAAAGAAAAACCAATAAAAGAAATGGCTACAATAGTCAGAATACTTAAAATTAATCTTTTAATCGTCATTAATATCTCCTAATAATATCTCTCTAAAATTGCAGATTTTTGCTTCAGTCTAGATATAGTAATTTCATTTGAGTTGCGTAAAAAACCTGGTCTTTTTTAGGCAACAGGTAAGAAGGTTTCCCGGACTTTTTACTGTTAATAAATAACCAACTCTTGTTTGACATCTCATTTGAAAACGCTATATAGCAGACTTCAAGTTTGTGAAGTATAGCAGGGAACAGGCAACAGTGGGAAAAACATTTCCTCTGATTCGGATCATCATCAGTCTACTTAACCTACCGGTTTATTGCTATACACAAATTAAGTCTTTAAACCAGACAGAAAAAATACTATACTTCTGAAAAATAACTTCTAATTTATTAATTATGCTGTACTAAATGATATATAGAATTTTTATCTAGGTCTTCAACAATTAATAATTAATAATTACCTCTCCTTAAAATTATTAAAATTATAGGATTAACGAACTGGATTTTTTGGATTTATTTCTTCTTGAATTTCTCGGTAAAAAATCCATGGATAGATAAAAAGTTGGAAATTTTAACCTCAGATGAACTGTTGCCTTTTCAAGCTGTTATCTAAATTCCAAGATATTTTACCCACAACTGAAATAGAATTCTAGACCATTAGACATAGGAGTGGAAATTACACATATAGATCATATTTTGTGCCTTTTTTCAGAAATTTTCTTCCCTGTTGCCTGTTGCCTGTTCCCTGCTATAAGTACCAAAAACAAGATAAAATCACTCTGTTGCAAAGTTTCCAGCAAATTTATAATCTAAACTATCCATGAGTACCCGTGTTATCCTTGTGCGCCATGGCCAAAGCACCTACAATGTTGAACGTCGAATTCAAGGCCGTCTTGATGTCTCAATTCTCACAGACATAGGCATAAATGCTGCCCGTCAGGTAGGTGAAGCTCTCAAAGGTCTAAAGTTTGATGCTATTTACGCTAGTCCTCTCAAAAGGGCCAAACAAACAGCAGAAATTATCCATTCCTGTTTAAATTCTCCCCCCCCATTACAAAGCAAAGAAAACTTAAGGGAAGTAGATTTACCATTATGGGAAGGAATGTTGCGCCAAGAAGTCAAGGATAAATTTGGAGAAGATTATCGTATCTGGAGTCAACTTCCCCATGAATTTTATATGGAAGTCTCAACACCAGAGGGGCAAATCAAGCATTTTCCTGTTCTATCTTTGTTTGACCAAGCTAAACAATTTTGGCAAGAAACTTTAAGTCAAAATAACGATAAAACTATTTTGGTTGTGGCTCACAATGGTATTAATCGCTGTCTTATCGCTACAGCTTTAGAAATACAACCATCTTTTTATCAATCCATACAACAGTCTAATTGTGGTATTAGCATTCTCAACTTTACTCCTCCTTTCCCTTCTTTTTCTGGAGAAGATAAATCCGGAGGTTCTGTTCAGTTAGAATCAATGAATCTTACTACTCACATTGGTGAGAAATTCCCTAAACCTAGAGAGAAACATCAAGGTCCTCGATTGTTATTGGTGCGCCACGGTGAGACAAACTGGAACCGAGATGGTAAATTTCAGGGACAAATTGATGTACCACTTAATGATAATGGTCGCCTTCAAGGTGGCCAAGCTGCCGAGTTTCTCAAAGATGTACATCTAGATTTTGCTGTGAGTAGTTCTATGTCACGTCCCAAGGAAACGGCAGAGATTATTTTGCAGCACCATCCAGATGTGGAGTTACAGTTAGATGATGGTTTATGGGAAATTAGTCACGGTCTCTGGGAGGGAAAATTTGAATCGGAAATTGAATCTGGTTTTCCTGGTCTGTTGAAGCAGTGGAAAGAATTTCCAGAAACGGTACAAATGCCAGAAGGTGAAAATTTACAGCAGGTTTGGGAACGAGCAATGATTGCTTGGCAAAAAATTATTCGGTCAGTTTCTGGTGTTGGTATTGTCGTTGCCCATGATGCGATAAATAAGGCAATTCTTTGTCAATTATTTGGTCTGGAACCTAAACATTTCTGGAATTTTAAGCAGGGAAATGGGGCAGTTAGCGTAATTGATTATCCTCAAGGGCCAGATGGACAAGCTGTTTTGGAGGCCATGAATATTACTTCTCATTTATCTGGCGGTATTTTGGACAAGACTGCGGCCGGGGCGTTGTAAGGGAAGGCAGAAGGCAGAAGGCAGAAGGCAGAAGGTAATCATATTTTTTCATCGGACTTATCCTCAGACTGTATTTTTGAGATTTGGGGTAAATACTATAGCGCCATATTATTTCTCTCTATCTGAAGAAGACAAAAAAAGCTTTGTCTATCAGAAGGCAAATTTTCACGCTATGAAGAATTGATGGGGATAATTCAATATTTGTCCAATCAAAAAAGGCGATCGCCTTTTTTGATTGGACTTTCTCAAACTATATTTCTCAGATGTGGAACCAAAACTAGGTAGTCTTGCTCGCGTAATGGTATACAGGAAAAAGTAATATCTGGTACGGGAGCAAGATACTCCCACTGCCGTGCCTCGTAAAAAATAATGACAATGCACGACCAATGAAAATTCACCACCGCCAAAAACTATAGCGCCATATTATTTCTCTCTATCTGGAGAAGGTAAAAGAAAACTTTATTTATCCTCGGTAAATTTTCACCCTATGGAGGATAGATGAAAATAATTTAATATTTACCTGGCACTGGAAGACTATCGCCTTTTTTCATCGGACTTCCTCAGAGTAATTTCTCAGATGTGGAGCCAAAACTATAGCGCCATATTATTTCTCTCTATCTGGAGAAGGTAAAAGAAAACTTTATTTATCCTCGGTAAATTTTCACCCTATGGAGGATAGATGAAAATAATTTAATATTTGTCTGGCACTGGAGGGTAATAATTTTTTTTCATCGGACTTCCTCAGATGTGGAGCCAAAACTATAGCGCCATATTATTTCTCTCTATCTGGAGAAGGCAAAGTCAAGCTTTGTATATCAGAAGGCAAATTTTCACGCTATGGAATATTGATGGGAATAATTCAATCCCGACACTGGAAGGCGATCGCCTTTTTCATCGGACTTTCTCAGACTATATTTGTCAGATGTAGAGCCAAAACTATAGCGCCATACTATTTAGTCAAAGGAAAACCTCTTGTAGATTCTTTTAATCACTCTTATCATTCAAAAACATTCTTTTTTCACCCTTGGTACAGCACCTACCACCTTCCTCAGATGAACAGCAAATTATTTCAACAAATCCGAATATTAGACCCAGTTTCCAATACAGACAGAATTGCTGATGTATTAATCATCGATAGTAAAATCGCAGCAGTTGAGACACAAATTTCTGAATTTCCCACTAAAACAGAAATTCAAAATTCCCATGGACTAATTTTAGGCCCTGGTTTAGTAGACTTATATTCTCATAGTGGCGAACCAGGGTTTGAGGAACGAGAAACTATTGAGTCTTTAATTCAAGCTGCTACAGCAGGGGGTTTTACTAGATTAGCTATTTTGCCTGATACTTTTCCACCTGTAGATAATCCTGCTGGTTTGGCTAGGTTGCAAAATTTAGCCAAAAATTATGCTTCTACTCCCATCATTTATTATTGGGGTGCTATTACCCAAGGTTTACAAGGGGAGCAAATGACCGAGTTGGGAGAGTTGGCAACAACAGGAGTTGTGGGGTTTGCCGATGGTTTACCTCTACAAAATCTTGGTTTGTTACGACGAATCTTGGAATATCTCAAACCTCTGAATAAACCTCTAGCTTTATGTTGCAATAATTCTAGGTTGGCGGGTAAAGGGGTAATGCGAGAGGGGTATGATTCTATTCGCTTGGGTTTGCCTGGAGTTCCCACTATGGCTGAAACTTCTGCTTTAGCTGCTGTGTTGGAATTAGTAGATGCTATTGGTACTCCTGTCCATATTATGCGGGTTTCCACTGCTCGGAGTGTGGAATTGATTAGAGTAGCTAAAAATAGGGGTTTGCCTATTACTGCTAGTACAACTTGGATGCACTTGTTGTTGGATACTCAGGCAATGGAGGGTAAGTCTCCTTTTGAGACGGAGTTTTTTCCTTATGACACTAATTTACGTTTGGAACCTCCTTTAGGAAATTCTAGCGATCGCTTGGCTTTGGTTCAAGGTATTAAGGATGGGGTTTTGGATGCTATTGCTATTGAGCATGCTCCTTTTTGTTATGAGGAGAAAACGGTTACTTTTTATGAAGCACCCCCAGGAACTATAGGATTAGAAATAGCATTACCTTTATTATGGCAGAATTTTGTCCAAACAGGAAAGTTGTCGGCTTTAGATTTATGGAGGGTATTAAGTACGGCTCCTAGCAAATGTTTAGGATTAAGTCCTGGAGAGGTAAGACCTCAAAAGTCAGCAGAAGTTACCCTATTTGGGCCTCAAGAAACTTGGGTAGTAGAAAAGCAAACTTTGAAATCTCGTTCTATTAATACGCCTTGGTTGGGAAAACAAATTCAAGGTCGTGTTCTCGAAGTTTAGTTTTAAAGGATTTGACTTTTTCTGAAGTACCCATACTAAATGTAGAGTGATATTCCACGGGAGTTATCTAAGATATGAGTTCTAAAAACTACATAATACTTAGAACAATATTTATTACCATCACTTGAGCGAAAATCAGTCCTAATAATGGACAATGCACCAATTCACAGAAAAACGCTGATTAAGGAATTAGTCAATGGCCAAGGACATGAAGTTATATTTCTCCCTAAATACTCTCCAGGTTTAAATTATATAGAACACGACTTTGGCGCATTAAAGAAGAAAAGAATGTACGAAGGAAAAGATAAATCCATTGATGATATCATTCGAGATTATTGTGCCTCTTAGTGTCCCAGTCTTATTCGGAATGACTATAGCTGCCGCTAGGCTCCGCCAACGCTCATCAAGTCTTTCTCTAATTCCTAGAACTCATACCTGAATTATCAGGGAGTGTTGGCATATCCTAGTGGTGGCAACATTGCTCTCACCTGAACCCTTACATTATCATTTTCTTTGTGGGTTTAATACCCCACCGTCTACACGGTGTTCAAAATTACTTGGGGTGAGAATCCCCATGTAATTTTCCTCCTGTCTCCTGTCTCCTGTCTCCTGTCTCCTTCTTCAAAT
>NZ_JAAHGB010000020.1:0-90150 GCF_010672695.1 Okeania sp. SIO1H4
GGGCAATTAAGGATTCTCCAGCTATTAAAGAATTGTCGGGAAATCCTCTGTTATTAACAATGATGGCTATTCTAAATCGGAATCAAGAATTGCCGAGAGATAGAGCCGAACTTTATAATCAAGCTTCCCGGGTTTTATTACATCAATGGGATATGGAAAGAGCATTAGTTGATGCGAAAATTGACCCGATTACTATTGACTATAAAGATAAACAGGCAATTTTGCGTCAGGTTGCTTTTTTTATGCAGGGAAATATTGCTGGTTTGGCTGGTAATTTGATTTTGGGAGATGATTTAGAAAAGATTATTTGGGAGTATCTAAAAAGTGTAGATATTAATGATGCCAGAACTGTGGCTAGAGCTTTGATGGAACAGTTACGGAGTCGGAATTTTATTTTGTGTTTTGTTGGAGCTGAATATTATGCTTTTGTGCATCGAACTTTTTTGGAATATTTTTGTGCTAGGGAGTTTGTTTGGCAGTTTGAAAAAGAACAGAAAATTGATAAAGATGAATTGATTGAGGATGTTTTTGGTAAGCATTGGCGGGATGAAACATGGCATGAGGTTTTGCGGTTAATTGCAGGGATGATAGATGCTAAGTTTGTGGGGGAAGTTATTAGTTATTTGATGGAGCAAGAGGGGGAAGAGGAAAAGTTTCTGAATTTATTTTTGGCTGGTAAGTGTTTGTTTGAAGTTAGGAGTCGTCATGGTATTGGTGATGTGGGGTTTCGGTTATTAAATAGGTTAAAAGATTTGACTGGGTATGACCTTGGTTATTATTATGGATCTTATAGCGATGAAGCAAAGCTAGTTCGTGAAATTCGTACTCAAGCGGTGGAAGTGGTGGCTACAACTTGGAGGGATGAGCAAAAAACTTATACTTGGCTCAAACAAAGGGTAAACTCTGATAGTGACTCGTATGTAAGAGGTGAAGCGGTGCGACAAATAGCTACTGGTTGGAAAGATGAGGAGGGAATTTTAGAATTACTCAAACAATGGGTAGTATCTGATGAACATCCGGATGTACGACGTGAAGCGGTGCAACAAATAGCTACTGGTTGGAAAGATGAGGAGGGAATTTTAGAATTACTCAAACAATGGGTAGTATCTGATGAACATCCGGATGTACGACGTGAAGCGGTGCAACAAATAGCGACTGGTTGGAAAGATGAGGAGGGAATATTAGAATTACTCAAACAATGGGTAGTATCTGATGAACATCCGGATGTACGACGTGAAGCGGTGCAACAAATAGCTACTGGTTGGAAACATGAGGAGGGAATTTTAGAATTACTCAAACAATGGGTAAACTCTGATGAGAATTGGCAAGTACGACGGGAAGCAGTGCGACAAATAGCGACTGGTTGGAAACATGAGGAGGGAATATTAGAATTACTCAAACAATGGGTAAACTCTGATGAGAATGAGTTTGTGCGACTGGAAGCGCTACAACAAATAGCGACTGGTTGGAAAGGTAAACCCGGAATTTTAGAATTACTCAAACAATGGGTAGAGTATGATGAAAATTGGCAAGTACGAGGTGAAGCGGTGAAACAAATAGCGACTGGTTGGAAAGGTAAACCCGGAATTTTAGAATTACTCAAACAATGGGTAGAGTCTGATGATAATGAATTTGTGCGACGTGAAGTGGTGACACAAATAGCGACTGGTTGGAAACATGAGGAGGGAATATTAGAATTACTCAAACAAAGGGTAAACTCTGATGAACATCCGGATGTACGACGTCAAGCGGTGCGACAAATTGCTACTGGTTGGAAAGGTAAACCGGGAATATTAGAATTACTCAAACAATGGGTAGTATCTGATGAGAATGAGTTTGTGCGACTGGAAGCGCTACAACAAATAGCTACTGGTTGGAAAGATGAGGAGGGAATTTTAGAATTACTCAAACAAAGGGTAAACTCTGATGAAGATTCGGATGTACGACTGGAAGCGGTGAAGCAAATAGCGACTGGTTGGAAAAATCAACCCGGAATTTTAGAATTACTCAAACAAAGGGTAAACTCTGATGAAGATTCGGATGTGCGACGTGAAGCGGTGAAACAAATTGCTACTGGTTGGAAAGGTAAACCGGGAATTTTAGAATTACTCAAACAATGGGTAGAGTATGATGAGAATTGGGATGTGCGAGGTGAAGCGGTGAAACAAATTGCTACTGTTTGGAAGCATGAGGAGGGAATTTTAGAATTACTCAAACAATGGGTAAACTCTGATGAAGATTCGGATGTGCGACGTGAAGCGGTGGAACAAATAGCTACTGGTTGGAAACATGAGGAGGGAATTTTAGAATTACTCAAACAATGGGTAAACTCTGATGAGAATTGGCAAGTACGACGGGAAGCAGTGCGACAAATAGCTACTGGTTGGAAACATGAGGAGGGAATTTTAGAATTACTCAAACAAAGGGTAAACTCTGATGAAGATTCGGATGTGCGACTTGAAGCGGTGAAACAAATAGCTACTGGTTGGAAAAATCAACCCGGAATTTTAGAATTACTCAAACAAAGGGTAAAGTCTGATGAGAATTGGCAAGTACGACGGGAAGCAGTGCGACAAATAGCGACTGGTTGGAAAAATCAACCCGGAATTTTAGAATTACTCAAACAAAGGGTAAACTCTGATGAAGATTCGGATGTACGACTGGAAGCGGTGAAGCAAATAGCGACTGGTTGGAAAAATCAACCCGGAATTTTAGAATTACTCAAACAAAGGGTAAACTCTGATGAGAATTGGCAAGTACGACGGGAAGCAGTGCGACAAATAGCGACTGGTTGGAAACACGAACCCGGAATTTTAGAATTACTCAAACAAAGGGTAGAGTCTGATGAAGATTCCGATGTGCGATGTGAAGCAGTGAAACAAATAGCGACTGGTTGGAAAAATCAACCCGGAATTTTAGAATTACTCAAACAAAGGGTAAACTCTGATGAAGATTCGGATGTGCGACTTGAAGCGCTACAACAAATAGCGACTGGTTGGAAAAATCAACCCGGAATTTTAGAATTACTCAAACAAAAGGTAGAGTCTGATGAGAATTGGCAAGTACGAGGTGAAGCAGTGAAACAAATAGCTACTGGTTGGAAAAATCAACCCGGAATTGTAGAATTGTTTGATCACACAGTCCTCAATGACCCCTTTCAACGCGAACATGAATTTCAAACCAACCCTCGACAAATAGCGCTAGAAGCAATAGTCAAACAATATCCGGACCATCCGCAAACCCTCCCACTATTACAAGACAGAGCAGAAAATGACCCAGACGAAAAACTGCGGAAGTGGGCAAAAGAGAAATTGCGACAATTAGAGAATTAGTCCACGTCAGATTTTTCACTTTTGTTGGGTTGCGCTGTCGCTTAACCCAAGCTACTTCCTTCTTCGGGGTTGCTGATGCGTGGGTATGATTTGTATTTTTTGGTAGTTGCTAAACTATTGAATAACAAATATTTGAGATTGTTCAATTTTTATTTTCATACCTTGATTCAGCAACGCCCCTTCTTCATTACCTTGCCCCTGCTTCAATGGCAGAGTTAGCCATTTTTTTCAAAGTCTCCCCCTCAATTTCTGGACTTTGACCAACGCCTTTTAAGGAAATACGATAGAATACTCCTTGATATTCCCACCCAATAATTGGAGGCGCACAAGATGCTCCACAAGTTAAAGGTCTAAAATATCCTTTAATGTCTTGTACTAAACTCAATTCTCGACTAAATTCATCATCTAAAGGTTTGCCTCCTTTTTCTCCACTGATATAACCAATGGAGCAAGCATTAGCAGTACAATCTTTTTCAAAAGCTAAAGTTATTTCATAACTATTATTTGTACCTTTCCCATCAACATAAATTTGATTATCTGTGCCTGTAATTAATAATTGACTCGGAAGTAAAATTGGCACTTTAGTTTGTTGTTTGATTTTCGGTAAAATCTCTGTTAATTCTGCCGCGACTGGTTGAGAATTTTGTGTCAATAACTGACTTGTTACTGGATTAATTTGATAATTTGATGGTCTCACAATAGGTTGTTTCCAACCCATAGATATTGTGAGGTAGGTCAACAAAATTATATTTTCAAAGTGAATAAGAATAGACATAATTAGGGTTTGCGCTTATAAAGTCTTTTTGCTGGGGTAGGAGACAGGAGACAGGAGACAGGAGACAGGAGAAATGGGAATGAGCGAGGAGGTAGGAGTAAGAATTGTCCCAAGATTGTTCTGCCCAACTCTTGCCTAAAATACGCTCCTTCTTTGAGTATGAAGAGCTGAAAAATTTGCACTTTGTATATGAGGTACAGAAATTAACAATTAGATGTTTGTAGTGTGGGCATCTTGCCCGCTTTGACGCATACCTTATTAATGTGGAATTTGCTGTATATTCCTTTACAGAAGAAGCAAGAAGTAATATCAAGGGTGAAATCTGTAGGGCCGTTCGCCCCTACTCCCCTACATCTCCCCTTATTTACGTTTAGCCGCAGCTTTCTCTTTATCCTTCTGTTTCTTCTTAGCAGCTTTCTCAGCTTTCTTAGCAGCTTTTTCAGCCATAATCTTTGCCACCCTTTCTGCCTCTTTTTCCTCCTCAATCTTATCTAGATAATAATGATAATCTCCTAAATAAACATGAAAATCACCATCACGAATTTCCACAATTTTATTTGCCACTTGAGAAATAAAATAACGGTCGTGAGAAACAATAACCACAGTTCCGTCATAATTTTTCAAAGCCTCCTCCAACATTTCCTTTGCTGGAATATCCAAATGATTTGTTGGCTCATCAAGTAACATAAAATTACCTGGTTTAAGTAACATTTTTGCTAAAGCTAAACGTGCCTTTTCTCCCCCACTCAAAGCAGCTACTTTTTTAAATACGGTCTCACCACTAAATAAGAAATTACCAAGTAAAGTTCTTACCTCTTCATTTTTCCACTCCGGCACCTCATCATGAATAGTTTCCATCACATTTTTTGTGAGGTCTAAAGCTTCCGCTTGATTCTGCTCAAAATAACTAGGAATAACATTATGATTACCTAATTTAACAGTACCTTCTGTAGGTTCTTCCATTCCCATAATCATCCGCAAAATAGTAGATTTCCCACAACCATTCGGCCCCAAAAAAGCAATCCGGTCGCCTCTTTCTATCTCTAAATTTGCTCCTAAAAATAAAATTTTCTCCCCATAAGTATGAACTAAATCTTTAATTGTTACTACCTCTCTACCACTACGTGGTGCTGGAGGAAAACGGAAACTTAAACTTCTTAATCCTGCTACGGGTGCCTCTACAAGTTCTACTTTTTCTAATTGTTTTTCTCTACTTTTTGCCTGGGTACTCCGAGTAGCACTAGCGCGAAAACGTTCCACAAAAGCCTGTTGTTTTTCTATTTCTTTTTGTTGTCGTTCATAAGTGCTCAGTTGTGCCGCTTGATTTTCTAACTTTTGTTGTAAATAAGCCGAATAATTACCCAAATAAGTATTAGAAACTCCTCGTTCTGTTTCCACAATTTGAGTCGAAAGACGGTCAAGAAATTCCCGGTCATGGGAAACTATAACCATAGGAGTAGTTAATTTTTTCAAATAATCCTCTAACCATTCAATTGTTTCTAAATCTAAGTGGTTCGTAGGTTCGTCCAATAATAATATATCTGGATTTTGTAGGAGAATTTTACCCAAACTCATACGCATTTGCCAACCACCACTAAAAGCACTAACCAAGCGATCGCCATCTTCCGGTTCAAATCCCATTTCGGGCAATATTTTCTCAATTTCTGCATCTAGTCCATAACCATTTAAACCTTCAAATTGTCGTTGTAAACGGTCTAATTTATGTATCAATTCATCCAACTCTTCTGGACTAGAAGTTTCCATTTCTCGCTGTACTTTTTCTAGAGATTCATGGATTTCATTTGCCTCCTTAAATACCCTCCAAAATTCTTCTCTCACAGTACGGTTAGGGTCTACTTCAAACTCTTGATTTAAGTAGGCAATTTCTAAACTAGCAGGACGAATAATTTCTCCAGAAGAAGGTTCTATTTCTCCAGTAATAATTTTTAATTGAGTAGATTTTCCTGCCCCATTTACACCCACTAACCCAATGCGATCGCCTGGTTTAACTTCCCAGTTAACATCTTTAAGAACAACACCTGTAGGATAAATTTTACTTATATGTTCTAATCTCAGCATTTATAATTAGTCTCCAAGTTTAGGTTAAGAGCAAGTTATGTTTTTCATGGCCAAATCATTAATATTGGTTCTTATAGCAGAAGGAAGAGGGAAGTAAGGAGGAAGGAAAAATCTTGCGTTATCTGAGTTTTAAGCTTTTTATATGTCCTAACCTTTCCTTCCACTGCTATAGATAATGCTTAAGCTTAACAATTTTTAATTATATTTTATACATCAATTCAGTTATCAGTATTTTGAGAATATTTTAATTACCTGTTTTTTCGTTTCTTATTCCTCTTTTAAAATCTATATCAATTGAATTAAAAATAAGTTAATCATCAAAACTAGAAAAACAAAATATATATAACTTACCTAATTGGCAATAATCAACAATTTCTTGAAATATTAACAACTTTCATGGCTAATTTCCTATTGTCAAAAATTATATTATTTTCTACTTTTAACAAAATTCAAAACTATTATATCTTCTAGACAATCAGAATATAATTGCTATATTCTTTTGACAAACTTCAAGTATTTTATTCTTTCTTAGTTATCAAAATAATTTGGTCGCGCAACCCCCACCTTGATTGGCGAAATATTTTTGGAGTTTTGCTCATCCATCTCCGTTACAAAAATAACTTCTAACTTCTGACTTCTGACTTCTGACTTAGTTAAAAACCCTTCTTCGCCTTATATAATTCCACAGATTCTTGAATGACAACTTTCAGTTCTGGAATGGCACAAGGTTTAGCTATACATTTAAAAATATCAGCCTGCTTTATGTCATTAACATCACAATTTATTTGTTCTTCAGCATAACCACTTAACAAAACACGAATAGTATCAGGAAAGCTATCTTTTGTTTTTCTAAGAAATTGAATACCTGTCATATCTGGCATACTTTGGTCAGAAATAATAATAGCCATTTCCCCTTCAGTTTCGAGAATTTCCATCGCTAAACTAGCATTTTCTGCCCTAATAACTTTAAATTCACCTCTAAAAGTCCGATATATTAAATCCAAATTATTAGGTTCATCATCAACAACCATTAATTTAAGTTTTTCTGACATTGTTAAATTTATAGCAATTTCTATCTAAGGAACAAGTTTTAACAAAATTGGTTATGTACAAATTTTTAAGTACTCATGCATAATTATCATATAGCAACTCTCATATTTGTAGGGCACAGAAAGAAGAACAACAAGTTTACCTGATGACTCCGAGAAACACTTGACTAGAGAGAGTCACTAAATGTTTTTTTATACATAAAACTAGATTTTATACGGTCAGATAACGCCAGATTTTTCCAAATTCGGTCCCCCCTTTCAAAGCTATGCTTTATGAACATTTTCCTTAACATCAAACTTGACAAAATAGACAAATTATGTTGCTTGCATCAAAAGGCTTTTCCCTCAGAAAAAATGTATTTAAAAGCACATTTATTTAGATAGGTTAAGTAGTTTTGCCTAGCTAAATTGACGATTTCTCCCTTCTCCCTTCTCGCCACAAGATTTTCAGGAGTTCCTGATCAGGAATAGCTCTCAAAGGGGGGTAGGGGGGATGCCTTCTTCCTTCTTTTATTCTTGAGCTTTCTCAGAATGTTCCCGACCAGAAACATTTTGCATGGCCTCTAAAGCTGCTCGAGAACCTGCCAAAATATCCCGTTCTTCTCCGCCCAAATAAAGCCGTCCAAAACTACCCACAGCTTGAATTTGTAAAATATTAATGAGAGCAGCTTTCTCCGCTTCATTAGCAGCTAAAGCGGCATAAGCAGCAGGTTGCACCTCCAATACATAGAGAGTTTGTCCACCCAAAAGCATTTGGCCTCGACGGTTACGATTAATTAATTGTGCTTGGTGGGAATCAATATTCCGGATCACCTGACTAGAGACAATACGAGGTTTGAGGCGATCGCGTTCCGCCACCCCCAGAGCTTGTAAAATAGCCTTTCCAGCAGCTTTCGTATCTCCCTGACGACTGGAATGAATTTCTAGCAAACCATAAAGTCGTTCCACAAACTGTACCCCAGGCCGAACAGAATTAGACTTGAGGGCCACATCAGTAATCCGATTAATTTCAATACCTGGTGAAATCTCCACCCACAGAGAGGTATCCCCAGGTAGGGGCAAGAAGCCAAGGGCCACTGTACCGATATAAGCGGCGTGTTGAGGTTGCAAATTATCTATATATACATAGCTGCGCAGTTCTATACCCAAGACTTAAATCTCCGTGTCATGTGGAAAAATATTAATCGTAGTCATTATATGACAACAAATACACGGAGGAACTAGGAGTCAGGAGTCAGGAGTCAGGAGTCAGGAGTCAGTAAATCAAATAGTAGTGGACTGACACATCTAAAACTGCGCAATAGATTTTTGTTTCTAGTGCAGGATGGCGGAAATAACTGACCAGTTACAAAATCCTAAAACAATTACAAATCAAAAATGACTGACTTTTAGATGCATGACTTTTAACTTCCGCGTAGCGGCACTAGGTGTCTTTTTTTCCCATCTCCTCTACTCCCCATCTCCCATCTACGGTAATTTACAGCCTTCTAAATTAGCATTTTCCAGATTAGTATTCTCAAGGTTACTATTTTCTAAATTAGCATCCTGAAGATTTGCAGATTCTAGATTAGCATTACTCAGGTCAGCACCAAAAAAATTAGCTCTACTCAAATTAGCATCCCATAATTCTGCATATTTCAAATTAGCGTTTTTCAGGTCAGCTTCTTGAAGATTAGCCCCACTTAAATTAGTATTTATTAGGTTAGCTTCCTGTAAATTTACCCTGTTCAAATTAATGTTACTTAGATTAGCATTTTTGAGAATAATATTCTTCAAATTTGCATCACAACAATCAGCACTTTTCAAGTTACCATAACTTAAATTGGCTTGACTTAAGTTGGTATTTTGTAAATTAACATGACTGAAATTTATATTTACTAAATACATTCCATTTAAGTCAACATTACTGAGATTAGATCCCCACATAAAAGCATGAGTAAAATCAACCCCTTTTAAACAAGCATGACTGAAATTACAACAGCTTAAATAAGCTTCTGTTAGATTAGCATTTTGCAAATTAGCATGACTGAAATTTGTATTTCTTAAGTTAGAATTTTTGAGGTTAGCTGAACTTAAATTAATCCGACTCAAATCAACATCTGTTAATTCAGCATTACAGAAATTAGCCCTAATAAATTTTCTATTACCATTTACATATAATTCTAAAAGTCTAGCTGCTTCCCATTGATATTCTGATAATGCCTGTATAACTTGAGGTTCTTCTATTTCCTGCAAAATAGTATAAGCTCTCCATTGTATTTCTGGTGAATTATCTTTTAATGCCTTAATTATTAAATCTAAGCTAATTTTTTGCCCTTTTATTGCTGCATATAATGTAGCGATGTTATTGGCTAACAGCAATTGTTCAACATCTTCATTGTCTAATGTTAATTTATTTACAAAACCAGCATTGAAAGAAATTTGATGAGGATTTTTGCTCATGATCGAGAAGAAAGAAGGAAAGGAAGAGGAAAGAAGGAAAAGGTAGAGAGCAAGGAATAGGGAGGAGGGAAAAATTTGGTGTTGCCTGAGTTTTAAGCTTTCTTTGTATATGTCAAATACGGTCATGGAAAATGATTTATTCATATCAGTTTGGTAAACATTTCCTGCGGAATACTTACTCAGTTTGTCATATCAAATCTCATTAATTAGCCAAGGGTAAAAATGTTTTATCCGATCAATTTATCCCTGTTCCCTGTTCCCTTTTCCCTGTTCTCTTACCTACTTTAATAGACTGAAATTTAAGAAAAATTAGCAGTCGCTGTGGAGCTTAAAGAAAGTAAAATTATTTTCTAACTATTAGAGAACGCAACCAGTTTGATGACTTTAAATTAGAGGAAATTATCTTCTTTTCTGCTTTTTTATTTAAACGAAAGTCATCTGAGTTTTTGACCATGGAAATATTCGTCTTAGAAGCTTGTTTTGCAGTTTTTTTCAAACTTTTAAATAAATCTTTTTCTTTCATAGGTTTTAAATATTGCTTCAATAAATCTTTTTCTAAACTCATTGTTTTACTTAAACTCTACAAAATTTATTTTAGCTTATAAGAAGAAGGAAGAAAGGAAGGAGGAAAAGAGAAAAATCTGGCAATAAATTCTGGTAGACAGTTGTCATAAATTACAGTATAATACAAGTATTACAAAACATAAGGACTCAGATGGCACGATTAAATCAAATTATTGCGATTGAAAAAGGGGCGTTGGTCAATCAAGAGATGAAACTTTAAGAGTAGTCTGTTTCTGATACCTCTAATATATTTTACCAAAGTAAGTGATGGGTCTCACCCCTAGTAAAAAATCATTTTACCAATTACCAACGCCGAAAAAGGAATCAAAAGTCGGTCAGTGCAGGAACTAGCAGAAGCTCAAAAAGCTTTACAGAAACCCGCTTTACTTTCCGGTATTTCTCGAACCTATCACCCCAAAGATGAGGAGAGAGAACAACTCCCACCAGAGTCGAAAAAGGTGGAGGTTAAAGCAGAAGAGATTATCCGCAAAACCTCCGAGGTATTAACCAAGTTGTTTGATGTGACGGTAACTAAAGATTGGACAAACTGTACTGCCCGCGCCGATGTGGTAGTGGATGGTCAAACATTGTTGACTCAAGCTCCGGTTAGTTATCTACTGTTTCTAGAAAAGTAATTTGCAGACTTACGCTCTTTTATGAGGTACTGATAACTGATAACTGATAACTGAAATTACTCCTCCATAGTAATCATAATTAAGATCGTAAAAATGAAAATATGGGAACTATTAAAAACAGTTTTTTCTCCAACTCAATATATGCCTCACGGTAGTTGTTATTTATGGCAAACTTCATTAGTATGGCTCCACCTTCTGAGCGATTTACTAACTGCGAACGCCTATTTTTCTATACCAACAATGTTGCTGTATTTTCTCTGTAAACGTAAAATCGAATGAATCAGGAACTACTTCAAGTTAATCTTGATTTAAAAAAAGCTTTAGAAGCCGAATTAAAATTAACTGCTGCTACAACTAAATTTGTACCTCATCAATTTTTATCTTTGATGGGGTATCAAAATATTACAGATGTCAAATTAGGAGATAGTGTAGAGCATAAAATGTCAGTTTTATTTGCTGATATTCGCAACTTTACCACAATTTTAGAAACCATGACTCCAGAAGAGAGTTTTAAATTTATCAATGGGTATCTCTCCAGAATGGAACCGGTAATAATTGAAAATCAAGGCTTTATTGATAAATATATTGGTGATGCAATAATGGCACTATTTGGAGGCAAAGTGGATGATGCTGTTCATGCAGCTATTTCGATGTTAAAACGACTGCATGAATATAATAAAACTCGACAAAGACCAGAAAGACTACCATTAAAAATTGGCATTGGAATTAATACAGGAGATTTGATTTTAGGTACAGTAGGAGGTTCTCAAAGAATAGATGGTACAGTTGTTGGCGATACGGTAAACTTAGCATCTCGTTTAGAACAATTAACCAAACAATATGATGTGTCTTTATTAATAAGTAATTATACTTTTATATCATTAGAAAATCCGGGAAAATATTCTATTAGATTAATTGACAGAGTCAAGGTAAAAGGAAAAGCAAAAATGGTGACGGTATTTGAAGTTTTTGATACCGAACCACCTGAATGCTTAGAGGGTAAGAAAATCACCAAACATCTGTTTGAAAAAGCCATTATTTTTTATTATCAAGAAAAACTTAGTCAAGCTGCTCAACTATTTCAAGATTGTCTGAATCAAAACCCTAATGATCGAGTAGCTCGAATTTATTTAGAACGTTGTCAAAAATCGGAGTCTTAAAAAGCGTTTCGGTCCGGAATGCTCCGCAAACAGATACCTAATTATATGCGCAGATTTTGAGGCTGATAGCTGAAGTCCGTAGTTCCGACCTAGGAGGCTAGCTAATAGCTAATAGCTAGTTAAATTTTGTGCCACACTAAGGCAAGATAGAAGAAATAAAAAAAAGCTGATAATTAATTTTTGAAGTATTATGCTAATTTGATAAGTATTTGCTACAAATAACTAGGTTATTTATTAGGAGTCAGGAGTCAATAGTTAGAATATAATCAGGATTTTGATTGATATTAATTGTTCTTAAATACCTATCAAAATTATTCCTGATTACTATATAAATATAAATTTAAAGTGACTTGATATTAAAGCTAAATAGATAATAGTCTAGAAGAAAGTAGAGTGCTGAGTATTGAAAGTATAATAAAAATAGCCAGAGCAAAAACCAAGATAAATTCATTTATATAAGTCATTTGGTAGGGTGCATCTCAATGCAAGAATAAAGCCAAAAATTTATCGCTTTTAGGCAACAGTTCCGAAAGGCAACAGGCAATAGGGAATAGGGAATAGGGAATATATAGCAAAAAAGTATTTTTGCAAATATGAGATGCACCCATTTGATATCTTGACAAAGGTAGGAGTTTTTAGCAAAGGAGCAGGACTGTGAACTCAGGAACTCGAGAAATAGAATAGGGGAAAAAGGTGAAAATTTGCCCCCATATTCATCATCTACCTATATTTACAGCACTTTTGAGGAACCGTGAGGTAAAGTTTAATATTAATCTCTATTCCCTAAACTCCTAAAACTTTGTACCTTATCAACTCCAAAACTACTGTAAGTACATAAATAGACATCTCCAATAATCAAAAATAAAATCAATTATGGCACTCCTATTCATCAATTCTTTCCCTCTACTCCCTACTCCCTCTTTTCTGGAGATGCCTAATAGATCCCATCAAGGTTCTATAATAAAGGTTTAACTTTATATAATTGGAAACTTAACAGGAATAACTAATGTCCGTATTGTTAGCGATCGCAGTTTTAGGCGCACTCATTGTAGTTCACGAGTTAGGCCATTTTCTAGCAGCTCGACTCCAAAAAATCCACGTTAATCGTTTTTCCATCGGTTTATTTGGCCCGGTATTATGGAAATATCAAGGGCCAGAAACAGAATATGCTATCCGCAGCTTTCTATTTGGCGGTTTTG
Source organism: Okeania sp. SIO1H4 (assembly GCF_010672695.1). Lineage (NCBI taxonomy): Bacteria > Bacillati > Cyanobacteriota > Cyanophyceae > Oscillatoriales > Microcoleaceae > Okeania > Okeania sp. SIO1H4. Next base: position 13,236 of record NZ_JAAHGB010000020.1, read on the forward strand.
TGGGTTTTCCCGATAATGACCCCGATAGTACAATTCCCAAAGATGACCCAGACCTATTACGCAACCGCCCTATCCTCGACCGAGCGATCGTTCTCAGTGCGGGAGTAATTGCCAATCTAATATTTGCTTATTTTCTATTAGTTACTCAAGTGAGTATCATTGGCATACCAGAATTTAACTATGCTCCCGGAGTAAAAGTTCCAGCAGTTGCTACAGACGTTAGCTCTGTCGCTACTAAAGCAGGTATTAAAGCAAATGATATTATTTTATCCGTTAACGACCGGCAATTAGGCCCAGACAAAGAAGCTATTACTACCCTAGTAGAAACAATTCAAAATAATCCGAATAAATCTTTGGATATGGAGCTTGAGCGTGACGGACAAAAGCTATTTGTTGAAGTCACACCAGACTTAGGAGATGATGGCAAAGGTCGTATTGGAGTACAACTAATTTCCAATGGAGACATAGTGCGAAATCGCCCTGACAATATTTTTGCAGCTTTTAGTGTCGGTGCTAATGAATTTCAAAGGATTGTAGTTTTAACAGTTCAAGGTTTTGGACAACTCATTAGTAACTTTAGTCAGACAGCAGGACAACTTGCCGGGCCTGTGGCCATTGTAGATATGGGGGCAAAAATTGCTAAAGACAATGTAGGGGAATTATTTCAATTTGCAGCATTGATTAGCATTAACTTAGCAGTGATTAATATTTTACCTTTACCTGCTTTAGACGGCGGTCAGTTAGCATTTTTACTCATAGAAGGAGTAAGAGGTAAACCCTTACCTATGAATATTCAGGAAAATGTGATGCAGACAGGTTTAGTAGTATTGTTAGGTTTAGGAATTTTCTTAGTTATTAGAGATACTGCTAATCTGGAGGGAGTGCGATCGTTACTGCAAAGGTAAAAGATAGTATCATGTCCGGTTGAATATTTAGGAGGAGTTAGTCCTCAGGAGTCAGGAGAAAAACAGAAGGAAAAAGGAGAAGAAAGTTTTTGTTCATCGCGTAAGCGGAACGGAGTTCTATCGCACTATTCAACGGATATAGTATAAGTAGGCATGAACGATAGGTTCGTTTTTCCTTTAGGACTTACGCATGAGAAGGTATTTCTGTCATTGCGACCAACAGGGTTTGCGGAGCATTCCGGGACGGAAAGCAATCTCAAATGCTACTTTTTAGTGCCTCATGCGTCAGTCCTGTCCTTTTTTTCTTTCGAAAATTAAGTTCTTGAGTAAAATAAGTAAAGACATAGATGGAAAAAGTGGTTGATTTTACTTTCCTTCCTTACTCTTGCCTCTTCCTTCTTCCTTATGGTATAAATTATTCTTTCCTTTCTGGGCGTTGCTGAATCAAGGGATGAATCTTTTTTGAACAGGTAAATCTCATCCTTAATACTTCATACTTCTTTTTTGTCCAAGCATACAATTCATCCCACAAATATGCAACGCCTTATTCTTTCCTTTCTGTCTCTTTCTTCTTCCATCTTCCTTCCCAATAATGGTGACAACTCGTAAATTTTCAGCGAAGCGAAAGCGATCGCTCGAAATACTCCTTCGTCTCAAACGTCTTTATCCAGATTCCACCTGTACCCTGAGTTATCAAACCCCAGTACAGTTACTTGTGGCAACTATCCTTTCTGCCCAATGTACAGATGAACGAGTTAATAAAGTTACACCTGCCTTATTTGAAAAATTCCCGGATGCTGTAGCACTAGCAAATGCAGATCTTGAAGAATTAGAAAACCTAGTGCGCTCCACAGGATTTTATCGTAATAAAGCCAAAAATATTAAGGCTACTTGCCAAATGATTGTTGAAAAGTTCAACTACCAAGTGCCAAAGCAGATGGAACAAATGTTACAACTACCAGGAGTAGCAAGGAAAACAGCTAATGTTGTTTTAGCTCATGCCTATGGAATTATTGTAGGGGTAACAGTAGATACTCATGTTAAACGGTTAAGTCAAAGATTGGGTTTAACAGAACATTCCGATCCAATTAAAATAGAGCGAGATTTAATGCGGTTACTACCTCAACCTGATTGGGAAAATTGGTCAATCCGATTAATTTATCATGGCCGGGCAGTTTGTAAGGCCAAAAATCCAGCCTGCGATAAATGTATATTGGCTGACTTATGTCCTTCGACCGCAGATTTGCAGAAACCTACTTGAGGTATAGAGGTAATAGGGAGTAGTGAGTAGGGAGTAGGAAGTAGTAAAATTTCTAGCAATACTAAACGTTTAAGGGTTTAACATCCTCTACTGACTACTAACTACTAAATTGAAGTGAGATTGTTCAAGCAGACTTTAATATAATACCGTATTAGTTGAATAGCGTGATACAAAACTTTCTTCTCCTCTCCTAACTCCTGACTCCTCCGTCATTATTTATTTGATTAAGTATTGAAGCGAACTTGATATAATATCAAATCCGCTCGGGTTCGGTATAAAAAAATGTTCTAACCGATGCGCCATTGCTAAATTTTTCTTGATATTCCCTTCCTGGGACGGGTTAGGAGTGATGGGGACTCACTCTATCACCCTAGCTCCCTAGCTCCCCATCACCCCATCACCCCATCACCCCATCACTCTATCTCACCACACCTGACAAAATATATGGTATTATTAGAGATTGGGTTAATACCTTAAAATTAAAGATACCGATTATTTGGAGCAATTAAAGAAACTAATCATGGCAAAAAAGAGCATGATCGAGCGTGAGAAAAAACGCAAAAAATTAGTAGAAAAATATGCTGCTAAACGTGCAGAGCTTAAACTGCAATTTGAAGAAGCAGAAGATTTAGAAGATAAAATAGAAATCCATCGTCAAATCCAGAGATTACCTCGTAATAGTGCCCCTTCTCGCGTGCGAAACCGTTGTTGGTTAACTGGACGCCCAAGAGGTTATTATCGGGATTTTGGACTATCTCGTAACGTTATCCGAGAAATGGCTCACGAAGGTCTTCTACCAGGAGTTGTTAAGTCTAGTTGGTAGTTTATAGCTATCTACACTGAGCTTTCAGGTTAGCTGAAAGTCTTATATCTCTTATTTAGGGGTGGGTTAAACAAATCAGTTTGTCCACCTGTAATATTATGTCCAGTTGAATACTTATTATTAAGATAAGTAGAATAGTAGGGGAGTAGGGGAGTAGGGGAGTAGGGAAAATAGAAAGATTTGCTGTTGAAGCAAGAGGACAAGTTTTTTCCACATCGCTATTATCAAGACATGATATAAAAGATGGGAAAACAAGCGCCCATTATGCCAAAACCCCCCTAAAAAAGTAAGAACTGGGAATATTAAAATCTTTTATTGTCCACAACAGCGCTCTATTCCCAGACTATCTAATAGCAAGTCACTAACAGCATTGGCGATCGCGAACTCTCCATAAAAACTCTGGGAAAAATCAAAGGCTTGCATTTCTGTCACAATAGCAATTACCAATGAGCCTAAATCATTTTCTCCTTCCATACGGTGGCGAATAAATATTTGGGCCGCTCTTTTAGCAATGTCCTCATTAACTTTTTCCGGGATAAACTCTTGATTGAGCCATTTGTGTAAGGAAGCTCGCAACCATTCCCCTTCCTGTTCGGGGTTTTCTGCTGTGGGTAAAGTAATTGGTTTTATTGGTTCAGGCATAATCTTAAATTTTCTATTATAAATTGTTAATGGTAATTCCATGATAGAATATGATATTAACTCCATCATACAAGGATATGCTCAGGGCTATTTCCTCATGGCGAATGATGGAGAGAATAGTTTAAAGTGGTATGGTAGTAGGAAACGAGCTTTGATTCCTTTGGATGAAAGATTTCGCTATCCACGGTCACTACGTCGTATAATTAATCAAAATCGTTTTACTGTTGGTGTTAATCAGGATTTTGAGGCTGTAGTTGAAGGTTGTGCAGATCGAGAAACAACTTGGATATCTGGGGAACTCAAGCAGATTTACAAAGCTTTGAATCAAGCGGGGTATGCTTATAGTTTTGAGACTTGGCAAGGAGATGAACTTGCTGGGGGGATTTTAGGAATTGTGATTGGTGGGGGTTTTATTGGGGAGTCAATGTTTTTCAATATTCCTGAAGGGTCGAAGGTGGCGATGGTAAAGTTGGTGGAGCGACTCAGGGAGCGACAGTTTGTTTTTTTTGATGCTCAGATGAATAACCCCCACTTGGAAAGATTTGGAGCTTATACTATTAGCGATAAAAAGTATAAAGCACTTTTGAAATTGGCGTTAAGTCGTCGATGTAATCTATAGTAATTAGCACTCAGTTATTAGATACTGATTTATAAACTAAGTCTTCAACTCGCTCTCAACCTATGACTGTCATTGCGAGGGAGCTGAGAAAGTAATTATTTTGGTTGATCAAGAAATAAGGTCTCAAGTCTCCCCTTATGACTACTCTAAAGCGACAGTTTGTTTTTTTTGATGCTCAGATGAATAACCCCCACTTGGAAAGATTTGGAGCTTATACTATTAGCGATAAAAAGTATAAATCACTTTTGAAATTGGCGTTAAGTCGTCGATGTAGTTTGATTTAGTTTGTCTAGTAAAATTTTGACACCATCTACAATTAGACTGGGTTCGTCTATCCATACAAAATGGCTACTTTTATTGGCTTGAATTTGAACACAATTTGTTGATAGATTACACAAATTTTTGTGCATTTGCTCTCGTAATTTGTTGGCTGATTTCAGAGGAATTAAAAAAGTCCACCAAGAAGACTGAAAAAAAGAATTAGCTTTGATACTAACTACTGGCATCGAAGCAAACTGATTAGCAATAATAACCTGATTTCCACTATTATTTAGATTTAGTATTTCTCGACTCATTGTAATCCAGTGTTTAGAGCGACAAAAAGAATGTTTTACATGATTTCTCGACTCTTGAGAAAAATCTTGTAATTCAGGTTTGATTAATTCAAATATTCGACATTTTCTTAATAGCTGAATAATTCCTAATATTGAACCTAAAATAGACATAACAAAGCCGGAAATAAATAATAGTTTCAAAGCTTGTAATTGGATAGGCATCTTCAGCATTCCTGTTTCATGGAGTCCATCTGTAAGTACCATGCCAATAACTTTTTCTGGGAAACGATGAGCATATAATCTGACATTGTAACTACCAAAAGAATTTCCTACTAAAATGTAAGGTGGCTGAATTTTTGCTTGGGTAAGTAAGGTATCTAATTCTGTGACAATTTGACTGCTAGTTCGAGGATGGGGGCTATGTTCGCTCCATCCATATCCAGCTCTGTCGTAAATACATACTCGCCCTAACTTTGCCAGTTTTTCTACTAGGAAATATCCCTCTATTCCACCTAAACTGTGGTCGAGAATAATTGTTGGACTAGCTTCTCCTACAACATATAAATGTAGACGATAACCACCAACATCAAATAGTTTTCCTGGAGGTGGTTTTTGATTTTCCAAATGACAGGCGATCGCTTGATAAATTGTTGTAGCGACTAGCAGAATAATTTTGAGAGATAATGACATTTTTCCTCCTTCTGTTAATAGCTTTCTTTGGTTTAATACCAATTTCATAAAATATTGCAAAGCGTGAGGACACAGGGAACAGGGAACAGGGAACAGGGAACAGGGAACAGGGAAAAGGGAACAGGGAAAGAAAAACATAAATATTAAAGAGTAAAAAAGGTGGAAATTTTAGAATTTATGGAACTTATAATTTTTTCTTTTAGGAATAAATCACAAATTAAGATGTAACTGCCTTTTTTGAATTTGGTATAATTCCTCATTTTCTACATAATTTATACAATTAGTTGAAGTTTATAGATACGGAGCTGTAACTTTTCAGTATCCCCATTCACTTTTTTCTTTCTTCCTTTTCTCCTAGATAACTAAATTTATTCTTGCTTCTTCAACAAAATATATTCTAAAATTATCTTTTTCTTTTGAGTTTAATACCCCACCTTCTACACGATATTTACAATTACTTGGGGTTTGTAGACACGAAGTGCCAGTTCGTTAACTGTCCCCATCCACTTTTTCCTTCTTCCTTCTTCCAGGTTACTTAGGTCTTGCTAAAAGTAATTTTAATTAATTTTATGCTCAGTAACTAAAGTTAAACTAACCCATTCTCCTTTCTCATTATAAGTACGAATAAGTCGTTGACGAAGGTCAGGTTTAATTAACCAACCAGCTTCAAAAAATACAGGTTTTCTCAACTCAACTTTAATCGGCAAAGTAGCAGAAGCACCATCAGGAATAAGTAAGACTTTTACAGGTTGAGAACCTTGGTCAAAGTGTAAAATAGAGCCTTCAATTCTCGCAGTAGAAGTAATTATTTTCTGATTAGTATTACCAAAAGTAATTTGCTGCAATAATCGACCTGTATTATCAATTTTTAACTCCATTTGAGTTGGATAAACATCCGGTGTCCGCAAATCGGGATAAATAGTAATAGCTTCTCCCTGCCATTTCCCTAATAAAGCATCTACTGTGAGAGTTGGATTTTCTAAAGCATTTGTACCTGCTCGTTTTTCTCGAATTAAAGTTAATGTTTGGAAACTTCCATCCTGGTTAAATAATTCTACTAAACGAAGACGACGATTTTGATTAATAAAACTAAACTCAGCGCCATTAACTGAAATTGGTGATATTTGAATTGAACCTTGAGAAAAAGCACCATCTTCAAAAAACATAGTATCTTTGCCAAAGGTTTGATATTCTCTGACTAATTCATTAACTTTTGGCTGAGAATTATCCCCTGAAGAAGTAAAGCGACGAAGAGTGAGACGGACTGTTTTATTCTGATCATCCAAACTTTCTAAAATCAGAATACTAGGTGTATCTTCAACTATATCTCCTTGAGCAGAAATTTTAGTAAATGAACCATGCCATTCACCAAGATTTTGTAAAAAGTTTTCCCACTGTGTTTTCATATTTTCTAACAAATTTATTGATATTTATAGCAGAAGGAAGAATTCAATAATTGATAATTGATAATGGATAATTGATAATTACCTCTCCCGAAAGCGGATAGGATTGAATAAAAGGAAAATTTTTTCTTGTTTCTCATTTAAAGGAGAGGCTTTAAACCTTAATTATTCGGTAAGAAGAAGAAAGAAGGAAGAAGGTAAAATTTTGCTTTGTCTGAATTTTAAACTTTTGATATAGCAATTTCCATACTATGTTTGTGTATAAATCTAGGAAATTATTAAGTTTATTTTTGACTTTTTTCCTCAATAAATTTAGTATTATTTTTTCTGTAGCGGGTTTAATACCTCACCGTCAACAGGAGTGCTTAAAATTGTTTGGGGTTATAAGAAACGAAGTGGCGTGTCGGATACTATCCATAAGTAATTTTCTCTTCTGCCTTATTTAATCATAATTAATATTTTTCCCATCAAAACTAATTGAACCTGGTCCAAAAGAATAAACTATTAACAATCCTCCTATTAATCCAAGGTTTTTCATAAAAGCAATTTCCTGGGAAGGATCTGCAAAAAGATTGTGGAAAATCAGAGTACTTGGAATTAAAAATCCTATTAATAAAAGTGCGCCATAACGAGCTTTATAACCTACTAAAACAGATAATCCACCTATTAATAAAACAGCAATTGTCGGAATTAATAACCAACCTGGAATTCCTGCAGATGCCATATATTGTTGAGTACTTGCTGGATCTAAAATTTTACCAATACCTGATTTGATAAAAACTGCAGAGAGAAATATTCTACCTAAGAGTGATGTCCACTTTTGTAAATTATTCATGTTGCTTTGGCTAGTATACTTTTTCGTTTACTATTTTATTTGATATTTACAACTATAGATATTGATTTTTTGTAAAACTTCATACAATATATCGGGAATAGGAAATGGGAAACATCGCAGCAATATTAGGAATGATTTATATCATGTCTCTTTGAATACCCACAATACAAAATTTAGGGAATAGGGAATAGGGAATAGGGAGAAATTTATCAGAGAAAACATTTTTATTATGGCTAATTAATGAGACTTGATATTAGGATTGTTATTTGAAAAAGCAAGAAGGAAAAAGTATCTGGGGATACTAATGAAATTGGCCATAATTTTATCGATATCAACTTTATAGCATTACAAGAATTGGTTAGGACATTTTTCAATCCTAAAACACTTTTACAGTTCACTATTCCCTGTTCCCTAGCGGGTAGCGCTATAGATGTTTTTTATTCTTGATACTGTTAATTATCCAACACTAATTCTCTAGATAATATAATATAGTTTAGGTTTATTAGAGCTAATATATAAAAAGCTTTAGTCAATCTGATTAAGTATTAATTCACTACATTAAGAGTATGAAAAAAATTGCTATTTTGATATCTATTGCTACAGTTGTTTGGAGTAACAACCAGGCTTTAGCTGGAGAACATGGCGCTCACTGCCTGAATATTATTAGTGGTGAAATGAAAAAGTGTAGAGTTATTATCTCAGACCGAAATAACAGCCTGGAAATGAATTTTAAATCTGAAAAATTTCAAGATGTTAATATGAAGTTGAGAGGTAATCAAATTACTGAAATTTCAACTGGTGAATATGCTAAAAAAAGAGCCAAAGAAACTATTGGTGCCAGTTTAATTCTCGGTCCGTTGGGAGCTTTAGTTGGTATGTTTGCTAAACAGGACAGGACTCAGTTAGCTATTGAATATGTGGATTATCAAAACAATAAAAATGTCACTATGATTGATATTCCTACAAAACAAAGCGAACCTCTAATGAAAGATTTAGAAATTTTGACTGGTTTACAGATTCGTAGTTCTGAATAATACCAAACCTCAAAAACTTTTCTATGTTTCCTTGAGTAGGGGAGTAGGGAGATGGTAATCAAATATAGCATTATTATTCAGAAATGGTATAAAATGCTCTCTCTGGCTATATCATGGCAAAAATCATTAGAACGGGAGCAAGATGCTCCCAGTGGCAACTATACCATTACAATGCACCACTAACCTTTTTCTTCATGGGTTTACAGCAGATTCGGTTGTATATGAAGTACAAATATTAACGTTAAGATGTTGATAGTGCGGGCATCTTGCCTGCGAAGGATGTACCTCACGCCATGGTGAAATCTGTTGTAATACTCCACCGCCTCAATAGTTTCTACAAGCTTTTTGGGGTTTGTAGACTGGGAGGGGCAACTTTTCAGTATCCATTTATTCCTTCTCTCCTATATAACTAATATCATGTCCGTTTAATAGCGTGATAAAAAACTTGGGGTTGCACATTATGGAATGATATTGCCAAAAATTAGTTTAGACTTTGACTAAAAAAACCTAATATCAATCATTCTAGCAATTGATTAATCCAAAATCCTGTTCATCAAAAATCTAAAATCATTCGTCACTATGCAACGCCAAAAACTTCCTTCTTTCTTCCTCCTGACTCCTGACTTTTATTAATTAAAATGGCTAAAATTATGCAAAAACAATTAATTGCTCTTGTCTCTATTGCTTCATTATTTTTTCCAGCTAATATTGCCTTAGCTAGAACTCATGGTGCTCATTGTTTAAATAATAATAATGGGGAGTTAAATCAATGCGAAGTCAACGTAGATATTTCGGGTAAGCGCCTGGATATAGAATTTGATAAAGAAGAATATCAAGATGCTAATTTTACTTTAAAGAAAGAACAAATTACAGAACTTTCTACAGGAGATTATGCGAAAACTCAAGTCAGAAAAAGTATTGCTAAAGGTATTCTTTCTCCTGTAGGTGGAATAATTAGTGCTATAGATAAACAAGCTAGGGTTCAAATAGCAATTGTTTATTTGGATGCACAAAATAATGAAAGCGTTACCTTGGTTGATATCCCTAGTCGATATGCTTTATTATTCAGACAAGAACTTGAAACTATGACAGGATTAAAGGTTAGGAAATAAGAAGGTGGTAGGTGTTCAACGATTAATAATTAATAATTAATTATTACCTCTCCTTGAAAACGGATAGGATTGACGCAAAAGGTAATTTTTTTTCTTCTCTTGGTCGATTGGATATGGCGAGGAAACCTCGCCATCCCACCCTTCGGGAAGCTCCGCTAACGACCGCTTTTTCTCCTTTAAAGGAGAGGCTTTATACCAATTCCCAAAAATAAGCTATACTTCCCATGGAACTTCAGTTATTAAGTAATAATAATGGTTGAATCATGTTTGTAACGATTATCAGCATTAAACCAAGATATCTTATATCTTTTCACCCTACTCTCTACTCCCTACTCTCAAGGAGATGTAGCAAAACTTTTGAGATTTGGTATTAAACCTTAATTATTCGGTAAGGTGATAGGCGATAGGTTTTAGATGGTGAAAAAAAACTTACTTTTGTTTGCTACTCCCCCTACTCCCCTACTCCCCCACATCAAAAAAGAAAGTTTAAAAGAATCTAAAAAAACAAGGTAAAAGCAATAAAAATTGATATGGCGAAAAACTTTAGAGAAAATCAGGACTGACGCATAACCACCATACCTAATAGGGGCAAACGGCCGTTTAATCCTACAGATGCTGCATGATTCAATAGTTCGCGTAAGTCCTGAAAATATTATAGCAGTCGAAGCAAAGGGCGCGGACATATCAAAAGCTTAAAACTCAGACAACGCCAGATTTTTCCTTATTCCTTCTTCCTTCTTTCTTCTGCTATATAAATTAAAAAAAACCTACAAATTCTATATATTCTTTTAAAATTAAATTAACATTGAGTTTGATTTTGAGGATTTTGAGGATGATGATTTATGACTCCTGAAACAATAGTAAAGCAATCTTTAGGAACAACAGGCGGATATACAACATTTAGTGCTGACAACTTCAACGCTTATGTAATGAACACTTACGGGCGTTTCCCCATTGCTCTTGAACGGGGCGAAGGTTGTCGTGTTTGGGATACTGAAGGAAAAGAATATCTGGATTTTGTTGCCGGAATTGCTACCTGTACCCTTGGTCATGCTCACCCCGTAATGATGGCAACAGTCTCGCAACAAATTCAACGGCTACATCATGTATCCAATCTATACTATATACCAGTTCAGGGAGAATTAGCACAGTGGTTGACAGAACACTCCTGTGCAGACAAAGCATTTTTCTGTAATTCTGGAGCAGAAGCTAACGAAGGAGCAATAAAATTAGCCCGCAAATATGCTCACGAAAAATTAGATATTGAAAATCCTATAATTTTGACTGCCCATGCTAGTTTCCACGGACGTACTCTAGCAACTATTACCGCAACGGGACAACCAAAGTATCATAAAGGTTTTAGCCCCTTAATGCCAGGATTTTATTATGTGCCCTACAATGATATTGCTGCGATAGAAAGCGCGATCGCTGAATTAGACAAAGACAAACGACAAGTTGCAGCTATTATGCTAGAAGCACTCCAGGGAGAAGGAGGTGTTCGCCCTGGTAATGTGGCTTACTTTCAAAGAATTAGAGAAATTTGCGACGAGAAAGGCATTCTCTTGATATTAGATGAAGTACAAGTAGGTATGGGTCGTAGTGGCAAACTTTGGGGATATGAAAATTTAGGCATCGAGCCAGATATTTTTACTTCCGCTAAGGGACTAGGTGGAGGTATTCCCATTGGAGCAATGTTATGCAAATCTCACTGTGATGTTTTTGAACCTGGTAGTCATGCTAGCACTTTTGGTGGAAACCCTTTTGTTTGTTCGGTAGCGCTCGCTGTTTGTCAAACTTTGGAACAGGAAAATTTGTTGACAAATGTACAGCAGAGAGGCGAACAGTTGCGAGTAGGGTTAAATGCTATTGCCACTAAGTATCCCGATCTATTTAGCGAAGTGCGCGGTTGGGGTTTAATTAATGGTATGGAGTTGAAGGCAGATGTGGAGTTGACTTCTATCGATCTAGTCAAAGCTGCCATGAATGAGGGTTTATTGATCGTACCTGCGGGGCCGAAAGTATTGCGTTTTGTGCCTCCACTTATTGTAACTGCTGCCGAAGTTACTGAAGCTGTGGATGCTTTGGCAAGAGCGATCGCAACTTTAGTTAAGTAGAATCAAATCAGGTTGTACAGTTATCCAAAAATTTCTGCCGAAAACGAAGTAGGGATGTTTTATGGAGCGTCCCTACATATTTCTAGTATAGAATCATTGTTCTTTCCTGACTAATTCTATATTTAACTTATTATAAACTTCATATAATTTTTAAACTATGGTAACTCGAAAAGTTAGTATCTGGGGTAATTCCCTTGGAGTTATACTTCCGCAAGCGATTATCCAAGAGGTGGGCTTAAAAGAAGGAACAACTGTTTCTATATCTACAGAAGGTAATAAAATTATTCTGTCACCTACCAAACCTAAATACAGCCTTGAGGAGCTACTTAAAGAGGCTACTCCAGATATGCAGCATGATGAATTAGATTGGGGTGAGTCGATGGGAGCAGAAAGTTGGTAAAAATTGATGGAATTGTCCCCGAACGAGGTGACATCATTCAATTGCAGCTTAATCCAAGAACTGGTAGCGAACAGGCGGGCTACCGCCCTGCAATTGTGATCTCACCATTGCTTTACAACCGCATTTCCAAAATTCTTTTGGTTTGCCCCATCACCAGTAAAAAGAAAGGATGGCCTTTTGAGGTTGAACTGCCTGCTCAGATACAAACTCATGGTGTTGTGCTGGTGGATCAGTTAAGAGCTGTTGATTGCAGTGCCAGAGGTGCAAGTTTTGTTGAAAAAGCAACTCCTGAATTAATTGATGAGGTTTTGGCTAGGTTCGAACCTCTCGTAACTTAACTAGCTATCAGCTATTAGCTATCAGCTATCAGCCTAAAAATTTGGGCGTTGCTGAATTAAGGCATGATTGTAGAAATTCGTGATCGCTAAACTCTCAAATAATTTATATTATTTGAATCAGGAGTTGGCACATCTCTAAATTTGAGAAGCGTGAATTAATATTCAATATAATTAGGGCTTGCTGATTAAATCTAAAAGCATTTATAGATAAAGGTTTTAGCCTTTTTAGCTCTGGAAAAAGTATCTAGTTTTCAGCTCTATTATGTTATGCTCAAAAAGTTAGCATTTTGGGCAGGAGAGTAGCCTAAAAATTACTCCCCTACTCCTCTACTTCCCCGCTCCCCTACTACTCAAAAAAGACTGTTTCAGCAAACCCTAATTAGGTATTTGGGCGTTGCTGACTGGTGGGTATGATTTGATGATTTTGTATTTGGGATTTTTTATTTTGGATGGTTTGAACTACTTGTTAATATTAACTTTTCCCTGTTCCCTGTTCCCTGTTCCCTGTTCCCTGTTCCCTGTTCCCTGTTCCCTGTTCCCTGTTCCCTATAAACCTACTTTCATACCTTAATTCAGCAATGCCGGTATTTGTTTGTGGAGCATTCCGCCAGGAAACGCTTTTTCATATTTATGAAAATAGACATCTCCTATAAAGTCTTTTAATTGCCCCTATTATTCGTAACATTCTTTTTTCATGCTTGGTATGATAGATATCTCCAATAGACATATCCATAAAAGAGGGAACAGGGAACAGATAACAGGTAACAGGGAATAATAATTGATAATTTATGGATAATAATTGATTTTATTTTTAATTTTTACCAGATGTCTAATAATAAAAAATAAAATCAATCATCCCACAGAAATAATTGATGATTTCTCTCTACTGCCTACTGCCTACAGCAAAGCTGCCTACTCCCTACTCCCTAATAATGAATAACATTAATTATAAATTCAAACAATTAAAAATCTGGCTAGGAATAGGAGTCGCGATCGCTTTTCTTTCTATTTTCCTATGCGCAATAGTAAGCTCGCCAAAATTAGTCACCGCAAAAGTTATACCTGAAAAAAAAGAGGTGCGTGGAGTCTGGATAACGAATGTTAGTAGTACCGTATTATTCGCTCCCTGGGGAATTAACCGCGCCCTCCGTCAACTTTCTCAACTCAACTTCAACACTGTTTATCCCGTAACCTGGAATAGAGGCAACACATTTTATCCCAGTGAGGTTGCTCAAAAAGTCACGGGTCAACCTCAAGACCCTACCCTTGCCACATTTCGCCTTGGTGGAGATGTACTCAGAGAAATATTTACACAGTCGCACCGCCAAGGTTTACGAGTCATTCCTTGGTTTGAATATGGTTTCATGGCACCAATAAATTCTCTGTTAGTCAAACGCCATCCCCACTGGGTGACAACCAGTCTTGACAAAAATAGAAATTTTTCCGAGGATATATTTGAATTAGAACTTAAAGACCTGCTCCCAGAACCAGATGAACAGTCTTTATTAACAACACTAAAACAGTCACTCTCTATCAATAATGTTTGGCTTAACCCCATTCACCCCCAGGTGCAAAAATTTTTTATCGACCTGGTATTAGAAGTTGTCAAAAAATACGATGTCGATGGCATTCAAATAGACGATCGCTTTGCCATGCCAGTACAATTAGGCTACGATCCAATTACAGTTCGCCTCTACAGGGAACAACATCAGGGTAAAATGCCTCCAGAAGATTTTACAGACCCAGAATGGATGCAATGGCGAGCAAATCAAATAACTGCTTTAATGGAAAGACTTTATAAAGCCGTCAAAGCAGTTAAACCTAATTGTATAGTATCCTTGTCTTCTAATCCTGATGACTTTGCTTATAAATTATATTTGCAAGATTGGCCAACTTGGATCAAGCGAGGTATAGTAGACGAATTTGTTTTACAGGTGTATCGAGATAACTTACCCTCATTTTTAGCAGAATTAGAACAACCAGAAGTGAAATTGGCCAAAAGTAAAATTCCTTTCAGTATAGGTATCCTCACAGGCACCATGAAAACTTCCATGAAGATAGAGCAAATTCAACAACAAGTAAAAGCAGTACGCGATCGCCACTTTGCGGGAGTTTCTTTTTTCTATTGGGAAACTTTATGGGGTTATTTGACTCCAAATTCACCCCAAGAGCGCCGGACTGGTTTCAAGAAAATGTTTCCTACCTCTGTATCTCGTCCGAAACTTTGAGAAGTCAAAAGTCAAAAGTCAAAAGTCAAAAGTCAAAAGTCATATGAATTCAAAAGTTAAAAACTAGGGAGCAGTAGTGGACTGTTTCAACTAAAATGATGCAATAGGAAATTGGCTAGAGATTGCTTTCCTACGGAATGCTAGGCAAACACTATTGTTTGCTATCGCAAAGCTACGCTAACGCCATGACAATTCTAATGCACTATTTAAGATGAAACGGTCCACTACTGGCGTGTCAAGCTTGAAATAGTGTTTTAGGAAAATTCTCCAAACCTTAGTCAGAGCAAGAATTATACTAAAAAATTTAATAAACCATTTTCAGCTTGACACGCCACTACTAATAACTATCCATTTTCAAGGAGAGGTAATTATTAATTATTAATTATTAATTGTAGAAGAGCTTGTGTCAATTACTAAATCATATTATTATCCATCTCATACTAAGTCCAAAACCATCGGCTGGGGTTTTTGGTTACAGTGGGTATTTTTCACTGTTGTCGGCTTTTTGGTCAGTTTAATATTTGTAGAAGTAGGTGTTAGACCCTATATTGGTGCTTTTTCAGGAGCCATGGGCGGTGCTGTCATCGGATTAGCCCAATGGTTGGTACTGAGAAATTATATTTTCCGAAGTAGATGGTGGGTTGTATTAACTATTGTGACATGGTTATTAATCGGGGCCAGTAGTTTAGGAGCATTAGGTTGGGTGGCCCCACGAACAGAACAAATTTCAGTCAGGCTATTTCATGGGTTGATTAATGGAGCTATTGTGGGGGCAATTTTGGGATTAGGCCAATGGTTTGTACTCAGGAAGCAAATTTATTGGGAAGAATGGTGGATAATTGCCAATATTATTGCTTGGTCTGTAGGTTTATCCCTTGGTTGGGCAGTGGGTGGATTTATGTATGGGGCGATCGGTCTATTTATTAGTGAAGTAATAGGTCTGTTGGTAACATGGTTTTTTGTCGCTGTTGTTACTGGTATTGCTTTGGTACGTTTATATTCAGGTCCTTGAAAAGGGGAGTGTAGGGAGTCAGTCCAGTAGGGGCGGGTTTGGCCTTAAGTTAATTGCTTAACACTAAATTTAGATGAACCCGCCCTTTGAGAAGTCAGAAGTAGGAGTCCAGTAGGGTGCGTTAAAGAATTAGCTCTGTTCCCTCCCCCCACTTTTGACTTAATTTCTAACTTTTAACTTTTGACTTTTAATTTTTGAGTTATTTCTAATTTACTCCAAAAGTTATAGAAACAGAACTAGAATACGAAGCGTATTTGGCAGTGTTAGAAGAGCTAACTTTCGCTAAAAATCTTACTCAGGAGGAAAAAGCTTTATATGATTTGTTAGTTTTGTTAATAGAAAATTATGAAGCTGAAAACTATCCTATGGCATCAGTGAAACCTTACGAAGTTTTACAGCACTTAATCACAGCAAGCGGAATTAGTCAACAAAATTTAGTAGGAATTATTGGTTCTGATGAGGTAGTTTCTCAGGTCGTAGATGGTCAACTTTCTTTGAATAACTGGCAAGCAAAAGTTCTAGCAGATTATTTCCAAATCTCTCCAACGATTTTTCAATTGTAGGTCTTTTAATAATGAATAATGAATAATTAATAATTAATAATTAAAGAATTCAGCTTTATTAGCTTCCCCTTGAAATGGGAAAAAAAGCGGTCGTTAGCGCAGCTTTCCCGTAGGGTGGGATGGGGAGGAAACTTACGCCATATCCATGAGACCAAGAAACAAATCCTTTTAACTGATCCTCTTACACTTATAAGAAGAGGTAATTCTAAATTCTAAATTCTAAATTCTAACCATGGTTCAAACTAATTTCAAAACTGCTAATCAATTGTTGCGGGAGGGCAAGCTCGATGATGCTGTGGCTGCTTACCGTGAGGCGATCGCTCTTAATCCTGGTTTTTCCCATACTCATCATAATTTGGGGGAGGCTTTGGTTAAGGTGGGGCGCATAGATGAGGCGATCGCTGCTTTTGGTCAGGCTGTGGCCATAAATCCTCAAGCTTCCTGGTCTCTCTACAAGTTGGGGGTTTTGTTACAGGGTGAAGGTCAATTTCAGGAGGCTTTGGGTTATTTTCGTCGGGCCGTGAAGCAGAAGAGCGATGTGCCAGAGTTTTATCTTGGTTTGGGAGCGGTGTTGGTGAAGTTGGGGCAATGGTCGGAGGCAGAGCAGTGTCTTGACAAAGTGGTAAATATGTTGTATGCAAATGCAGGGAAGTTTCATGGAACGTCCCTACAGACAGAGGCTTATTATTATTTGGGGGCGGCTAAGTCTGGGCAGGAGCAATGGTCTGAGGCGGTGGAGTTTTATCGTCGGAGTTGGGAGATGAGTCCCGGTGGGGTTGATTATTGTTTGGGTTTGGCTGAGGCTTTGGGTAAGTTGGGACAATGGTCGGAGGCCGTGGAATTTTATCGTCAGGCGGTGGTTTTGTCTGGGGAGTCTGGTGAAGTTTTGTTTGGTTTGGGTCAGGCTTTGGGGCAGTTGGGTAGATGGGATGAGGCTGTTGTTGAGTATGGGCGGGCGATTAGTTTGGGTTTTGCTGGAGCCGAGGTGAGGCATCATTTGGGTTATGCTTTGGGGCAGTTGGGTAGATGGGAGGAGGCTGTTGTTGAGTATCGGTTAGTGGTGGAGATTAATCCTAAGTCTGCTGTGGTTAGGCATCAGTTGGGGTATGGGTTGATGCGGTTGGAACGTTGGCGGGAGGCGGAGGTTGAGTTGAGGAAGGCGGTGGAGTTGCATCCTGGATCTGCTTTAGTTTGGCAGCAGTTGGGGGATATTTTGTTGGAGTTGGGGGAAAAGGATGAGGCGGTTGAGGTTTATCAGAAAGCTGTAGATTTGGGTTTTGATGGGGTGGATGGACATTACCTTTTGGCAAAAAGAGAGGAGGACAGACAGAAAGCAGAACAAACAGCAACCGATAGCCTCCATAAAGAAAACGAACTGCTTCTACTCCAGCTAACTCAAGCTCAAGAAATGCTGGAAGAATATTATTTGAAATATCAGGAGTTAAGCAATATAAATCTTTAAATAATTCAAATGATAGTATACATCTTATAAAATTGGAAAGTACAACTGGAACAATATGACGCACCTTAACAAAAAATCTGTATTAGTGACAGGATGCTGTGGCACTGTAGGTAAAGAACTGGTACGCCAGCTTACAGAAGAATATGCTGTAGGCGAGCTAATTGGACTAGACAATAACGAATCTGAACTATTTTTTCTACAGCAGCGCTATCAGCAACAGACAAATGTTACTTTCTTTCTAGCAGACATCCGCGATCGCTACAAGCTGATTAGAATGTTTCAAGGTGTACATATTGTTTTTCATGCTGCGGCATTTAAGCACGTTGTACTCTGCGAGCGTTCCCCTTTTGAAGCTGTTCAGACTAATATTAATGGTGTTCAAAATGTCATTGAAGCTGCTTATGAGTCAAAGGTAGAAAGGGTGATTTTTACCAGCTCTGATAAAGCTGTTAATCCTACAAATGTGATGGGAACTTCCAAACTCATGGGGGAAAAGCTGATGACTGCAGCTAGCAGCGAATCCTTGAAGGGAAGTGGGACAGTTTTTGCTTCTACTCGTTTTGGAAACGTTCTTGGTTCCAGAGGCTCTGTCATACCTGTTTTTCACGAACAGATTCGCAGTGGTGGTCCAGTGACTCTGACAGACCCAGAAATGACTCGTTTCATAATGAGTATTAAGGAAGCTACCAGACTTGTAATTGATTCAAGTATCCTTGCTAGAGGGGGAGAAATTTTTGTGACAAAAATGCCAGCGATTCGGATTCTAAATTTGGCTGAGGTTATGATTCAGCAGTTGGCTCCGGTTTACGGCTATCGCCCTGATGCTATCGAAGTCGTAACCATTGGGGCTAAACCTGGTGAGAAGTTCTATGAAGAACTGATGAATAGTGAGGAAACTAGACGAACGTATGAATTGAAAAACTATTTTGCTGTTATACCTGCTTTTGGTAGTATTTCTGACAAGATTGAATATGATTATCCAGATATTCTGTCTTTAACGGTTGAAAAGCCCTATAATTCTAACAATGAAAAGCCCTTATCTCAAAAAGAGTTAACGGATTTTCTGCTTGGGAATCAACTTCTGGAAGCAGACTTATTACCACAAAATCTGACAAAACACAATTAGTTCAGAATAATAAACAATATACAATACACAGGAGGCTAGAATACAACATGGCACATATTCTGATACTCGGCGGTGATGGCTATCTTGGTTGGCCCACAGCTATGTACTTTTCCCAACGCGGTTATGATGTCACCGTAGTGGATAACTATTTCCGGCGCAATGCTTGCACTGAATTGGATGTAAGGATGCTTTATAGTTTGCCCACTCTACAGGAGCGAGCCAGCATTTGGCATGAAAAAACTGGTAAAGAAATCAAAGTGGTGATTGGCGATCTGACTAACCCACATCAAATGCGTGCATTTTTTGATGGTAGTGTTTCTTATCAGTGGGCTGTTAATAATAAGTTTACTGGTATCCCAGATACGGTTGTCCATTATGCAGAGCAGCCATCTGCTCCCTATTCTTTGATTAATTACAACTACGCTAATACCACTATCTCAAATAATCTTCTGGTTACAAATAATCTGATGTTTGCAGTGCGTGATTATTCTCCTAGTACCCACATTATTAAGTTGGGAACGATGGGAGAATATGGAACTCCTAATATTGACATTGAGGAAGGTTGGCTGGAAATTGAACATAAGGGACGCAAAGACAAATTTCTCTTCCCTAGACAAGCGTCGTCTATCTACCACACCACAAAAATTATGGATACTGACTTGCTTTGGTTTGGGGTTCGTATGTGGAACTTAAGGGTGACAGACCTAATGCAAGGTCCGGTTTATGGTTTAGAAACCGAGGAGTCTGTGATTGACGATCGCCTGAAGACTCTTTTCAATTATGATGAGGTATTTGGTACAGTGGTCAACCGTTTCATTACCCAAGCTGTTGTTGGTTACCCCCTGACTGTTTATGGAAAGGGTGGGCAAATTCGGGGTTATCTGAATATTAAAGACACACTGCAATGCGTACACAAGTCTGAAATAACGCTGGCAAAATCTGGCGAGCTTCGTATTTTTAACCAAATCATGGAAACTTTCAGCGTTAATCAACTGGCTGAGTTGACTAAGAAGGTAGGCACAAAATTGGGTTATGATGTGGAGATTAAAAGTATCGAAAACCCGCGCAAAGAGTCTGAGGAACATTACTACAATCCAACTTACCAAGGTTTAGTGAATATTGGTGTTGAACCGCACTACCTGACTGAAGAGGTGATGGAAGATATGTTCCGGGTGGTGGAGCGCTACAAGGATAACATTCGCAAGGATGTAATCTTTCGTGGTATCCGTTGGTAATAGAAAGTTATTTCCCATCAGGAATTTTGAAGTAATGAGACAAAATCAGAACGTATTTACAATCTTTGAAGAAGCTCGGAGGTTATATCTCCAAGAGGGGTTTGATGAAGCTCGCGAACAGATGGCTGTATATCGCCAAAGTGTTGATTATGACAGTTTTCCTAAGCAGGATAAAAGGTCACAGAAGTCGGTTCACTTTTCGGTGATTATTGTCAGCTTTAACGCAGGTACGGCGCTGCTGCAATGTCTAGAATCAGTATTCAACCAAACTGATACGGGGTTTGAAGTTATTCTCATAGACAACGGTGGTAATGAAGCAGTTCGCCAGCAGTTAGCTGACTTTCCAATGCTTTGGGTGTCTCCTCCTATAAATTTGTTGCCCTCTGAGGGGCGTAATGTGGGGGCGCATTTTGCTTGGGGCGATCGCTTGATTTTTCTGGATGATGATGCCATTATGGATTATGGGTATGTCAGCAACGCACGGGAAGCGATGGAAAACCACGATTTCTTGGCAATTCGGGGTCGAATACTTCCCAGTGGTAATCCACCAAAAGCACAGCCTCCGTTGCACTATGATTTGGGGGTTTATCCTTTACCCGCAGTATTGATTACTGAAGGTAATATGGTGATTCAGAAGGAAGAGTTTGTCTCTGTTGGGGAGTTCGATCCGCTACTTTTTGGGCATGAAGGTGTGGAGTTAACGAGCCGTTGTTTGCAGAAATTTCCTAACAGAGGAATTTATTATTGGCCTAAGTTAGTAATTCATCACGATTTTGTCAGTGCTGAGAAACTGGAGGCTAAAAAGGCGCGACAGACTTTGGCTAAGAAATATATTAAGAAGGTTTCGCCTCTAGCTGGGTTTTTGTCTGAGGAGTATCTAATCTGGTATTCATTACGTCCCGAAGGTTCAGCAGTGGAGCCTGTCAGTAGCAAAAATGGCAAGGCAGTAACAGAAGGAGTATCTATAATTATTCGGGTAGGGGAAGATATTCACTCTGTGAAGAAATTTTTAGGGTCTTTTGTACGTTATAACACCCATAAACCTGTAGAGATATTGATGCCTGCGGCTCAACCCCAGGAAGCTCTGTCTGTTATTAAGCCTTTTATTCCCCGTGTGTTGATCCGGCTGCTGCCACCGGAAATGATGTCTTCTCAAGCTCCTATGAGTAAAATAGCCAAAACTGCTAGGTATGAGCAAGTTATGTTTCTGGAACAACATATTGTTTTTGAGCGTGATGTCTTACCGGGGCTTTTGAAAAGCCTGAGCGGATGCAGAGAGGAGGCGGTGAGGAACTCAGAGTTACCATCTACCTTGCTTTGTCGCCGAGAACCTCTTGTTAAGCTTGAGCGTGTCTCAGCGGATATTTCTGTTAGTGAATTATTTGGGCGGTTAACTTCTGTAGCTAAACCACGGTCTAACAAAAAATATCCCATACCAGATTTTTCAGATGAAATGTTCTGGAGAGCATTACTAATAGAGAAAAAGAAGATGATTCAGAAAGATTTTCGAGAGTATAGATTTAGATAGTTATTAAGCAAGTTCAATTAGAGTTACAAATAGAGGTTTAACTTTATTATTAATGCTATGTCTTCTGTCTCAATGATAGGTTTAGGAATTGGTTTAAAAGAGCATCTTACATTTGGTGCTTATAACCAGCTTATAAATTCCGACTACATTTATATAATGACAAAATCTGGGTCTTGGATGGAAAATTTTGTCAGGGATATTGTTGGTGAAGGTAAAATTAGAACCTATATGCCAAATAACGTAAAATGGAATAGCGAATGGCAAAAAGATCCGATTTTTAAAAAAGTTGTCGATGAAGTTGAAAAATTAGTCGCAGAGGGTAAACAAACAACCTTTGCAATGGCTGGAGATGTAGCAATTTATGGCAATGTTGCTGGCAGTATAATACCTATTCTAAGAGAAAGAAAAATAACATGGAAAGTCTTTCCTGGTGTTTCTTTTCTCAATGCACTGTCAATTTCGACAGGTGAACCCATCGTTGGTGAAAATGACAATTTTGTTGTAACTTTTGCACAATCTATTGATGAACTAGATACTGCTTTTGCATCAGCAAATGTTGTGGTTTTGTACAATCCAGCAGAATGTTACGATCTACGCAAATATATTAAATCCAGGAAAGTTCCTTACGCAAAAATGGTTTTACATGGTGTTTATAATAGAACGGGAAAAATAATTGACTTGCTAACTGATTGGGAATCCAAAATTCATGGTCTTGTTATTCTAAAACGCGATAAAAATATAACTTTTTCAAAAAGTATAGCCTGCCAAAGTAGAAGCGATAAAATTAACGAAACAAAAACTAGCTATCTTAGTCATCACCTGGGAGTAAATGGTTGGGATAGTCGAAATCGTTTTTTTGCTGCCTGTTTTCCAGATCGCTTGATGTGGTCTTCTAAAGGAAATCCTGAAAATATTCAACTTCGATATAAATTTCCAGACAGTCCATGTGATATTAGAGGACTATTTATAGACAGTTCAGATAACATCTATGTTGGTTTGAAAGGTTTCAAAAAGGGGCGTTTTGGCAGAACCTTTGTTAGCACTGATGCTGGTGAAACGTTTCAGATGGCCTTTGAACAATGCTTCTGGGGTATGGATGAAGATAAATCGAATAACCTTTTTGCAGGTGTATACCATGAGTGCAATGAACCTGATGCTTCTTGTTCGGTATTATGGTCTGCGGATGGAGGAAACACATGGGCTAATGTTTCTGCACCACAATGGAAAGATCAACTTCATGTTCATCATGTTGCTGTCAATCCATCTACAGGTTGGCTTTATGCTTGCTTAGGCGATAAAAAGGGTTTGCGAGGATGTTGGAGAAGTAAAGTCATAACTGTCGATTTAGCTACTTCATCTGATGTAGGTTGCAGGGAAATTATGCTTTCCAAAACAATAAAAGTTGCTCCTGGAGATATTTTGGTTTCTTCTTCGGGTTTGCGCATGGTTGTAGATACCGCAGAGGGTTCTCTAATTCGTCTCACAAATCCTTTAAGTCAGTGTTTGAGTAGGGGATGCAAATTAATAAAGCTAGATTGGGAACTAAAATTTGCTGACTCTAACAATACCTTACAGTTTATTGGGATTTGCTTCAAAGATGAATATATTTACTTGAGCGATGATACTGGCCTAGCTTTGAATCTGGATAGTGTGATTGTTTACCGAGTAAAAGATGATGGCAGTAGTCAACCTACTTCTCCAGAACCAGTATTAAAAGCAAGCAAAGGTTATGGATGGGGAAGTTTCTTTCTTGAATGCGATCGAAACGGGCGGATTTGGACTGCTGTTAGGCCAGTAACAGGAAAAGGATCTGTTTGGTATAGCGATGATGGCTTAACATGGACAAATGCTAGTGAGACTTTGAGCGAAGATGTTCCCTGTTGGAGAGGTACGCACACTTACCGTGATGGCACATTACAACAAACAGGTTACGGACGTTTTTTATCTGCATCAGACATTGGTGTAGTAGTTCCACACTTGAGTAGGTCATTAATTATTAAATGAATTATTAGAGGTTTATGTTATGAGTGATTTACACAGCTTGATTAATAATCACGAATTTGAGAGTGCATTTCAGATTCTTTCTCAAGAAAGCTCGGAATCATCAAAAACTGAGGAAGAAAAAGCAATCAGCGTTTTGTTGGAATCAGCTAAGGACTACGAAAAAGATAATTCTGATTTAGCGTTAAAATATTATGGGTTATTGGTTGAGTATTTTCCCGATAGGATTGTTGGATATATGAGATATGGCAATATCTTAATTGCAACTAATCGCTTGGCTGAAGCCGAGGACTTTTTCAGGTCTGCCATAAAGAGGTTTCCTAATGCACCTGGACCCTATGTTCGATACGCATTTATTGCTGAAAAGAAAAAAGATAACAGTGAAGCTCGCAAACGCTATCAAGAAACATTAAAAATTTTTCCCGATCACTCTATTGCTCGCCAAGGACTTGAAAGAGTTTCTGCAACAAATAATAATGGAAATCATGACAATAATAACACACAAAAGTATCTGGTTAAATCCTGGAAAATCCAATCAATTCCGACAAATTTTTTGCCAAAAAATACACTGGTTTGGTCCGTAGAATCGCTACTTAATAATACAGTTTTTGTGAGTACAAAAAACAATGCTATTTACAGGTCTATAAGTTGTGGAGACGACTTTGAGCTTTTAACACAAATCAGCTCCGATTTTGAAGAGCTAGATACCGATATTGGAAGACTACATTCAGATGGAAACGCCATCTATTATTCAAGCAGAAGCACTAACAAGCTATATAGGTACACAGAGAAAACAAGGAAATTTGAAGTTGTTATTAATGACTTAGGTGGTACAACTAGAGGGTTTACCCAAGCCAATAACGGCTATCGTTTTATAGGTCGCTATTCTCAAAATGGACCAGCAATTCTTTTTGGAAGTTCTGATGGTATTCAATGGGAAGTAGTGCATCAATGGGATGCTAAACACATTCATGATGTACGCATCAACCCCGCCAACGAGTGGCTTTATGTGGTTGTTGGTGAGGGGGATAGGGGTAAGTCCAAAGATAGTCACAGTATATTTCGCTCTAAAGATAATGGAAAATCTTTTTCAAGAATTTTTTCAGCTCAAAAAACACGACCTCTTTTTACAGCTATCAACTTCTATGATAATAAAGTTTTACTAGGCACAGATCACTTTGACAGTCGAAATAAAATTGTGTGCTTTGACGATGATGGGGAAGACAAGATTTATGATGTTGAAACAATATTTACTTTTCCTGAAATATATCCTTATTTAAAGCCAGTTCCCTTCGTTCATTATATGGAATGGTTTAATGATTCTTTATTTGTGGGCTTTAGAGGGAAATGGTTTTGTGCCTTAATTGAAAGCACAAATTTAAAGGATTGGAAGTTAATTTATTGTACTACAACAGAGAAATCGAATTGTTTTGTGAATGCTTGTACTACGAAGAATTACTTCTTTACTTCTGGAGAACTAATGCGTATCAGGGCTGACGACATCGAGGGGGAAAGTAATCATCAGCCAGGAATGATGCTACCAAATGTAAAAAATGAGTATAGGTTCATATCAGATATAAAAGATAGTTGGAGTTTGGGGATAGAAGATGAAATTAAAAGCGTACTCCTAGAGGTAGATCCACGGTATGAAAAAGATATATGCCAAGGCTTTTTTTATCGCTCTAATCCTTTTTTCTTTGAAAAAATTCATTTACGAGAAACATTAATGTTTCTTTTGCAAAAAGAGGTCAAAAAAGACAGTCGCATACTAGATTTTGGCACAGGAACCGCACAATTTCTACTCTTTCTGGCCAAGTTTGGGTTTAACAACTTACATGGTTGGGATCATAACCAGCGCTGGCTTACTGCTGCTGAAAAGTTGTTTTTAGAGCTAGACAACCCAGATAGCGTTACTTTACAACGCATTGAAAAGCCTGCTATTTACGATATTGTCAGTCAATCGGGTAGTAAATTTGATGTAATTACAATGTTTGGTCTTATTTACGGTCATGGAATAGATATCCCAAATACTATGGTATCAGTTTATAACGCTTTAAACCCAGGTGGTTTTTTTATTGCCAACAATAGCAAACATACAAAAGATGAAATGAAAAACTGGATTGTAAAAGCTGGTCTTTCACTCATTTCAACAATTAGCAAGTCAGATGCAACAGATAACGAGATAAACAAAATCTATTTCTGCCAAAAACCTGACACCGTAGTGTAAGCTTTCTTATATCCATCTGATTTTAGTAAAACTCGCACACACATTTTTAACTACCCTAAAAAATGCTGGAATGCACAATGCACCTTGGAGTAAAGCAGTGATTAATTCGGATAATTCAAAAAGCAAAATTGTTATTTTCGCGTCAGGTGATTTGTTTAAAATAGGTGGTGTTCAGCGATCGTATGTATTCCTGACAGAACATTTGGTTAATGCTGGATATGAGGTCACTTTAGTAGGCTGGAAAAAAAGTCATGGTGGTGAGCTTAACACTGATTTGGCCTACCCAATCGACGATCGCGTTAATTTAGCATTTGTTCGCCAAGATGGCACGAAAAAGAACTTTGAAGATTTATGTAAGTTTTTAAAGGATTTAAAACCAGACCTAGTATTAATTGTTAATAGCTCTCAGTGGTCTTTTTTCTTAGCTTCTGTATGTGTCATCACAAAAGTTCCTTTTGTTCAATCAATCCGGGGCAGTTCAGAGTATTGCTTAAAATACTTATGGCATAGTTTTCCTGCCATCAACTCTGTCTTTTTAGCCGCCAGTGCTGGTCACGTCTTAATGCCCTCCTATAAAAATATTTTTCCACCTTCAGTTCAAGAAAAACTAGAAATTATACCTAGTCAAATTGAACCAGCAACAACTTTTGGTTCGCCAGATAAACCTAACAATGCAGGTCGGTTTACAATTCTTTATTCTGGTCGGTTCTCTTTTGAAAAACGGTTAGATTTATTAATTAATGCGTTTGCAATTATCAAAGATGATTTTCCTGAATGGGATTTATGGCTTTATGGGATGGGTCCGCTTTTGGAAAAGCTACAGGCACTTGTTAAGGAACTCAACCTTGAGAACCGTGTGACATTTTGTCAAGCAAACAACACTGATGAAATGTATCAAATTTATCCTCAAGTTCACCTAAAAGTTTTGCCTTCCGAGCAGGAAGGCTGCCCAATGGCGCTGCGCGAAGCTATGGCTCATGCCATCCCAGTTATTGCCTACGATGAATGCTCAGGTAGCAATGAAATTATTACTCATGGGGAGGACGGTTTGCTCATAACGGCAAGCAAAGATCGGATATTAGGCTTGGCAGAAGGTATGCGTTACTTAATGGATCAACCACAACTGCGTCGTATAATGGGATTGAAAGCCCGTGATACTGCTGCTAAGTACCATCCAGATGCAATAAATAAAAAATGGGAAAGTTTGCTGGTTAGCGCAATTAAAGGAACAGGAAAAGCTTCATCTACTATTCGAGATAAGTATCGTGAAGAACACCAACGTGCAGAAGAAATACTAAAAAAAGCGGCGAACATGGCTAGGTTTCAAAATTGTTGTATATTCGACCGCGATCCAGGCTTGTTTGAAAAATATGAAAACCAATATTTGACGATTTATGGGCACAGATTGTTTGATAAGCTCTTTTACCTTCAAGAATATATGGATGTAAAGAAAAGTGGTGAAGACCCTCTGCTGCATTATATATCCGTAGGTTGGAAATTGGGTTATAATCCATCTGCTGAATTTGATACTAACGCCTATCTGGCACGCTATATGAAATCAAATGAGGAAATGTGCCCCTTATATCATTTTTATCAAGAAGGTCGATTTGAAGGAGCGCAGCCCATTGCACCCAAAACTGATTACTATGAAAAATGGCTTCAGCGCAAACCTGAGCGACCCTACACATTCGAGGAGGATGCTGCTTTTGAGATTATTTTTTTCAATCAACACTTCAACCAACACAAAAATTTATAAGTATAATTAGGAAACATAACAAAATGGTAAAATCTATTCTGGTAACTGGTGGGTGTGGCTTTATCGGCACATCACTGATTAGAAAATTCGTTGAACGATGGCCAAACCTACAGATTCGCGTCCTTGATAACTTGTTTACAGGGAAGCCCGACGATCTAGCGGAAGTGACTTCTTTCTCTATTATTTCTCCTAAAGAACTTCCTGGTTTCGATGGGGGTGTGGCACTGATTGAAGGAGATATTCGCAATAGTGAATTGGTTCAAATATGTACCCAAAATGTTGATAGTATTATTCATCTAGCTGCTAATACTGGCGTAAGACCCTCCATTGAGAATCCTCGGCTCGATATGGAATGCAATGTACTTGGAACCTTCAATATGCTGGAAGCTGCCCGAGTTAATGGTGTCAAGAAGTTCATATTTGCTTCATCTGGGGCACCAGCAGGTCAGGTAGAACCACCTATCCACGAAGAACTGCCGCCCCACCCGGTTTCACCTTATGGAGCCAGCAAACTGGCTGGAGAGGGCTATTGCTCTGCATATTTTCGTACTTTTGGTATTGATACTGTTTGCCTACGCTTTGGCAATGTCTATGGGCCACGTTCCAAGAAAAAATCTAGTGTAGTGGCTAAATTTATTCGTCAAGCTGTAGCAGGTGAGACCTGTACAATTTATGGCGACGGAACTCAGACCAGAGATTTTTTATATATTGACGATCTTGTGCGTGCTGTGATACTGGCTATGGAAAAAGAGGTCGGAGGTGAGACTTTCCAAATTGCTACAGGAATGGAAAGGACAGTAGGTGAATTAGCAGAACTGATTGCAACTGCTTTAAGTAAACGAGATATGGTCATGCGTACTAAGTATGATGCTCCTCTAATTGGGGATGTCAAGCGTAATTTTTCTGATACAAGTAAAGCAAAAAGAATGTTGGGATGGGAAGCTAAAATGGAAATAAAACAAGGTATTGAAAAGACTTTAGACTATTTTTTAGAAAATTCCTGACAATTATATAAATGATGACAAATATTAGTTCCCGAAAAGTAGCGCAAAAACCAAAACAGGTAATTATTGTTCTTAGCCCAGGACGAACAGGTACTTCGTTGCTGATGCAAGTATTGAGGAGTTTGGGGTTAACCCTTTCCGAGCAATTATTTGGACCGCACTATACAAATCCTGATGGCTTTTTTGAAGATGTTGACATTCTAGAACTGCATAAGCAATTACTCATAGAATTAGGTACTGCTCAGACTCTGCCTCTATTAGAGGGCTGGATGAAAACTGATGTCATCTCTTCTTTTCGTCCAAAGCTCCGTGCATTGGTTGAAGATCGTGTATCCAAGGCAGAGACAACTTGGGGATTTAAAGACCCGCGAACTTGCGGACTATTACCTTTATGGATCGATGTTCTCAAACCTATGTGGATAGTTCCCAAATTTGTGCTTTCTACGAGAAACCCCTTCGTGGTAGTCCCGTCTATGATGATCCAGGGTAAGAAGATGTCTAGTGAAATTGCTGAGTTAGTTTGGTTAACTCGCACCGTTGATGCACTCCATCATACTGCTGCTGATTGTTACATAGTTCACTACGAAGATTGGTTCACCCAGTCAAGCAAATTAGCTCAGGAACTTTTGAGATATACAGGTTTAGACGAATATTTCACTGGCAATGTAGACGAAGCTTTGAAAGACATTATCAAACCTAATTTAAACCGCTCAGTACATGAAGATTATCAAGTACAAAATGAATATGTCCTCAAACTCTACAATGTCCTCAAAGATTGCCGAGGAGCAGACTTTGATCGCACCCGTCTCATGGCTGTCGTCAAAGAATGCCGCCAAGCAATGGAGGGGTTCAAAGGATGGTATTTAATCGCCCAAGAAAACATTGCCCGCGTTTCAACCCTACGAGAACAACTTCAGACCGCCAAAGAAAAACAAGCCGAAATCCCTCAACTACAAAAACGCATTCGAGAACTCGAACGGGAAAATCAGCGATTATCAGAAATGGAAAAAGAAATCCTGCGTGCCGATAAAGCACTTAATCATCTCCAGGAACTGTATCCACAAAATCCTACCCAGGATCGCCTCTGAAAGTCGCGAAGTAGTAAACCGACTCTTTCACCTTATTAAATAGACATTTTCATTGGTCTGAGTTTAACACTAAATTGATAACTCTTTGAGTATTAATAGAAGGTATTTGTCCAATTTGTTTCTTGACTCGTGACTTCAGCAAAGTTCTCTGGGGATTATTTGCAATTTCCATAACCGCAAAAGCCAATTTAAAATACTTTAAAGACAGCTTGTACCGACGGGCAACTGCAGCCCCTCGTCCAAGCAGATTATATATGCCAGAAGTCAAAACTCGATAAACTAGATTATAGCTGCAACCCCATTCTAGGGCTAAATCTGTGCAGCGTCGTACAGCATCTATATTCCCCAATTGTTGATAACCTGTAGCAACTAACAGAGCTAGTTTAGCACGTTCGGGACGCTGAAACAAATCTGCCTTGTCCAACTGAACTAGAGCTTCCCAGTCGCCAATGTACCAAGAGTTACGAACACCAGTAAATGTGGCAGAACAACCAAACCACTTATATAAGCCAGAAACAATCATTTGACTGATACTCTGTTCGCTCAAACCCCAATCTAATGCAAGACCAATGCAATCTTGTGCTGCCTGAATATCGCCTTGGTAAAGGTGAGCGATCGCCACAAAAACGGCAACTTTAGCTCTTTCCGGCTGGTTACTTAATGTTTCAGGAGTTAGCTTTGCCAGGTTATCCAAGTCACCAAACTGCCATTGAGAGTTTGTTTCCTCTGGAAAGTGTAAATTCTCTGGGAAAAGCTCACCATTTATAGTTGGTGCAGAGAGATTTGAAGCGCATCCTTCGTGCTTACCATTCAATTCACATAACAAATTATTCTTGCTCAGAACCGCTTGCTTAAAATAATTAATAGCCTCTTCAAAACCACCTTGCTGAATAAATAAACGACCTAAATTTATATAAAACCAAGCAGAATTAGGATTAGTTTCAATCGCCTTTCTATATTCAACAACAGCCCCTTCTAGGTTCCCCTGTTTTACAAGAGCATCCCCCAAATTATTATAAGCCCAAGCAAAATTAGGATTAATTTTAATAGCCTGATGATAAAGAGCGATCGCCTCATCCAACCGCCCCTCTCTCTTCAACCTATTAGCCTGCTTCAACAACTGTCCAGCACTCATACCCTTATTACCCATAACAACCCATAAATCTACTCAAAAATATTATCTTCTATCCTAATAGCAAAAGACTGTCTCATATTATTTATTCTAATATGGGTTGGCAAAGCCCAGCGGCAGCTACATCCCACTCTTCCTCCACTTCCTTAAACCAATCTTCTGAGCGATCATTATGCCAAGCATTATAATAGTTATTTTTGGCTATTTCTAATCCGCTCAAGGTCTTGCAAAAATTCCTCCCGCGTTACTCCCTTAAGTAACTCTTCTCGTTCTTTAGTGTAATCACCATACCCCCATCCCACTTGTTGTAAAAAACGAATAGTATTAATTTGGCCTAAATTATCCACCAAAACTTGATAACCTTTTCTTCTAAGCTCAACTGGTTTCATTCTCTATCTCACCTTGTTCTTGAAAAATACTCATTAACCAATTAACAGGATTGCTTAATTTTATTTGGAGTAATTCCTGATAATTATTTGCCTTTTTCAGCAAGCGGTCATCTGTCGTTAAAAAAACATCAGCCATTGCTTTTTCAGCACAGGCAATATGGAAAGAGTCATACAATCCAAATCCTAATTTTTCTAATGTTTGCGACCGCTCCCGAATAATACTATCAATGGTAACTTTTATTGTAGCCATTTGTAAGATTTTCTGGATATTTTCTAACTTTTCCACATCAGTCATTTTTTCTAATTCTAGAGCGATCGCTTCACTGGTAATAAGTTGCCAATCTCCAGAGCTAATTCTAGCTGCAATATTGAGAACTGCTTCTCCTTCAAAGCGAATACGCTCTTGCGTCCAATCATCAAAAGGGCGGTTTAAGCAGCAGACATCAAAATAGATTTTCAACTTCATCACCCCCTATTTTCAATTAATTAGCCTCCAATATTTTTGTCGTTAAATTGAACAACTCTGTAACCCGCATCCAAGAATTGTACCACAAGCAATATCAGTTTTTTTATTATCTTATTTCTCAAAGAAAAAGACTATCTAATTATCATCAACTTATGCCATCACAAATCAACAGGAATAATCAAATCTATAGCTTCATTTCTATTTTTTCGATAAATCCGAAAATCACTATCCAACGTTAAAACTACGCTTTCTGGAATTAACTCACTCATTCTCACCAAACAAGCATCTGCCAAAGACATTGGTACATTTTGATAGCGCTTCATTAATGCTTCAACTTCTACCATTTCATGTGTTAAAGAAAAAGGAATTGTTATCTGCTTTGTCTGTAACAAAGAAAAAATAAATTCCACAGCTCCATAAGTGCCTTTGAGCAAAAAGTAAGACTCAACAATTACGGCTTCACAACTCAATAAAGGAGGATTAATTTTGCTCAACTCAACTTTCGCCCATTCGTGAAATTTATCGCTTTTACTCAAGTAAGCTACGACAACACCTGTATCTATAATGACTTTTTGACTCATTATTTACCAATATTTTCCAAATACTTCTTATTAGTTGACAAGTCACTGGGCAAACCATCAAGAGCGCCTGCCATTTCTTTAGTTG
Organism: Okeania sp. SIO1H4; assembly: GCF_010672695.1. Taxonomy (NCBI): domain Bacteria; kingdom Bacillati; phylum Cyanobacteriota; class Cyanophyceae; order Oscillatoriales; family Microcoleaceae; genus Okeania; species Okeania sp. SIO1H4. The sequence continues at coordinate 45,849 of NZ_JAAHGB010000020.1, forward strand.
CTTCATAGAAAGAAACTTGTTTTTCCTCTTCTTTGCCCGATGAATTTTCCGAATTACTCCAAGAATTTTGACTTAGCAAAAAATCTAGAAAATCCCGAAGGCTTTGGCGTTGTTTTGATGAGAGTTGGCGAAATTTTTCTAGCATAATTTTATCTGCATCGCTGAGTTGATTCATAGCAATAATTTCCTATAATATTTAGGTTATTTTAAATTAATAAGTAATAACAGATAAATTGATTATTAGCAATATCCTGCTAAGGAATTTGGCAGGATTTAATCCCCTCATCCAACCTCTCTGCTCTCTTCAACTGATTGAAGAAGGCAGAAGCGGTAGACCCCTAGGCTCCGCCAACGCTCCTTAATTACCATTAAATAGTGTACCATAAATCATACCAGTTCAAAAGAACATATAACCATGAAATTTATCAGCCCCAAAACCGACTTTGCCTTTAAAAAAATCTTTGGTTCTATTCACAGTCAAAACATTCTCATCAGCTTTCTCAATGCCATAGTTTATAACAATCAAAATATTATTCAATATCTCAAAATAATTAACCCCTATAACCCTGGAGTCACTAACACTATAAAAGAGAGTTATTTTGATGTAAAAGCACTTTTATACAATGGTTCTACCGTCATCATTGAAATGCAAATATTGAACGTAGAATATTTTGAAAAACGAGTAATTTATAACTTAGCTAAAGCGTATGGAAATCAATTAGATACAGGGCAAGGTTATATGATGTTGCAACCTTTTATAGCTTTAACGATCGCCGACTTTGTTTTATTTGAAAAGACAGTTGAAGAAGGAGACAGGAGACAGGAGACAGGAGACAGGAGGAAAATTACATGGGGATTCTAACCCCAAGTAATTTTGAACACCGTGTAGACGGTGGGGTATTAAACCCACAAAGAAAATGATAAAATGATTACCAAATTCAGGTTTAAAGAAGAAACAGAATTGTTTAATTACCAAGATGAATTAACATTAATGTTTGTAGAATTACCCAAATTTAATAAAGAATTGTCAGCGTTAGAAACCTTAAGCGATAAATGGATATATTTTATTAAATCGGCTCCAAGTTTAGAAGTAATACCAGAATCATTGGAATCAGTATCAGAAATAGAAGCAGCATTAAATATAGCGAATAAAGCGAACTTAAACAATGCAGAATTAGAGGAATTAGAGCAACAGGAAAAGTTGATTAGAGATAAGAAAGGACAAATTAGTTTAGCCAGAAAGGAAGGAATTGGAATATTAGTTAAACGTCAAATTCGTCGCAAGTTTGGCGAAATAGCTCCAGAAGTTCAGACTCAGATAGAGCAATTATCTTTGGAAAAATTAGATATTTTAGGTGATGAAATTTTTGATTTAGCAACAATAGCAGACTTGGAAAACTGGCTAGATAATAATGGATAATTGATCATGGATAATTGATAATGAAAAAGTTTTAAATCTCTAGTTTTCTATCTAACTCTCTAAAAAGGGGAACGGGCAAGATACCCATTCCACAAAACTACAAAACTATTAAAATCATCCCGCATTTTTGCAACGCCTAATAATCAAACAAACTTACTCCCTTTAGGCCAACCATACAATTGTAATCTGTAGAAAAAGTTGGGGAATAAAGCAAACAAATACTTAAAAATCTTAAATCCCAAAGGTTCATCATAAGTTCCCACCCATTCCTTACTATTCTCAATCCAATTCACAATTTTCTCAGCCACCTTATCCCCAGAGGGAGCAGAATTAACTCGATTAGCTCGAATCTTATAAGCTTTATCATTCAAACGATTCACTGGTGCCCAAGCAAACTTACCAGAAATAGCACCAGGGCGATACAACCGCAGGCGAATCATATTTTTACTGGAATGATAAACAATTGGCCCAACACCAGACCAGTAATAATGCAAGGCAATTTTGCCAGAATGATAAACAGGTCCGAAACAAGAAGGACTTCCATCAGCAATTGACCCAATAGCAATCACATCCAAAGGTCTACTCCGGGGTAACTTAGCTGCTTCAGCACCTACAACCGCAGGCCAAGTATAATTCACCCGATTCATCGACTCTACCAACTCAACTATGGGAATTCCACCCTCTCCTACTTCCGTCTCAATTTGACCAGCATTCAAAATCACCACATCCGGGTCATACTCAAATAGTTTTCTGGCATCCTCAATAGTTTTCTGGGGAGAAACAAACAACTCATCAAAAAAATCTCCCTCTAAACTAGGTTGACGAGTCACACCAACAACCCGCCATCCCCGTGACTTATAAACTTTACCCATCGCACTACCCAAAGTGCCTGAAATTCCAGTAATTACAACAGTTTTCATTTAATTTGATCGTTAACTTGAGGACTTGCGCTCTCCGGTAACGGAATGTCGGGATGTTTCGTAGCATTCCGTAGGAAAACTAAAACCAGTAGATTATACAAAAAATATGTTAAAATATCAATATTTAGGGTTTGCTGAAAAAGTCTTTTAGTAGGGGTAGGAGACAGGAGGAACGGGGAATGAGCGAAGAGGTAGGAGCGGGCGTTTTGTAAGAATGATTTTTCTGCCACCATCATCCCAAAATACTAGCTTTTTGAGCTTTTTCCGCTGAAAAGCTGGCACTTTTTTAGACAAAAAAATGCTAAAACCTTTATCTGTCAATACTTTTAGATTTAATCAGCAAGCCCTATTTAGACATCTTTTATTTTTGATGGTTTGGGTACGTTACGCGATCGCGCTTCAACATCCTATTTTTCTCTATTATTGAGAACTACTAAGGGTCTCCAGGTTTTTTTATTCTGAAAAAGTGCAAGATTTGTAGATCTTTGTCGTCTCAAAATGCTAGTACCTTTCCCCTCCCCTGAGTATCAGACTTTTTCAGCAAACCCTAATAATAATTAATTATTAATTATTAATTATTAATTGTTTTTCAAAGCCAACCAGCAAACTCCGTAGTAAAGCGATCGCCCAAAATAGCATCTCGAATCCGCTGAGTAAAGCGAATTAATTCTGTGACATTATGAAGAGACAATAGAGTATAACCTAAAGACTCCTTCGCTCTTACCAAATGAGCTAGATAAGCTCGACTAAAATTTTGACAACAATAACAAGGGCAAGATTCATCAAGAGGGGTATAGTCTTCTCGAAACTTAGCATTTTTCAAATTCCACCTCTCCCCTCTAACCAAAGCCACCCCATGTCGTCCTAAACGAGTCGGAATTACACAATCAAATAAATCTATGCCAGAAGCGATCGCTCTTACCATTTCTCGATAAGTGCCAACTCCCATCAAATAACGAGGTTTATCTTCTGGTAATAAAGGAGCTGTTACTTTAACTATATCATCTATTAGCTCACCAGGCTCTCCCACACTCACTCCACCAATAGCATAACCCGGTAAATCCAAATCTACCAACTGCCTTGCTGCTACAGAACGCAGATCGGGATAAACACCACCTTGAACAATACCAAACAAAGCCTGATCCTGACGCTGATGAGCCTCAATACAACGCTTCAACCATCGATAAGTACGATTTGTTGCCAACTCCACCTCTTCCCTACTCGCTGGGTAAGGTGGACATTCATCAAAAGCCATAATCACATCAGCTCCCAATTCATTCTGAATTTGGATCGAACGCTCTGGAGTTATATCAATAATACTACCATCACGAGGTGAGCGAAATTTAACACCTGTTTCACTAATAGTTCGGATTTCTCCTAAACTAAATACTTGGAAGCCCCCAGAATCAGTTAATATTGGCCCACTCCAGGCCATAAACTTATGTAGTCCACCAGCACCAGCTATAATACTTTCTCCTGGTTGTAAGTGAAGATGATAAGTATTTGCCAAGATCATCTGAGCACCCGCTTTCTCTAACTGAGTAGGTGTGAGAGTTTTGACAGTTGCTAAAGTCCCCACAGGCATAAATCTAGGTGTATCTACACTACCATGAGGAGTCAAAAAAACACCTGCACGAGCTTTTGTGTTGCTACAACAAGCCTGAAAATGAAAGGAAAAGTTTTGGGACATGATAGTTAGGTATTGGCAATTAAAAAATTCTAACTGTTTTCTCGAAACTGAGAACAAACAATTTATATGGTTTGCCTCATTCCCTATTTTTTTCCTTTCTGCTTAAAAGGGGCAATCATCATCATCAAACTGCATATCCCAATTAGATGACAAAACTTGATCCATTACTGCGTCAAAGGCTGCAGCATTTATATTTCTAGTAGTTTCTTCTTGAAGAGGGTTTGACAGAGGAATTAGTCTTAACTGACGTCCTTCAGTAATTAAATCAAAGTATGTTTCTTTCTTTGATGATTGTCCAAGTTCTAGGTAATCAAAACTAAGCACATTTAGGTATATTGAATGATTAGCAACTAAAGTTGACCGTTGACAATCCGCAAATACTTCTAGTATGTATCCTTCACCCCGGCTTTGAATCTGGCCATCTTGAGTATGGATATAGCGGACTCTACCTAAATCTATCAACAGTCTTTGCATATCACGTTTATTGACAACTATGCCAATGTCAATTATGCAAGGAGCAGATACTCTCTGGTCAAAATTATTGGAACTCATATAGCAAAAGCCTCTGAATTTGATAGAAATTTATCAGAACAGTTTTTTTTTATTCTGAGTTATTTAGATAGTGCTATTCTTGTTCCAATTCTGGCATAGTTTCTTGGAGTATGAACCAATAATATAGTAATCTGGTTTGGAATATGCACAAAATCTTATGTAAAAGGGAACAATTTATCTAACAACAGCTCATCTGGAGTAAGAGTTTCAGACTCTTAATCTATAGTTAAATTTTTTTATACATTCTATGAGTATATATATTTAACTATGTATGTATCCTGGAAATCTTTCAGGTCTATACAAAACTATTTTCCCAATATTAAATTTCTACCATACAAAACTCATTTTGTCTACTCCATTGTTGTTAATTTGATTTGAAACAAATGCAGCAAATATTATTTTTTTTGATACTATAGTTAACAACAAGAAGCCAAGCTCAGAAAATTTTGGGTGGTAAAAAATATTGCTCCAAGTAATTAGGAAAACTCTGACAAAACTCAGTGCTGGAATTGCATTTTACACCTGTTTACCGATTCCCCATACTTGGAACTTGGATTTTAATGGTATTGCTCGTTTCGCTCCTTTGATAGGATTGATAGTAGGGGGTATCCTTGGGGTAATCGATCTTGGATTACAAATTTTAGGAATGCCTATACTCACCAGATCTGCTGTAGCGATTATATCTGGAATTATTTTAACTGGTGGTTTACACTTGGATGGGGTGATGGATACTGCTGATGGGTTGGCAGTGCCAGACCAGAAACGACGACTGGAAGTAATGAGTGATAGTGCTACAGGAGCTTTTGGGGCAATGGCAGCGATCGCTCTATTGTTGCTAAAAATTACTGCTTTAACAGATTTAGATAGCGACCGTTTTTTAATACTAATGGGAGTAGCAGGTTGGGGGAGATGGGGACAGTTAGTAGCGATCGCTCGTTACCCCTATCTCAAACCTACTGGAAAAGGAGCATTTCACAAGGAGGCAAAATATTCGATTTGGGATTTTATCCAAAGTCTACTTTTATTAGTGAGTCTCAGTGGAATCCAAATTTTATTAAACCCTGAAAGTTGGTTAGTAGCTTCTGGGATGGCAATAGGAGGAATAGCGATCGCTCTGTTGACAGGTGCTTGGTTTAACCGTTGTTTGGGCGGTCATACTGGGGATACTTATGGTGCTGTGGTTGAATGGACAGAAGCGTTGTTATTGTGTTTATTGGTTACTTTGGAATAGCAATCAGTTATTAGATAAGGCAGCTATGCTGTTTGCGTAGCATTCCGTAGGAAAGGGAGAGAAAAGTTCAAAGGGAGAAGGTTTTTTGAGCACAGATTATCCGCACATGATATTACGCATAATCACCAGATATAGAACGCTATTGGTAGGGTGTATTAGCGGTAGCTTAACACACCAAAACCCTTATCTATTGTCAGTGCGTAAATCCTGTGTGTGTTTGAGTTGCTTTGGAATAGCGAACGGTATCAGTTCCCAAGCAAAGTGATCACAACCTGAAAAAAAACTGCTAAACTAGATAGATAAAAAAAGGCTTTTTAAAGATTAGACATCTCCAAAAATCAAAAATAAAATCAATTCTTATCCATAAATTATCAATTATTTCTCCCTGTTGCCTGTTGCCTGTTGCCTGTTGCCTCTTTTCTGGAGATGTCTATTGGAAAATGAGACAAATCAAACGACTAACAGCTATTATTGAGCGGGAGGGTGATGGATATGTATCTTTGTGTACGGAACTGTATATTGGCAGTCAAGGCGATACGACAGAAGAAGCGCGGTCTAATTTGATTGAAGCTTTAGAAATTTTTTTTGAGACTGCTGATGCTTCCGAGATTGAGCGTCGCTTGAAATAAAAATGTATAAAGACGTACAAACAATTTTCAACTCAATTCCTAATGAGGTTGCTTGGCAAAATATTGTACAATTTGAGCAGCTTGATGATCGCGTTGCTATAGCTAATGACTTTTATCCTAATATGGTTGGTGTCAATGATGGTTTTATTGAGTGGTGTCCTAATGATGAACCACCCAGCTATTTGGAAAGATTAATGTGGTGGTGGGTGGTTCGTCCAGATATGGGGGTGGCGTTTGCTCTTGAAGATCCTGTTGAATTGAAAAGAATTATTGGGAACTATATTTTGATAAATGAATAAAGTAATGTTGCATCCGCAACGCTTTCCTGCGGAATGCTGCGCAAACGCGAGCGCTTCTAAAATATGATTGCTTTGGGAAGGGGCGATCACTCTGTTGACAGGTGCTTGGTTTAACTATTGTTTGGGCGGTCATACTGGTGATACTTATGGTGCTGTGGTTGAATAGACTGAAGCATTATTATTGTGTGTGTTGGTGACTATGGAATAGCGGGTAGTGCATCAGTTTCTCACAAGAAGAAAATTATCGCTAGTGCTTTTCTCAAAAATATCAACGTGAAGAGTCTAGCAGTTGCTTTTTCATCTCATATAACATATAAGAGTTCTGATATTTGATACTTGTGCGGAATTTAAGCTATAGTCTGGAAGAGCCAAGGAAATAAAGGGTAAGCATTTCTACGGATTGAATAAAAACTATCTTGTTGATAGGGTAAATATGGATTTATGGAAAAATCGTGGATATCTTGGATCCATGGTGACAAAAAGTCTATGTTAAAGGACAACTCAAAGGTAAAGAACTATGAGTGATTTTCAGTCTTTAGATGCGGCTATTCCATTTTTTGGTCCTTTATGGACTGCGTGCTGGAAAGGAACATTTTCATGGTATCAATATGCAAGCAATCAACTTTTTACCTTTTTTCTTCCAGAAGGAGTAAAAGAGGGTAAGAAGGGAATTTATATGTACCATTTCGACAAGATGGCTGATGGTACTGAGTCAGTGAACAAATGTAATGTTGGTACAATAAGTGAAATCTCTTACCAAGATTCATCGCTGTCCTTTAGTGTTGGCAAAGGAGAGAATTACTATTGGCTTAATGTGTCGGTGAATTTAACGACGTATGAGACAAGTATTGAATTCCTGAATGAAAGTTCTAGTTCTCGTGAACCAATACAGGATGTTGAGATGTGTTACTTTTCTGGCAAGAAAGTTTAAGTACTGTCTTTAACCCTCATAAAGCTAATCAACGTCCTGTACAAGTACAATATTGGCATCAGAGATAGTGATAACGCCATCTCTGAGATCGAAGGCTACAGCCTACAAAGCTCTCAAGATTATGCTGAGAGCGCCTGGCAAATCTCCCAGTGCTTTATGACCGCAAGCCGGGCAAAAGTGAATTTTGGAGCCACCAAGTTTCTTGTGGATGTAAACACATTTGGGAGAAGTTTTGCTAGTATAAGCCTCATTATATCATGTTCCCCCTCCGGGGGAGCTACGCTAACGGATAATCAGTTATCAAAAAACTTCTGGCCTTTAAGCTTTCTTTCTCTTCTGCCTTCCCCTCCTGGGAGGGGTTAGGGGTGGGTTGCCTACTGCCTTCCTTCCTCCAAAGTGTAAGTATTCAGCCGAACATGATATGACAACTGATAACTGAAATAACTCCTGAGTGCTAATTTTTAGGCTCTATCCAAACTTTTATACCCTCCACTCTGAGAGCTTGGTTGCGAGTACCACAATATGCACCATTGGAATAAACTGGTAAATCTCCCATATTCTGAACGTGAGCTGTATAGAATACATCATAATTGGCAGCTTGAATACCTGTAAGACGAATCGCAAATCCTTCTATTCTTCTAGCTTTGCCACGTTCTCCAGCTAATTTTCCAGCTTCTAACCAAGGAGTATCACCTATTTCAGAAACATGAGCCATGTATTCAAGTTTTAACCCAGGAATAGGCGGTTCTATATTGATTTGAAAAGCTTCTACACGAAAACCTTGACCGCGAGTACCTGCATATTCTCGACCAGCAAAAATGCGATCGCCAATATTTTGTATATGAACTAAAACTTTCAACCCTACAGAAACTACTGATTTTTGATTAGTAGTTTCTCCAAACATCATATTTGGTCTTTCAACAGTGGGAAAATTTTTAGAGACTTCCACAGCAGGAACAATAATGATTTCGTCTACAGGTTTTGTACCTCTAGGTTTTGGGTCTTCTAAAATCATCACATCTGGATCTTCAATAGCTGTTTCTGCACCACCAGAAGGTACTACTATTAAAGGTGGTAAACTTGGAACAGTTGATTTTTGCGTATTAGTTGGTTGAGTGGCAATATTTTGAGTTCGGTTTAGTTCTTCAAGTGCCGGAAGTTTAATTCTAGATGTTGTGGGTAAAGAATCATTAGGAATTGTCAGTTTTTCTCTAGATATAGCTAACATTAGTTTTTTGCCAAAACTGGCATTAACTTTTTCCTCTAATTCCAACCACTGCTCATCATCTAAATTTTTACCCTGTTTGACAAGTTTTAATACTGCTGAAAGTGGATGTGTCTCTGCAATTAAAGCTTGAGCTTCATCTGGTAATTTGTCAGATTTTGTATGAGAAATTAATTGATGTAGTTCTTTGGCTTTTGCTTTAAGTGATTGCAAAGGAGGAAATTCTGGTTGCTCTTGATGAGCGATCGCCAAGATTTGATTAAGAATATCTAAAACTGGTTGACTGCTTGATGATTCTGTGGTTGAAGCTAGTGCTTTAATTAAGTTTTCTAAGTCTGTGAAGGAAAATATTGCCCCTGCAGAAACTTGAGATGTTTTTGCCAACTCTAGTCCTTGCTCTTTAAGAGTAGCAAAATCTCTACCATAGGCCATCAATTCTTCTAGTAAACTTTCTGAAGGGGGAGTACCTGCATTTTGTAGTTCTTTAGCTGCCAGGGAGAGGCGAATACCCAATTTAGGAAAATTTTCTGATAGAGATGCTAGTTTTTCCAACAAGTTATGATCGGCTGTTTCCATATTTTTGTTAGAGTAAATTTATATAATTACAGTTTTATATATTACTTTAGTGGGTTAAAACCTACTATCAATCAACACAATTTAATAGAGGAAATAATCGCCTCAGAGCAAAAGCACAAGTTCGAGAATGGACTAAGTTAGTAAACCTTCCCGTTTGGCCTTTTTCCTGCTTTTCAGACTTGCTATTCAACTTGGCCTTGTGTTCTTCAAACTTGGCTTGAACTTCTCAGCCAACTTGAGAGACTAATCTTTTCTGAGTTACAGTTGTTCCACTCCAATTGTAAAGTTCTGTCTTTGCAATACTAGAGTCCGAGCTACTAAAACTTTCAACTTGAGCGGAATTAGCCAACTTAGCCCGACATCTATTTATAGTACCTGTGTTATTGGCTTTTAAACCTTTTATATCCAGATAAATTTCATTCATTTGTGCTATTACTCCCGGCTCGAATCCGAGAAAAGCAGCTTCCTTTTCCCAGTTCTTGAGTGCCTAATACCAGTTTGAAAAAAGAATGCTATAAAAAGTGCATCTTGATCGGATATGCTTAAAAATAGCTTCTCCAGTTCATTTTAGATGGTTATATCTATCGTTTTCCCTTTTTTTTCAATATTTATCATTTTCTTTGTGGGTTTAATACCCCACCGTCTACACAGTGTTCACGCATTACTTGGGGGAGCGAATCCCCATGTAATTTTCCTCCTGTCTCCTGTCTCCTGTCTCCTGTCTCCTTCTTCAATCCTTCTTCCTTCTTGCTTCTTCCTTCTTTCTTACTTCTACTATTTGTAACAAAAGTTGATCAAATTGGTATAAGTTGCCACAGCCAGCGCTTCGACTTGGTCGTTTTTGTCGGGGAAGCGTTCCGACTAGGGAAAAGAAGATCAAAAATTTGTCAAAAAACCTGATTTAGCACTCAAATTAGTTCAAAAAATATTGTTCATAAAATATCGTCCTGGTGTAGCTTTAGCGGATGGAGGTTATGGCAATAATTCCTCTTTTTTAGAGGAACTAGAGAAATTAGAGTTGAACCATATAGGAGGTTTCGCAAAAAACCGAAAAGTCAATATTATGGGTGCATCTCAATTTTGAATAAAGCCAAAAATTTCTTGCTTTTAGGCAACAGGCAATAGGGAACAGGCAACAGGGAATATATAGGAAAAAAGTATTTTTGCAAATATGAGATGCACCCAATATTATCAACCCAAAAATAGGAAAAAAACAGTGACAAAAAAGGTTAGATAAAATTATATGATCTTGAGCAGAAAAAGATTTTCAAGAAATTACTTTGTTTGATGTTACTGAATTTGATGTAATTCGTATTACAGTATCGTATTTACCAAAAATATCAAACTCTGAAAGAAGGGATTTATTTTTTCTGGGGAAAAACTTGAAGAATGTATGTCATTATACAATAATTTCATGAGAGTTTATCTGCCCAGATAAACAGGATAATTTCACATTATTTTAATTCTAGATTAATTTGACTAAGCAAAATTAATTTGTTGAAGAAGGAGACAGGAGACAGGAGACAGGAGGAAAATTACATGGGGATTCTCACCCCAAGTAATTTTGAACACCCCCGTTGACGGTGGGGTATTAAACCCACAAAGAAAATGATAAAATATTGTCGATGTTTAAAAGTAAAAAAAAAAGACATTTTTGTCCATTAAAAAACGAGAATAAATTTTAATATTCCCTTAACCTTTTACAAATGAAATATCTAGACAAGTAGAGCAGCCTAAAAGTAGTGTTAAGTTAAATATCGTTTCAAGTTAAAGTTGAAAAGAAGGGGAAAAATAATGTTACAAATACCTCAAAAAACAACAGACTCAAGCTATGATATTCTGAGGGCGGAGCGACAACCCCTAACCTCAATATTTGCCCCAGAAAATGTGGCAGTAATTGGTGCTACAGAAAGAGTCGGCAGTGTCGGACGCACAATTCTCTGGAATCTACTCAGCAATCCTTTTGGAGGCACAATTTTTCCGGTTAACCCCAAGCGTCATAGTGTGTTAGGAATTCCAGCTTATCCAAATATTAAAGCCATACCAGCACCAGTAGACTTAGCAATCATTGCCATACCTGCACCAATGGTCCCTGATGCTGTGCGTGACTGTGTAGAAGTAGGCATAAAAGGCGCGATCATAGTCTCAGCCGGATTCAAAGAGATTGGACCAGAAGGCATAGAATTAGAACGACAAATTATGGCAACAGCCAAGGGCAAAATGCGACTGATTGGCCCCAACTGTTTAGGACTAATGAACCCCCATAGTGGACTAAACGCCACCTTTGCTAGCACTATGGCAAACCCAGGCAACCTTGGTTTCATTAGTCAGAGTGGAGCATTTTGTACAGCCGTTCTCGACTGGAGTTTTCCAGAAAACGTAGGTTTCAGTGCATTCATTTCCATAGGCTCAATGCTAGATTTAGACTGGGGCGACCTTATCTACTACCTTGGTGATGATCCCTACACCAAAAGTATTGTAATTTATATGGAATCCATTGGTAATGCGCGGTCATTCCTGTCTGCTGCTCGTGAAGTAGCATTGACCAAGCCAATAATAGTGATTAAAGCTGGTCAAACTGAAGCTGCTGCTAAAGCTGCTGCTTCACATACAGGGTCACTCACAGGTAGTGATGAAGTGCTAAATGCTGCCTTTCGTCGGTGTGGAGTGCTGCGGGTGAATCGCATCTCTGAACTATTTAATATGGCAGAAGTGATGGCAAAACAGCCACGGCTGCCGAAAGGACCGAAACTGACAATTATTACTAATGCTGGAGGACCAGGAGTTTTGGCTACTGATGCCCTAATTGCTACTGGTGGAGAACTTGCTCCTCTGGCAGAAGAAACAATTGCTCAACTGAATGAATTTCTCCCCACCCACTGGAGTCATGCTAACCCCATTGATATCCTTGGTGATGCTGACCCAGAGCGCTATCGCAAAACTTTAGAAGTAGCAGTTAAAGATCCTAACACCGACGGTTTGCTGGTAATTTTGACTCCTCAAGCAATGACCGACCCCACTCAAACAGCTGAACAGTTGAAGCATTATGCTCAAACTGCTAAAAAACCAGTATTAGCAAGTTGGATGGGAGGGGATGAGGTAACTACAGGTGAAACTATTCTCAATCGTGCTAGTATCTCAACTTATCGTTATCCAGATTCTGCTGCCAAGCTTTTTAACTTTATGTGGCAGTACAATTATAACTTGCAGGGTATTTATGAAACCCCAGTGCTAGCAGAAGAACAAGAAAGCGGTCCAAACTGTTCTATAGTTGAGCAAATTATCAAAACAGCTCAGGATGCAGGCAGAAATATTCTCACAGAGTCAGAATCAAAACAAATTTTAGCTGCTTATGGTATTCCTATTGTGCAGACTTTGGTTGCCAAAACTGAAGCAGAAGCAGTGGAACGTGCTAATATAATTGGTTATCCAGTGGTGCTGAAACTGTTTTCTGAGACAGTTACCCATAAAACTGATGTGGATGGTGTGCAGTTAAATCTTAAAGATGCAGAAGCAGTAAAATGGGCATATCAAAATATTCAAACATCTGTAACTGAGAAAGTGGGGTCTGAGCATTTCCTAGGGGTGACGGTACAACCAATGTTAAGTTTAGACCGTGGTTATGAGTTGATTATTGGTAGCAGTGTTGACCCACAGTTTGGTCCGGTCTTAGTGTTTGGTACGGGTGGGCAGTTAGTAGAGGTGTTTAGAGACCGGGCGATCGCTTTGCCTCCTTTGAATACAACTCTCGCTCGCCGGATGATGGAACAGACAAAAATTTATCAAGCTCTCAAAGGAGTAAGGGGAAGGAAAGCTGTAGATTTGGCAGCGCTGGAAAAGCTATTAGTGAAATTTAGTCAGTTAGTGGTAGAGGAACCTTGGATTAAGGAAATTGATATTAATCCTCTGTTAGCTTCTTCGGAAAGGTTGATTGCTTTGGATGCAAGGATAGTTCTTCATGATCAGAGTGTGGGTGTAGAGAAATTGCCATCATCAGCTATTCGTCCGTACCCTACTCAATATGTCAAACCTTGGCAAATGAGAAATGGGGAGGGGGTGACTATCCGTCCTATTCGCCCAGAGGATGAACCGTTGATTATTCAGTTCCATAAAACGTTGTCAGAGGAAAGTGTGTATTTGCGTTATTTTAACTTTCTCAAGTTGAGTCGGCGCATTGCTCACGAACGATTAACCAGAATTTGCTTTATTGATTACTATCGGGAAATGGCATTGGTGGCGGATTATAAAAATCCTGAAACGGGAAACCATGAAATTTTAGGAGTGGGTCGCTTGAGTAAGTCACATGGGGTAAATGAGGCAGAGTTTGCGATGTTGGTGAGCGACCCCTATCAACGTCAGGGGTTAGGGACGGAATTGTTATTGCGACTGGTGCAAATTGGTCGAGATGAGCAGTTAGAGGGAATTGTTGCGACAATTTTAGCTGAGAATATAGCTATGCAAAGAGTTTGTGAGAAAGTGGGTTTTCAATTGCAGCGTAGTGCTGATTTAGTAGAGGCGAAATTGACAATCTGTCATTAAGTAGGACTCAGCGATCGGCTATCAGCTTCTCAAGGTGTATAATGGGGGATTAAAACCCCCATAAAAGACACACTACGCACTTTTCAAATAAGTGTGGGGAACTTAAACCCTTGATTTTTTAGCGCTCCAGCTAAATGCTGTTTGCGTTTGCGTAGTATTTCAGACCGAAAGTATTCCGGAACGGAAAAGCTGATAGCTAGTTAAATCCGGGCGATCGGTAGTTATGGTTGTGACTCTGGCTTGCTTCCAACCTCTGAACCACTTTGGGACTTTGGGGTGGGTGCTAATCCTGTGAAGTCATTATTGGCTATTTCCTGAACTGTTGGTTACTCTGGTTCTGGTTGTGCTTCTAATGCAGCTTCTAACTTAGTCGCAAGGTCAGGAGGGCAAGGTTTTTGATACTTTGCATTTACTCCTTTGAGCGATCGCTTGTCCACGACTTTGAATGTGTCATCCTTTGGTAGATAAATCACTCGTTCGTTCTCTTTGCACTGTTTACCTGCACGGTAAAACCCAACATAACGCCCTATCTCTCGTCTTCCTTGAGGGTTAACCCAACTAACTAAATCAAAAGGCAAGGCTCCTTTTTTAGTAGTAGCATTAATACATTTGATCAGGTTACGCTCAGGAATTGTGCAGCTTTCCCAAATCTCTCCAGTCTTCTCAGCTCCTATCTCTGACTTGAATTGCTCTAGTTGTGATTTATTTTTCTTAGATAATAGCTGCTGCTTCAGTTCAGTCAGAGTCGCTTCAGGTTGTTGCAAACTACTCCTAGTTTCACTCGCTTCTACTTTATCAGCTTCTAAAGTTTCGGTTTGGGCTAGAGCATTTTTTTCTGAGATTTTATTAGAGGGTGCATTTACCTTAGCTATTTCTGTTTCATTAGAGTATAGTGATTCGATTTTCTCAGATTCTGGTGTATCTTGTGGAGGTTGTTCAGTAAATACACTGTCGTATACTTGTGCCTCCTTTGGGGTGTAGGTAGTCTCTGAATTGCTTTTGCGTTGCTCTTGCTCTTCTGTGTAGGTATCGGCAGCCTCAATCTCAGCGATCGTTTTTTCTAGGTGGTGGATTAAGTAGCCTAATAAGCGGTTATAGTATAATCTTGTTTCGTTTACTGAATTAGTAATTGGTTTAGTGGCCATTAATTTTGTTAGGCCCAAGTAGGCTCGTAATAAAGCCTTGTCTTGGCTGAAATTTTGTAATATAATTGAAATTGGATTGATGAAAAATATCATTGATTTGTCTCCTGATACTTGTTTACCGGGGACTCTAAAAGGGCATTGCCTCAACTTTACCTAGGAGAGGGCGGTGTCCTTTTTTATTGTCCACTTGTAGAACTTCTTTATTGGCCTCTACATTTATCATTATAGCTTGCATACTAATAAATGTAAATAAATTTTATAATTTTTTTTACTTGCTTACTACCAATAATATAACTTATAATATATACAATCAATAGGAGGACTGTAATATGGCCACTAAAACAACAAAAAAGAAGCAGACTAAAACCTCTACTAAGTGTGGGAGACCAGGAGGAAACCCTGATTTATTAGCTTATAGATGGAAACCTAAAGTACCAGGAAAACCCAAGTCTAATAATTTGACTGTCCGGGTAGATGACGAGATGTTCCACGGAATCAAAAAAATTTCAGGTTGGCAAGACAAGTTAAGAGCGAAAATCGACGAACTTCTACAAGAGGAAAACGCGCAAAACTATCAGACTGGGGACGGGGTGGGTTTAGTGGGAAAGTAGTTGCGATGTCAGGCTTTTATTTCTAGATTGCCCCTCATAGAAGCTTCGCTGATACTGTTGGCTAAGGTAATCATTTTGTAACTTATGGTAATACACCAAGAATTGATTAAGTAAAAATACTCACTACATTCAGCCCAAACATTTCAAGCTGAATTATAGATGAAAATAAAATCTTATTTCTTTAATAGAGCGATCTTGAAGTCTTGAGTCTTATGAAAGTCAAAACTAGGGTTTTGCTCTGCGTTGCAGAGTTCTTTAGCACTTTCAGGCACTTTATCAGATAAATAATTCATTAAATTAGAAACTTTTACATTGTTATCACCTTCTTTATTGCCTCTTCCTTTAAGTGCTTCAATCAAATGATAAGTATAAATGCTCATGTCTTTACCTGGTCGAATCCAAGATAATTCCGACTCTTTTGATGAAGTAAAAACTGCTATACCCTCACCATTTTCCCAATCATCTACTGATATTTTAGGATAAGCTTTTGCTTCAAAACCAGAGAG
Source organism: Okeania sp. SIO1H4 (assembly GCF_010672695.1). Taxonomy (NCBI): domain Bacteria; kingdom Bacillati; phylum Cyanobacteriota; class Cyanophyceae; order Oscillatoriales; family Microcoleaceae; genus Okeania; species Okeania sp. SIO1H4. Next base: position 62,123 of record NZ_JAAHGB010000020.1, read on the forward strand.
AATTTTTGAGAATAGTTGTTTTTGTTCGTCTCTAGACCTTGCCATTCCAGCCGCATGACAGCTGTCAATGATAACCAAAAGGCGTTTTGATTTAATTTGTCGTAGTTTCTCGTTAAAGTTTTCTGAACTTAATGCAGTGTCTTCAAGGTGATCTTTATCTGTATCATGTGGTATGAGATAATAGCTGTTATCGCTTTCTCTATACGCCCCGTGACCTGAGTAATAGACAGTTACTGTTGCGTTTGGGTCATTTTCAGTCTGCTGCTTCAACCAATCCAGCTTGTCCAAAATGTTCTCGCGTGTTGCTTGCTCATTACATAAAAGCTGAATATGGTTTTCATCATCGGAATAACCACATAACTTTGGGTTAACTAAGGTTTCACGGATTTTTTCTACATCTTTAACAGTTACTGGTAAAGATAATTCGCTATTATCACATTCTCCTACACCAATAAGCAGAGCATATCCGTGTTCAAATTTTTTTTTCTGTGCTTGTTGCCCTTGTCTTAATTGAATCAAATAAATTGTTTCTAACACTAGACCTAGCAATAATAATCCTAAAATTACTTGCCAGATAATTGGCTCAGTGGGATTCTTGTCCGGTTCTTTTTCTCCTACTGGCCCCTGGCCACTGTTATCTGGTGAATCTTCTGGTGGAACTTGATTAATATAATCATTAACATAATCATCAATATATTTTTTCTGCAGTTTGTCGAGTTCTGTCTGATTCTTTGTAAGAAATTTATTAATAGTCTCTTCCCAATCGCTATCATCAGCAGGAAGTACTAAACCATAAGGTTCTGATCCTAGTCTTGTATAGATGTCATATTCTTGTGGATTTGAAATCTCGCCTTCTTTCAAAATACCTGTGAGGAGAATTTCATCATTAACAAAACCCTCAATTACTCCTTCCTCCAAAGCTTTGATAGCTTTTCCTTTGGTTTTAAAAGACTTTATAGAACTGTTATGTGGAAAAAAAACCTGGATTCTATTTTTTGATGTAGAGTTTTCAATCATACCAAGATTGACACTATCCCTATTTTGGGAACTTAAAACATCATTAAAGAACTTTTTCTTAGATTTAAGTATTAAAATTTTTGTGTTCGAGGAAGCGAAAGGTTTGGAAAATACAATACCTTCTTCATCTTCCCTTATTGTATTAGCACCACATTCTATATCAAATTTAGGAGGTGTAGAAGGCTCTTTGAACCTTGTGTCGTCAAAACGGTTTTGAACAGGTTTTGGTTCAATTTTAAATTCTTTATTAGCTAATTTTTCGTCCTTTAAATAGTTTTCTAGCAATTCCATTAAGTCAGCACATAAACCAGCAGGATCTGCCAGTGTCTTTGTTCTATAACTTACTGGAAAGCTTTCATCGCGATAACCCCAATTTAAGATATTTTTATCTTTTATTTTATTCAGGATTCTGGAGGAGTTATTTATACTAGATGTAGATTCCTGTGCAATTACAGAAGGATTTGCAAAAAATATGCTTCCAGTGGCAATGATAAATGATACCACGGTGATTTTTTTTGAAAAAGTATATTTATTTGATTTTTTGGTATTAGGTTGGAAATGAAATGAATCAAGGTTGATTAATCCGAGCCGAGCAAGAGATGAGAAGGGGTTGCACATTATGGAATGATATTGCCAAAAATTGGTTTAGATTTTGACTAAAAATAACCATTAATTAATCATTCTAGCAATTGATTAATCCACAATCCAATTCTATCAAAAATATCAAATCATTCGTCACTGTGCAACGCCGATCAGAATATACTGTAGAACATAATTAGTAAAAATGTGTAAATTAATGAGTATGATATAATAGGATGATCGGTAGTTTCGGTGCGAAAATCTACGCGCTTGACCACTTGAGCTGCTGCAAGAATCCTTTAAACCGTGATTAATTCCTAGACACTGCACTTGTGAAGTTTATGGACTGTGAAATTCACCTGAAATTTTAGCTAGCACCTCAAATTCAACTATAGCAAGAGTTTCAGCCTTAGGGTACCAATTAGTTTCATAACTACAGATCGCCCAATCCGAAGTAAAGGCGTTAGCGACAGCTTTGCGTTAGCAAAAGGCTATTTACCCCTATAGATAGTGCATAATTTATTGACATCTGCAATAATAAATCAAATCAATATATTGCACAGAAATTATCAATTATTTTCCCTATTCCCTATTCCCTATTCCCTTTCAGGATAAATACATGACTGAATTTAAAACCAGTGACTCACTATTGCCTTTACCCGTGATGCCGTCAGAAGAAAATACCTTTGCTCATTACACAATGGTTTGTAGACTACCGGGTGTCATCGAACAAGTTATCAAAGACAATAATTTTCCTCCAACTATTGTCCAACAGTTAGAGTCTCTAACTGTTGATTTATTTGAAGGATGGGTACGACCCCTGATCGATGACCCAGGACCAGATGTAGCAGCTTGGACATCCTACTTAGAGTCTTTTGAAGGTAGAAGTTGGTTTGATTTACCGTTTTATTTTGCTGAAGCTTATTTTTTCCGACGTTTGTTAGAGGCAACAGATTATTTTGTGCCTGGAATTTGGCAAGGAATAGACCCTTTTGGTTACCAAAAACGCTTAAGTTTAGAAAAATCAATGGATGCTATCCGCGAAATTGGCGATCGCATCAATGGTTTAAATACTGCTCTACCAAAACAACAGAGTTATCAAATTTGTCTCACAGCTCTGTTACAAACTGCTTTGTGGGGTAGTCAAGCTGATGTGAGTTTATGGCCAGTTGAAACAGAAGACCGGACTACTAGAGACCTTCAACAACAACAATCTCAGATATTAGTAGATGATACTTACAATTTAATCGACTATTTAAGTCATGTTCAGGAGCAACGGATAGATTTAATTATAGATAATGCAGGTTTTGAGTTAGTTTGCGATTTTTTTCTGATAGATTTCCTTTTATCTACTCAAACTGCCAATATTGTTTATTTGCATTTGAAAGCACATCCAATTTTTGTCTCTGATGCTATGAGTCAAGATGTCTTTTACACTCTGGAAATCTTAGCTAATGATGTCTCAGAAAATTTACAAATGTTGGCAGCTCGCTTACAAGAATATATTAGTACTGATCGTTTAATTTGCCGAGATGACTTTTTTTGGAATGCGCCACTAGCTTTTTGGGAAATGCCAGAGTCTGTGAGGAAGGAATTAGCTAAAGCAAGTTTGGTTTTGATTAAGGGTGATGCTAACTATCGCCGTATCTTGGGCGATCGCCACTGGTTATTTACTACCCCTTTGTCAGATATTGCTTATTATTTTCCTACACCATTTGTAGCTTTGCGTACCTTAAAGTCTGAAGTAGCAACTAGCTTAGAACCCGATCAAATCGAAATATTAAATGAAGAAGATCCTTTGTGGTTAACAAATGGTCAGTGGGGTATGATTCAGTTTGTCATGCCTTGAAGAAGGAAGAAGGAAGAAGGCAGAAGGAAGAAGGCAGAAGGGAAGAAAAGGTTAAAAGGGATAAAGTTTTTTTTATCACTGATTATATAATCCTAAGAGGTTGTCTGAGAAGTCCTATTTGCTACATCACTCGCCCCCTAAATCCCCGAAAATTGGGGGACTAGAGCAAGCAAATTGACTCTTGTTCCCCCCAAAGTTGGCTTGCTCGGGGGGCAAAATTCAGTATCAAAAAACTTTTCAGATATCCTCTAAAACCCTTTTACAGTTTGCTATTCCCTAGCGCTATAAATTGATAAGTTTGAATGTGATTATCATTTTATTTGTGGATTTAATACCCCACCGTCAACGGTCGTTTTCAAAATTACTTGGGGGAGGGTAGATGCGGAGCGGCTTGTCGAAGACTATCCATAAGTAATTTCCCTCCTGTCTCCTGTCTCCTTCTTCAATTCCCAATAGTTTAGGTTGAACCGAATCATCTGTCCAATATAAAATGAAAGATTCAGTAGCTCAAAAAAAGTAAAAAATGAAACTGGCAGCAAGAGTCGGCAAAGTACCACCTTCCCTAACCTTAGTTATCTCAGCTAAAGCTAAAGCAATGCAAGCTGAGGGAATAGATGTATGTAGTTTTAGTGCCGGGGAACCTGACTTTGATACCCCAGAGCATATCAAAGCAGCAGCCCAAAAAGCACTGGATGCTGGGAAGACAAAATATGGCCCAGCGGCGGGAGAACCGAAACTCAGAGAAGCGATCGCCCAAAAGTTATCTAGGGAAAATGGCCTAAACTACAAAGCAGAAAATATTATTGTCACTAATGGAGGGAAACATTCTCTGTTTAATCTGATGATGGCACTGATTGAACCTGGAGATGAAGTAATTATTCCTGCACCCTACTGGTTAAGTTATCCAGAAATGGTCAAACTGATGGGTGGAGAGCCAGTAATTTTGACTACTGATGCCCAGACGAATTATAAAGTTACACCAGAGCAACTACGCCAAGCTATTACTAGCAAAACAAAATTATTCGTTCTTAATTCTCCTTCTAATCCAACTGGGATGGTTTATAGTCCAGCAGAAGTTAAAGCATTAGCAGAAGTAATAGTAGAAAAAGATATCTTAGTAGTTTCTGATGAAATTTATGAGAAGATTATTTATGATGATATTCAACATCTCAGTATTGGGGCAGTCAACTCAGATGTTTTGAACAATACTATTATTAGTAGTGGATTTGCTAAAGCATACTCTATGACAGGTTGGCGGATCGGATATTTGGCCGCACCGATGGAATTGATTAACGCTACACTCAAAATTCAAAGTCATAGTACCTCAAATGTTTGTACTTTTGCTCAGTATGGAGCGATCGCTGCATTGGAGTCATCTCAAGACTGTGTGGAAAAAATGCGTCAAGCTTTTGCTAAACGTCGGCAGGTAATTTATGATTTATTGAATGCTATACCAGGAATTACTTGTAGCAAACCTGAAGGAGCTTTCTATATGTTTGTCAATATTAGTAAAATTTCTAGCAGTTCCCTAGAATTTTGTAATGCTTTATTAGCAGAGCAAAACGTCGCTGTTATTCCTGGTATTGCTTTCGGTGCAGATGACCACATTAGGATATCTTACGCTACTGACTTAGCAACTATAGAAAAAGGGATAGCAAGGTTGGAAAAGTTTGTGCAATCGCGTAACTAAACAGAAAAACAGGCGGGAGGAAGTTAGCCAGGGTGTTTTAATCCCTGGTTGAATAACGACACGCGGGTTTTAACCCGTAGTTACTTTCCGGTCTGGTTTTCAATATACTTGATCACTGTTTCAGTGCCAGATTTCTCCTTGTTCCTTCTTCCTTTTTCCTTCTGCTATATATCTATGGTTATTTCCATTTTTTTCTTCTTTCTCTTTCCCTAGCTTAACGGTGAATTTCAAAACTTTGAAGTCCTTCGGGTTGCTCATATTTTATAGTCACATCATTGACAATAGCTGATTTAGGGCCTCTATAACACCAGTTAATAATTTTTTCCACAGCTTGATTGCTACCTTCAAAAACAGCTTCTACTTTTCCATCAGGTAGATTTTTCACCCAACCACTGACATTTATATTAACTGCTGTTTCTAATGTGGAGAATCGATATCCGACTCCCTGAACTTTTCCGGAAATAAAAACATGAGCACGAGTAGGAGTGAGAGATGTTGACTGGTTTTCCATTGTCATTTTATTTTGTATTGATTATACCAGGACTTACGGAGTAAAGCTGCATATAGTATATAGTTTGGTCATTATCGCTGATCAAACCACTATAATTAGTGCCGTTGCGTAAGTACTGTATATATAAAATATCTATAGTTTATGGTACGATAAAACTCAACATAAATTCAGTTTCTAGGAGTGTAATTTATGGGTACTCATCAGAGAAACTAAGTGGTAGTTAAAATTATGCTTATAACATCATTGATAGTAGTTACAGTTGTCAGTGTTATGCTAGGGATAAGTTGTGCTTACTGGTTATGTGAAAAGCGGTTAAAAAAACAAGCGAAAAGCTATGAAAAACAATTACGAGAAACCCATGAACAAATCTATGATCTTGAGCAAGCACAACAAGAAGAAATTAAATTATTAAATATAGATTATCAACAGAGAATTAAACAAAAAGAAGAACTTGAACAACAACTCAAACATAGCTTAGAAGAAATTAAAGTTTTAGAAGTAAAATATCAGAAAAAATTGAGAGAAAAAGTCAACTCCGAAAAACAATTAAATAAACGCAACAAAGAATTGCAAGATAAAATTAAATTAATACAAGCAGAACATATACATAATTTAGAATCGGCTGAAGCAAAATCACAAGAAAAAATCAGAGAATTGACAGATAAATATTGTCAGCAGATAGTAGATTTAGAAAAAGAACATCGACTTAAAAAACAAAAAATTAACAATTTTTTGCAGGTAAAATATCACAAAAATATTCAATATTTATCAGAGACTCATCAGCAAAAAATTCAAGAAATTACCAGATATTTAGAAGAAAAAAATCAACAAGAAATTTTCAGGTTGAAGAAGTATCATAAACAAAAAGTCAGAGAAACTATTAAATATTTAGAAGAAAAACATCAAACTAAGCTCCAAGTTAAAATCAAAGAACTAGAAGAAATTCATCAAGAATCTATCTTAGAAGCAATAGGAGCTATAACTACTCAACATCAAAATCAGCTTCAGCAAAAAATCAAGGAATTAAAACAAAAATATGATACTGAGCTTCAAGCAACAATTAAATCTCTTAAAGCTAAGCATGAAAGTCAAATTAGAGAACTTATGCAATAATATCAAATCCGGCAGCATCAGTGTAATTAGATTCATAGTGTAGGGAGTGTGGGGAGATGGGAAGATAAAAAAAGATGTGGCAATAGCGCTGTGATGAAACATTTTTTTATACCGAACCCGAGTGGATTTGATATAAATTCAAAATCGAACACTCTATCGGAGCAGAAATTTGGGACATTTATTCCAAATTGAGAGGTAATATCATGTCCGTTAGTATCGTTTGTGTAAACCCAAGGGTAAATATCTACAATAGAAATTTCGGTTTTTTCTTGCTCAATAGTCTTCCTCCCTTTTCCCTCTTCCGTCTTCCGTCTTCCCTCTTCCTTCTTCCTTTTTCCTTACCTTTGCTATACAATACCGATGCTACCAGACATAATATTAATGTTTTTATTATACCATTTTAAAAAAAGAAAGAATGTTACAAATAATCAGATCAATCAAAAGACTTTACAGGAGATGTTCCTTTGACGACAAAGATAACTTACGACCTAATAAATTGTATTGAAGCTATTCATTCTGACTCCTGACTCCTGTACGTCGCCAATCCGACGGCTCCCCTACCTGACTCCTAAGAAATAACCTAGCTATTTGTAGCAAAGATTTATAAAATTGGTATTACACTTAATCATCCGGACATATATAATATCAAATCCGGTTAAACAACCATAGAATGGTTAAGTTAGGAGGAGTCAGGAGTCAGGAGTCAGGAGTCAGGAGAAGAAAGAATTACAAAGATGAGCGTAGTTATGACAATTGAAGATTTTTTTTATGTCCAATTAAACGGATTTGATATAAAACCGAGAAAATACAGAATAACTCAATTCTCAACTAGGAATAGGTCTTCTATCACTTAGTAGTGAAGCGCGAAAGATGTTTGTTTGAGAGTCTAATTAAACTTTGATAAGATTAAATGAATATAGATAATTTCCCTACTGATTAACTCTCAATTATTTAACTTTTTAATAAACATCAAGGTGTCTTGGTAAGATTGAATCCTACCACCTTGTTGATAAAGTTCTGCTGCTTTTTCTAAGTCTTTTATTGCTTTTTGAAGTTGTTCATTTGCTGTGGTTATATCTGCCATTTTTTGATAAATAAGACTATTTTGATAAAAAACATGAGCACGATTATAATAGGCATCAGCATACCCTGGATTCAGTTCAATTGCTTTAGTATAATCTTTGATTGAACTCGGATTTCGTGTTATTTCGTGAGGATTAACTAACAAACTCCGGGCGATACCCATATTAAAATATATTTCTGGGGTATTATTAGGTTGCTTTTCTAAAGCACGATTAAAATTAGCGATCGCCTCCCAAGCATCCCCTTGATCCAAATAACTTATACCTCTAAAATATAAACCTTCAGCGCTCTGAGGATTAATTGTTGAAACAGGAGAACTAACTGTAGGAGTATCATCCAAAATTAAGTCTGAAGGATTAATACCAGCATCAGATAATTTTCTGATAAAACTATTAATAGGAACCGCAGCATTAAACCCTGTTTTAATTGGCGCTACATCTCCAGAATTAGTTTGAGCAAAACCAAATTCTCCTTGTCCATGAATACCAATAATGCGACCATCAGAATCAAATACTGGACCACCACTCATCCCACTCCAAGTAACAGCTTGATAACGCAAAGTATAACCTTCCGGGCGACTTTTAGGGCGACTGGTTACTAATCCTGGAGATAATTCTGGTGCCCTTTCAGTGTTAAATAAACCGCCAGTAGCAGGATAACCAAATACATATATTTGGGAACCAATAACTGATTGTTCAGAATTACCTAAAGTCGCTACTGGATATGTTTCTGTAGTTTCAAATTTAAGTATAGCTAAATCGGGTTCTTCATCATTTGTCTGTAAACTCACTACCTCTACTACTGAATAGTCTTTTTCTAGATTAGTTCTAATACTATATTTAATAGTAGAATCTTCTACTACATGATTAACAGTAAGGACAGTATAAATATTACCATTTTTAGCAATAATAACACCCGAACCATCACCTAAGTTACTATTGATTTGGACTGTAATTGGTATGGCAATTTCTGCCACTTCTTGAGCCGTTTTAGCATTTGCTGCTGTCGAAATATTAATAACAATTGCTGCTACTGTAGCAGTACCTAATAAATAAGTATTGAGAGAATTAAAACGAGACCAAATCATAATTTTATGATCCTAGAATCTAGACAAAGTGAATATTAGATGACTATTTACTACAAATGACGTAAATTAAAGAAATTTGTTCTCCATCTTGAAGCAGAGTATATAATATTAATTTTTTAACTACTGATTATCAGCAAAATCTACTAATTGATGTTGACTACCATACTACAATTTATAGCGCTGTGCGCAGGCAACAGGCAACAGGCAACAGCTCCGGAAGGGGGAATAAAAAACCGATAATATAAGACTTATAGCTATTGGACAGTTATTGTAATTTGTCAATATGCCAGCGCACATTGCTATAGTATAGTAATCAATGCAGAATTTGTAAAAAATTAAAAAATAGATAATAAAATCTGAAACTCTGACCACTATTCTCTGATTCTAAAGTCCCTATAAATTTTATACACAACCACACTGAGAATAGCTCTGCATACCAATTATTTTTAATTTAGCTAAACTAAAAAAGAGGCGTTGCATATTTGTGGGATGAATTGTATGCTTGGACAAAAAAGAAGTATGAAGTATTAAGCATGAGATTTACCTGTTCAAAAAAGATTCATCCCGCCTCTCAGCAACGCCAAAAAAGAAAATGTATCATCACAAAAAAACATTATCTCTCAATAAATATGCATAGAAAATCCACAAATATTACTTGAAATATTGACAAAAAATTGATATTTTTGACCTAAATATTAATAAAAAATTAATCCAAAATTAAAATTTATTGTTGATCATAAAAATATGAATATTGACTAGATATAAATAAATGTCGCCCAACTAAAATTGATTTCGGCTTTGATAATATCAAACCTAGAAATATTGTTTTGTAAAATCTCTGAACAAATTAAAAAATTACCTCAAGAAAAATAATAATGGCTAATATAAATCACAAACTCAGATCTACCAGCACAAGTCTAAGGCTTGGTTGTGCCATTATGAGTGAAAGTAATGAGACAAATACTATTAAATACGATTTTGAGGTATCTCCTCATCGTGGACCTGCTACCGGGAATAACTATTACGGGTCTTTCAGTTTTAATGGCTCGAAATTAACTGGCAAAGGCATAGAATTTATAAAACTTGATAACTTTGACTTGAGTTTTTTAAATTTTGACTATAGCAACGCTGATTTATTATTTGGAGAAGCTGTATTTAGAAATGGCAACTTTCTAGGATTAATTGCAAGTAGCGAAGAGTTTTCTTTTGTCTCTGGATTTTTAGATTTATCTGAAGCATATTTTGCCTATGATATTAACTCTAATTTTGGAGCCGCAGATCTAACATTCTGTTTAAGACAAGTTACTGATGATAATTTTGAAACTATATATAGTTCTGAAGCTAGTTTTCTAATGTGAGCATAGACTTAAATCTTGGAATAACAGTCTAATTTATGAAGTAGTATTTCTGTTGCCTATCTAAATGTTGCCAAATGCTATACTTAGGTAACACTTCAGTTATTAAGTAATTAACACTGGCCAAATGACTTTGTACTAATTAGCAGCCCAGTTAATGTTAATTATTATTATCTTTACTTCTCTCTAGGAAAGTTGCATATAACGTCCCTACCTACTCCCCGACTCAAGAAAATATAGAAAAGTTTTTGATAAATGGTATTATTCTTCTTCATCGCTCCTAATACTGCCGTCTGGCATAATTGTATTATCAAAAATTACCCCATTTAAGTTAGCATTTTCTAAATTAGCATTAGTCAAATTAGCATTAGTAAAATCAGCTCCATTTAAGTTAGCATTTTCTAAATTAGCATTAGTAAAATCTGTATCACTCAAGTCTGTGTCACTCAAATTTGCACCACTTAAATTGGCATTACTAAAATTAGCAGAATTTATTTCTTGTTCGGATAAATCTACATTACTTAAATCTTTGCCACTCAGGTCGCTGCCATAACCAATAAACATTAATCCTGCTTCATCAGGGTCAATTTCTGGTGGTATATCCTGTGGTTCTAAGTACCAAGCATTCTGAAAATTAACATTAGTATAGTTAGCTTTACTCCAACCAGACATAGCTTTAATTTGAGCATGACTGAAGTCAGCATTACTCAGATTTGAACCCTGAATATAAACATCATAAAAAGTTGTGTGACTAAGATTCGCATTGTTCAAATTACACTCATCAAAAGTAACTTCGCTTAAATCTGCATGACTAACATTTGTACTACTCAAATTACAGTGCATAAAAGTGGATTGAAATCCACCCATTTGAGTTAAATTAGCATTAGTAAAATTGGAATCATCTATGGTGCTATGGTCATAACTTGTATCTGTTAAATCTGCATTGGTTAAATCTAGATTTTGCCAAAATATTCCTTCTAAGTTAACATGACTGAGATTAGCATTTCTGAAAGTAGTATTTTCTACTTCCGTACTAACTAATTGAGCATTACTTAAATTAGCATTATCTAAATTCACATTTTGTAATTTTGCTCTACTGAGGTTGGCAGAACTAAGATTAATTTCCTCTAGAGAAATATTGCTTAATTCCAGATATTTGAATTCAACACCAGAAAAATCTCTTTCTCCAGCTTGATAGCGTTGGATTAATTCATCGCTATTCATATTTTTTTCTCCAGTAGTAAATGGGAAAATAATATCATATAGCAGAAGGAAGAGGGAAAAGGGAAGAGGGAAGAGGGAAGAGGGAAGAAGGAAAAATATCGCTTTGTCTGAGTTTTAAGCTAAGGAAAAAGGAAGAGGGAAGAGGGAAGAGGGAAGAAGGAAAAATATCGCTTTGTCTGAGTTTTAAGCTAAGGAAAAAGGAAGAGGGAAGAGGGAAGAGGGAAGAAGGAAAAATATCGCTTTGTCTGAGTTTTAAGCTTTTAATCTATCCTAACTTTTCACCTACCACCTAAAACCTTCTTCAAAAAGAAAAAACAGTGTGTAAGGTACCAGTAAAAATTGTGCCATTACTCTTCTGATTGCTAGAATCAAAAACAACTTGCAAAACAGGAAAAATCTGAATATTATCATTCACGGCATAATTATAAAAAACTGCCAAATTTGTCTGAGTTGAATTACCGAAAAATTGTGGGTATGCGCCTCCCCTTTTCAGGGGATAATAAGCGGTCGTTAGCGCAGCTTCCCGAAGGGTGGGATGGCGTACTTCGGAGCGGGTCTGTAAGAACGGGTCTCCTCGCCATATCCAATCGACCAAGAGAAGAAAAATTTTCATGATTAGTCAATCCTCTTCTTTTCCAGGAGAGGTAATAATTAGGGTTTGCGCTCAAAAGTATTTTAGTAGGGGTAGGAGACAGGAGACAACCCACCCCCAACCCCTCCGGTGGAGGGGAGAAATGGATCGGGAGCGAGGAAGTAGGAGCGGGCGTTTTGTCCCTTGATTGTTCTGCCCAACTATGTGCCTAAAAGACCCTCCTTTTTGAGCGTTTTAGACTGAAACAGGCGCACTTTTTTCGTTCCCAAAAAGGCACTTGTCTTTATATGTCAATGCTTTTATATTTAATCAGCAAGCCCTAATTAATTATTAATTATTAATTGTTGAACAATTTAATTCACAACAAAAGTCTACTCCACTGCTACCCCAAAGCGATCGCCTTGTTGCAAAACATCTAATATCATGTCCAGTTAAATAGTTCTAATTACAGCTCGTAGTAGGGATTTAGCCTTTGAGAAACCTATATTAGGGCTAAAATATCTCATATATAGCAATGTGCGCTGGCATATTTACAAATGACAGGAACTGTCCAATAGCTAAAAGTTTTATCTTATCAGCTTTTTATTCCCCCTTCCGGAGCTGTTGCCTTCCGGAGCTGTTGCCTGCGCACAGCGCTATAGTTTTTCTTCAGTAGTATGGGCTAAATTGGACATATCTACAGCCATGAATTGCCATGGATTAAGATGGTTTTAGAGCCGGAATATAAATATTATCATACCGATTAAACCGGATATACTATTAATAATTTCTGACTACTTCAAAAGTAAAAAACAGTCCGTAATGTACCAGTAAAAATAGTGCCATTACTCTTTTGATTACTAGGGTCAAAAACAAGTTGCAAAACAGGAGAAATCTGAATATTATCGTTCACTGCATAATTATAAAAAACTTCCAAATTGGTCTGAGTTGAATTACCAATGTCATCCACAACAAAAGGCTGTCCAACTGCAACCCCCAAGCGATCGCCTTCTTGCAAAACATCTAATCCAGAAATACCTGCCATCCAATAGTTCGGATTAATATCTCCAAAATCTGTATCGTCATAGCTACTGTACCCATAGCGACCAAAAACAGCAAACTTGCTAGAAAAACCCCACTCAAAATTCACCCCCACTGCATCAAAATTGCGAGCAAAAACTTTTCCTCCACTGTAAAGCAAACGTAGACTAAATCTAGACGAAGGATTATATTCAAATTCCACCATTCCTTGATGAAAACCAAATAGACCCCTGGACCCCCTGCCATCAGAATAGAGTAGTGATGTAAACACAGAAACTGGCAACGGACCTTGACCGTTTTGGGAAGGGTTAGCTGAGTCTGGGGCAATGTATAAAGCACGAAGATTGAAAGCACTGCCACCAGGATTCCATTCTAATATTGCTCCACCACCAATGCCATTAACAGGAAATGCAACGTAGTTATAAACTAGGTTTTCTGTGGAAAAGTCGCGAAAACTTAAATCAGCGTAACTATTATTATCTATATAATCCAATGCTTCTATTAACGGTCCGATAGATAGAGACAAATTTTCCACGACCTGAAAACTGTAGAAAGCTCTCCCAATACCAAAATTGTCATCTCCTGGGGGGCGTTTGGAGAAATCTAGAATACTACCAAAGTTGGGCTCGAGTATAGCTGTAGCGTTATCAATAAAACCATTACTACCTGTATCAACCCGTAGTTTTAATAAGTCTGTACCTCGGAAACTGGTATCAAAATCGAAAACTACTCGATATAGAAACGTAGCTTGAGGATTTTCGTCTGCAAGCTCTATTCCATTGGGGTCAATGAGGCGATCGCCATCAAACCCACCAGCATTCACTGCAAAAATTGTCTGACCGTTTAATTTGGTGGTAGTGGAAAACTGTTGCGCTTCTAAAGCATCTACTCGATTTTCTAAACCTTCAGTGCGTGCTTTCAGATTAGCTATTTCTACCTGAAAATCTTGTATAAGTCTTTCGATAACTATCAGGTCGTCTTGTTGAATTAATTCTGCTTGACTTTCTGCCAGGAAACTTTCAATGGTTTGCCAACAAGCATTTACAGCGGCTGCAAATTCATATCTGGTGATGGCGCGGTTGCCTCGGTAAGTATTGTCAGGATAACCAGAGAGACAGTCGTAGCGATCGCGTAAACTTATTAATGCTTCATAAGCCCAGTCGGAGGGTAAAATATCATCTAGTTGGTAAACAGGTATTTGTTGAGTAATAGGGTCATTAGACTTAGAATTACTAAATTCTTCAGCATACTTTTGAATTTCTCCCATCAGCTCCTGTTTTTCTTCTGTTGCCAGAGTAGGGCGAGTGCTTAAACATGATAAATTGATTAAAATCAAGCTAATAACGATACATATTTTACGATTATGATTTTTTTTATCAATACCATGAATTTCAAATATTTGCAAAACATTTCTCCCTAAAAGTAGTCTATTGTGATGTCAGATTTTATCATTAATACGAGACAATTTAGTCTTGGGAGGTGGGATGAATTAGGAAAAAATCTTGTTGGAATTAACAATTTAGACGCTGTTGGCAAACAAAATATTTAGGTAGTCCTGCATGGGTTTTGGTGAAGATATATATTTTTTAATTTCTCCCATACTCCCCTCCACGGTCGGGGTTAGGGGTGGGTCCCCATCTCCCCACACTCTCTCTACCATTACTATGCACCACCACCAATATTTAGTAGGGTGTGTGACGGTACGCTTACCATTTTTGGAATAATGATAGAACTCCGTTCCGCTTCGCGATCGGTTTGATATCATGTCCGCTGGGGCGCGTTCGTGTAAACCCAAAGGTGAATATCTACAGGAAATTTAAGTTTTTTTCTTGCTCTTAAGTATTCTTGCCTGTTCCCTGTTCCCAGTTAAGTGTTCCCTACCCTTGCTATACAATACCGATGCTACCGGACATGATATTACACCTCACGCACCTCATACTTTAGGAGGCGTGGGTTACATTTCATTAACGCACCCTACGCGATCTAATATTTATTTGATATCAAATCCGTTTAATTGGACATAAAAAAAATCTTCAATCGTCATAACTACCCTCATCTTTGTAATTCTTTCTCCTCCTGAGGACTGTCTCCTGACTCCTGAGGACTCCTAACTTAACCATTCTATGGCTGTTTAACCGGATTTGATATGACTTCTGCCTTCTTCCTTCTTCCTTCTTCCTTCCCTTTGCAATTATTTCAAACGTATGTTTTAATTTAAATAAATCAAACGATTGTTTTAAATGTCCATTTGAATCTAACTTAAAGGAGCAGTCAGCGGTCAGCTTTGCGCGTTTGCGGAGCATTCCGGTACGGAAATGCTAAAAGCTGATAGGCTATTTAACAAAAATTTTATAATATCTACTTAAGCTAAACTTTAAAGCAATGAAAGAGAATAATTTGCTAGACTCTAAACCCCATGAAATGAATGGTAAAGTGGAAATCTTAACTGAAAAGATGGAAACTTTACCAATTCAGTCAGAAGTTACTAATTTCAAACCTAAAGTCAAGAATAGAAAATTTATTCGCGTTGGCCTCGTGTTGGTGACTTTAGGAATAGCTTTTGGCGGTCTAAAATTTATTCAGGAGCGGAATATTTCTGCCAAACCAAACCTAGAAAACACTCTTCCCAATATCCTATCCGTTCCAGCTATCCCAATTAAATTAGTAAATTCCTATTCCGTTTCCCAAAGTTACACAGGAATTGTAGAAGCCAAAAGAACCAGCGAATTAGGTTTTGAACAATCTGGTTTACTCACATCTATATATATAGAAGAAGGAGAAGAAGTAACCAAGGGAACAGCGATCGCTCAACTCGATACTAGCCAAACAAAAGCTCAAAAAGCAGTATTAATAGCACAGAAAGATAGAGCGATCGCCACACTGAAAGAACTAGAAAATGGAGCAAGGCCAGAAGTAATTGCAGCGACCCGTGCATCCCTACTCCAAGAACAAGCAAAATTACGGGAGTTGCAAACCGGACCGAGACCAGAAGTAATTGCAGCAACTCGTGCATCCCTACTCCAAGAACAAGCAAAATTACAGGAGTTGCAAACTGGACCGAGACCAGAAGTAATAGCAGCGACTCGCGCATCCCTACTCCAAGAACAAGCAAAATTACAGGAATTGCAAACTGGAGCGCGTATTGAAGATATAAAAGTTGCTCGTTCGGGAGTTTTGGACTTAGAAGAACAATTAAATCTCGCTCGCCTTCAGGAGAAACGACGTGAAGAACTTTATACCGAAGGAGCAATTTCTCAAGAACAGTTTGACGAAGCTTCAACCCAAGCAGATACTTTACAAGCAAGACTGGAGCAAGCAAAGAGCGAACTAGAGAAACTGGAAACAGGAACTCGCAGGGAACAAGTAGAAGCTCAACAAGCGCGGGTACGTCAAGCGCAAAGTCAGTTAGACGAACTGATTGCCGGAACTCGCAGCGAACAAATAGAAGCTCAACGAGCTAGGGTAGGTCAGGCGCAAAGTCAGTTAGACGAACTGATTGCTGGAACTCGTAGCGAACAAATAGAAGCTCAACGAGCTAGGGTAGGTCAGGTGCAAAGTCAGTTAGACGAACTGATTGCTGGAACTCGCAGGGAACAAATAGAAGCTCAACAAGCAGAAATTAGACGTTTCGAGGCACAAATTTCTGAAATTGATGTTGTTCTGAGAAAGAGTACTCTATTTGCACCTTTTTCCGGTATTGTTTCAGTCCGACATTTAGATGAAGGAGTTGTGGTTAATGCTGGTCAGAGTGTTGTGCGTTTGGTTGAGGGTGGTGAAAGGAAGGTTAGGGTTGGGGTGCCACCAGGGAAGACTTCCAGTCTGAGAGTTGGTAGTCAGCAGGAAGTTAGGGTGGGAGAGAGAATTTATAGTGCAAGAGTGCTGTCGATATTACCAGAAGTAGATTCTATGACTCGGACGCAAACTGTGATTTTGGCACTACCTCAAGCTATTGCTCCTGGTACTGTTGTTCGTCTGGGATTAAATCAGACTCATGAGATGGAAGGATATTGGTTGCCTACTTCTGCTTTAGTTTGGGGGGAGCGGGGGTTGTTGGCAAGTTATGCTCTTGTACCCCCTTCGCAGTCAGATTTGAATTTACCTGCGGGAACTTATCAGACTGAAAAACGAATGGTTGAAGTGTTACATACAGAGGGAGACCGGAGTTTGGTGCGTGGGGTATTGCAACCGGGAGATTTGATTGTGACTAATGGAACTAATCAATTGGCGCCTGGGCAGTTTGTGAAGTCAGAAGTTAGAAGTCAGGAGTCAGAAGTTAGATGAAGTTTAGGCAACTTTGTAGGTTGGGTTGACATCCGGAAACCCCACAAAAAGATAGTCCTGTTCGCATAATGGTATACAGCAAAAAAGAATACCTAGCATGGGAGTATCTTGCTCCCACTGTTGTGGTCACAAATATTGCTGGACAATTCACGACCATTACAATGCACCAACACAAAGAGTTAGAATTGTTGGGTTGCGCTCCGACGCTTAACCCAACCTACTGGATACTATCAAAATATTTAGCTACTTTGTAGGTTGGGTTGACATCCGGAAACCCCACAAAAAGATAGTCCTGTTCGCATAATGGTATACAGCAAAAAAGAATACCTAGCATGGGAGTATCTTGCTCCCACTGTTGTGGTCACAAATATTGCTGGACAATTCACGACCATTACAATGCACCAACACAAAGAGTTAGAATTGTTGGGTTGCGCTCCGACGCTTAACCCAACCTACTGGATACTGCATATCTTTCTTGAAACAGGAAGTATATTAATATGAAGTTTTCTAATTGCTTAGAAAGGGATAATATCTATGGTTTCTCCGGTACGATGGTTGTCTATTCTCACTATTAATAGTCTGATATTATTTAGTGTGAGTTTCCCTCTCCTAATGTTGCCAAGTATTGTGAATAAGGGAGAAGTTGCTGCTCAAACCAACCCTGATGCTGAAGCAGAAAAAGTCTTTGATGAAGTAATGAAACTGTATAAGCAAGGTACAGCAGAATCTCGGAAGCAAGCCATCGCTAAATGGGAAGAAGCGCTATTACTATTTAGGAAAATAGGTAACTTGAGGAGGGAAGCAGTTACACTCGTTTGGATCGGTTATGTCTACGATAGCTTAGGAGAAAAACAAACAGCACTCAATTACTTAAATCAAGCATTACCTATATATCAGCAAGTAGGCGATCGCCGTGGGGAAGCAATCACTCTCAATAATATTGGCAGTGTCTACAATAGCTTAGGAGAACAACAAACAGCTCTTAATTACTTAAATCAAGCATTACCTATATATCAGCAAGTAGGCGATCTCCGTGGGGAAGCAAGCACTCTCAATAATATTGGCCTTGTCTACAATAGCTTAGGAGAAAAACAAACAGCTCTTAATTACTTAAATCAAGCATTACCTATAAAACGACAAGTAGACGATCTCCGTGGGGAAGCAACCACTCTTACAAGTATTGGCAGTGTCTACGATAGCTTAGGAGAAAAACAAAAAGCTTTTAATTACTTAAATCAAGCATTGCCTATATATCAGCAAGTAGGTGATCACCGTGGGAAAGCAACCACTCTCATAAGTATTGGCAGTGTCTACAATAGCTTAGGAGACAAACAAACAGCACTTAATTACTTAAATCAAGCATTACCTATATATCAGCAAGTAGGCGATCGCCGTGGAGAAGCAAGCACTCTCAATAATATTGGCAGTGTCTACAATAGCTTAGGAGAAAAACAAAAAGCTTTTAATTACTTAAATCAAGCATTACCTATATATCAGCAAGTAGGCGATCTCCGTGGGGAAGCAAGCACTCTCAATAATATTGGCCTTGTCTACAATAGCTTAGGAGAAAAACAAACAGCTTTTAATTACTTAAATCAAGCATTACCTATATATCAGCAAGTAGGCGATCTCCGTGGGGAAGCAAGGACTCTCAATAATCTTGGCCTTGCCTACAATAGCTTAGGAGAAAAACAAACAGCACTTAATTACTTAAATCAAGCATTACCTATAAGACGGCAAGTAGGCGATCGGGATGGGGAAGCAGGCACTCTTTTTAATATCGCTTGGCTCAAACGAGACCAAGGCAAACTCACTGAAAGTCTAACTTTCATAGAAAAATCTCTAGAAATAATTGAAGACCTCCGTACCAAAATTGCTAGTGTTGAACTCCGCGCCTCCTACTTCGCCACCGTCCAGGATAGATATGAATTCTACATCGACTTACTCATGGAACTCCACAAACAAAATCCAAACCAAGGTCACGATGCTAAAGCCTTTTACGCCAGTGAACGCAGTCGCGCCCGTGCTTTCCTCGAACTCCTCAACGAAGCTAGTGTCAATATCCGCCAAGGAATAGATCCCAAACTAGCAATGGCAGAAACAGAGCTGCAACAACAACTCAATGCCATCGAAACCCAACGCATCAAACTCCTTAGTGGAGAATACACCTGCGAACAAAAAGCCAACATCGAACAAACAAGAGACCAACTCATAGATGAATACAACCAGTTACGCATCAAAATTCGTACCACCAGCCCAAATTATGCAGCTCTAACTGAACCTCAACCCCTCACTCTCAAGGAAGTTCAACAACAAGTATTAGATGACAACACCTTACTTCTACAATATTCCCTGGGTGAAGAAAGCAGCTATTTATGGGCAGTCACCAAAGATAGCATCCACAGTTATCAACTTCCTCCCCAAGCAAAAATCAAAAATGCTGCTATAGAGTTGATGGTGACAATAACAAACCCACGAGAACGCAACGACATAGCAAAAGTTGATAGTGCTGCCGATGAGCTGACAGAAATTCTGATCAAACCAGTTACCGATAAATTAAACAAAAAACGTTTATTAATAGTTGCCGATCGCTTCTTACAAGAAATTCCTTTTTCCGTCTTATCAATACCAAATACCGATCAAGAAAGTGATGGTTATCAACCTTTAATAGTTAACCACGAAATAGTAAATCTCCCTTCAGTTACTACTATTGCAAATATCCGCAATAGTACAAAATCTCGGAAACTTGCCCCGAAGAAAGTGGCTATTATTGCCGACCCAGTATTTAGCCCTGATGATGCTAGGTTTACAGGTAAAACTACCACAATATCTACAGCAGAATCTCGGAGTCGAGCTTTCCCCCTAGAGGCACAACAATTAGATAGGGCTGCTAGAGATGTTGGTATTAGATGGGATAGACTTCCAGGTACTCGCACTGAAGCAGAAGCAATTATGGCTTTAATACCAGAGTCGGAACGCACTCAAGCTTTTGATTTTCAGGCCAACAGAGAAATAGCAACCAGTCAGGAATTAGCCCAATATCAGATTGTACATTTTGCCACTCACGGTTTTGCTAACGGTAAGCAACCAGAATTGTCAGGGGTTGTCATGTCGTTAGTGGATAAAAACGGCAACTGGCAAAACGGTTTCCTCCGACTGAATGATATTTTTAATCTTAACTTACCAGCAGAATTAGTAGTATTGAGTGCGTGTCAAACAGCTTTAGGGAAGGATATTAAAGGAGAAGGTTTGGTAGGTTTGACAAAGATATTCATGTATGCAGGGGCAAAACGGGTAGTAGGTTCGTTGTGGGTTGTTGATGATTCTAGAACAGCAGATTTAATGTCGCAGTTTTATCAAGGAATGTTAGACCAGAGATTATCACCTGTGGAGGCATTGCGGGCAGCTCAATTGCAGATGTTAGAGACTGAGATAAGTCCTTATTATTGGGGAGCATTTACGTTGCAGGGGGAATATGATTCAAGATAGTTTAGAACTGATACAGCAAATTCCATCAGGCGAGAGGTACGCCACTCCTCCCTAGCTGTAATATCATCTCCAGATAATTAGTGATGAAAATACTTCTGTCTCCTGTCTCCTGTCTCCTGTCTCCTGACTCCTCCCTAAGTGATGAAAATACTTCTTTCTCCTGTCTCCTGTCTCCTGTCTCCTGTCTCCTGTCTCCTGTCTCCTGTCTCCTGTCTCCTGTCTCCTGTCTCCTGTCTCCTGTCTCCTGTCTCCTGTCTCCTGTCTCCTGACTCCTCCCTATTTATAACTGATAACTGAAAATGACTACTTTATTTTATCGAAACTTTAGATTATTAATCCTGGCAATATTGGTAATTCTCACCTGGGGAATTTCAGCTTTTTTCACATTGCCACGACTTGAAGACCCTGAATTAGTTTCTCGTCAAGCGTTTGTCACAACTTTTTTACCTGGAGCTGATGCTGAACGAGTAGAGGCGTTAGTTACGGAAAAAATAGAGGAAGAATTATCTGAAATTGAGGAAATTAAAACCTACGAATCAGACTCTAGAGCGGGTAGTTCGATTATCGATATTGAACTGTTAGACTCCGTTGAAGAGGCAGATGCTGATGCGGTTTGGTTAAGAATTAGAGAGCGATTAAATAGAGCTGCTCCTGAATTACCTGTGGGTGCGAGTCCACCACGACTAGAGGAGGTAGAAGTTAAGGCTTATGCTTTGATTGCAGCTTTAATTTGGGAACAAGATAGCGAACCGAATTATGCAATTATTAACCGTTTATCTGAACTGTTGAAAGATGAATTTTTGGGATTATCGGGTACAGAAAAGGTTGATATTTTTGGCAAGCAAAATGAAGAAATTATCGTAGAAATTGACCAGGTTCAGTTAGCTAGTATTGGGTTAACACCTCAACAATTATCAACGCAAATTCAACAGAGCGATGCTAAGGTTTCAGCAGGTATAATGCGCAGTCAAAATAATGATTTACTATTAGAAATAGAATCAGATTTAGATTCTTTAGAAAGGATTCGGAGTATTCCAATTAATTTTAGCGAACAAGGACAATTTGCTCTCCTTGGCGACATTGCTGAGGTGAGGAAAACTATTATTAAACCGCCCAGAGAATTAACATTAATTAATGGTCGTCCTGCTGCTGCATTAGGGGTATTTGTCGAATCAGATTATCAAATAGACCTTTGGGCAAAAACAGCAGAAACAGAAATTGATAAATTCCGCGAACAACTAGGCAAAGGTCTGAAACTAGAGATGATTTTTAATCAAAGTAATTATATTGAAAATCGTCTAGATAGTCTGATTTTAAATTTGTTTATTAGTGGCTTTCTAGTATTTGCAATTACAGTCTTTTTAATGGGTTGGAAATCTGCAATTGTTGTTGGTTTAGCCCTACCTCTATCAACTTGTATGGTGTTAGGTTCGATGGGATTGTTAGATATACCTCTACATCAAATGTCAATAACTGGAATAATTGTAGCTTTAGGGCTATTAATTGATACAGCAATTATTGTGGTTGATGAAGTTAGTCAAGGTATAGCTTCAGGTCTAAAATCAGAAGTAGCAATTACTAAAGCAATTCATCATTTATTTATGCCTTTAATGGCATCAACTTTAACTACAGCTCTGGCGTTTTTACCAATTGCAATTATGCCTGGTCCTTCTGGAGAATTTGTTGGTAGTATTGGTATTAGTGTGATTTTAGCTGTTCTTTATTCACTATTAATATCAATTACAATCAGTTCAGCAATAACAGCAAAATTATACCACAATCCAGACCGTAATTCCTGGCAAAAAACTAAACAGCTATGGTGGAAAACAGGATTTTCAAATTCTTATTTAACTCAAATTTATCAACTAAGTTTACGCAGCATATATAGTTCTCCTTTGTTAGGAATATTATTAGGTTTAATATTACCAATAACTGGTATAGTTCAGCTGGGAACTCTGCCCCAACAATTCTTTCCTCAAGTAGATAGAGACCAAGTACAAATTGAATTAGAATTGCCAGCTATCACCTCAATTGAAAAAACAAGAAATACTGCTCTAAAAGTCCGAGAGCTAATTTTACAGCACCCAGAAATTGATGAATTACAGTGGTTTTTAGCCCGTAGTTCGCCCAGGTATTACTACAACTTAAAAGCAGGTAAAGAACGGTATCTCAATTATGCTCAAGGATTTTTGCAGCTAAATACGATCGCTAAACCAGAATTAGTTAACAGAATTCAAGCAGAAGTTGATAGCGCATTTCCTAAAGCTCAAATTTTAGTGCGACTATTGGAACAGGGACCTCCTTTTGATGCACCAGTGGAACTACGAATTTATGGTCCCAACTTAAACCGTCTACAACAAATAGGAGAACAAGCAAGAGCGCTATTAGCTCAAACTCCGAAAGTAACTCATACCCGCAGCACCTTAAACGATGTTCGACCTCAACTAAAACTGTTAGTGGATGAAGAAGAGATTCGTTTAGCAGGACTAGATCGCGCTACTGTTTCGGAACAGTTAGATACTTTACTAGAGGGAAATTTAGGAGGTTCTATCCTCGAAGGTGTTGAAGAATTACCAGTGCGGGTGCGAGTCTCAAATTCTCAAAGAGGAGACTTTAGCCAAATTAAATCCCTAGATTTACAACCGACTGGTTCCAGTCTCAATCAAAATCGCCTGAATGCAACTGACACAATACCTCTATCAGCTTTAGCAGAAGTAGAATTAGAACCACAATTTTCAGTCATTAAAAGGCGTAACGGTAGAAGAGTAAACTCAATTCAAGGTTTTCTCGCTGCTGGGGTTTTACCTTCAGAAATTTTCACAAAATGGCAGCAAAAGTTAAATGATGCAGATTTTGAAATACCATCTGGGTACTGGTCTGAAATTGCTGGAGAGGCAGAACAACAAGGCAATGCTCAAGGAAATCTTTTCTCAACTCTCCCAGTTATATTAGTATTGTCAGCCTCAATTTTGGTGTTATCCTTAAATTCATTCCGAGCAGCTTCCATAATTGGTTTAGTTGCTATTTGTGCTGTAGGATTAGGATTTTTTAGTTTATGGTTATTTGGCTATCCCTTTGGGTTTATGAGTCTGATCGGCACATTTGGTTTAGTGGGAATTGCCATTAACGACTCAGTTGTAGTTATGGCTGCCATCCTGGAAGACCCAGAAGCATCTCAAGGCAACCGTCGAGCTACCCGAAAAGTAGTCCTACGTTCCACTCGTCATGTAATTGCTACAACCTTAACTACAATGATTGGGTTTGTGCCCTTATTGTTAGGAGGCGGTAGTTTTTGGCCTCCTCTAGCTATAGCGATCGCTGGTGGTGTTGGCGGTTCAACGTTGGTAGCTCTTTATCTTGTTCCCTGTTCGTATTTACTTCTGGCGAATTTTGGTAGAAGTAATACCAATTCCCCAAAATAATGCTATACTTCATAAAAACTTCAGTAGACATCTCCAGAAAAGAGGGAACAGGGAACAGAGAAGAATAATTAATAATTTCTGGATAAGAATTGATTTTATTTTTAATTTTTGGAGATGTCTAGTTATATAAAATCCGGTTAAATAACCTCACAATCAATAGACCTAGAAAAGAGAGAGTAGAGAGTAGGAAGCAGGGGTTAAGGATAAATAATTGATAATTTATGTAGAACAATTGATTTTATTTTTTATTATTGTCTAATAGTTTAAAATCCTGATTATGACGTTATTGGATCTATGTGCAATTAGGCGGATTTGGTATTATTAAGTAATAATAATGGTTCAGTGATTTTTGCAACGATTCTCGGCACTAAAACAAGATATCTTATGTCTTTGAACCATACTCACTACTCCGTACTTTCAAGGATATGTAGCAATAATTTTTAGATTTGCTATAATAAGGAGTACTGTGGGAAGTGTAGAAAATGTGGGGACATTGGGAATTTTTGGGAAATAGCGGGTGCAAGATGCTCCATAGATTTTGTTGAGAGCAGAAAAACCGATCACTGATAACTTATAACTGAAATGGCTACCTTATTTTATCGGAACTTGCGATTATTAATACTAACCATACTAATTATTGTGGTCTGGGGAGTATCATCTTTTTTAACATTGCCACGACTTGAAGACCCACAATTAACTTCCCGCGTTGCAGTCATTACAACTTTTTGGCCGGGAGCAGATGCAGAACAAATAGAAACATTAATCACAGAAAAAATAGAAACAGAACTATCTGAAATTGAAGAAATTAGAATGACAATTTCAACTTCTAAGGTAGGAACTTCAACTATTAGTATTGAATTATTAGATTCAGTTAAAAAAACAAACGCCGATACAGTTTGGTTAAGAATTAGAGACCGATTAAATCAAGTTACAACTCAACTACCTATTGGTGCAAGTAAACCACAATTAGAAGAACTTAAAATTAAAGCTTATGCCATGATTGCTGCTTTAACTTGGGAACAAGATA
This sequence comes from Okeania sp. SIO1H4, assembly GCF_010672695.1. NCBI lineage: Bacteria > Bacillati > Cyanobacteriota > Cyanophyceae > Oscillatoriales > Microcoleaceae > Okeania > Okeania sp. SIO1H4. The sequence goes on from NZ_JAAHGB010000020.1 coordinate 87,462, forward strand.
CAAAGCCAAATTATGCACTTCTTAGTCGTTTATCTGAATTATTAAAAGATAAATTATTAGCATTACCAGGAACAGAAAAAATCGCCACAATTGGTAATCCTCAAGAAGAAATATTAGTAGAGATTGATGCAGCTCAGTTAGCTAGTATTGGTCTCACACCCCAACAATTATTAGCCCAAATTAAACAAAGTGATGCTAAAGTTTCTTCCGGTCAATTTCGTAGCAAAAATAATGATTTACTTCTAGAAGTTGATGCAGATTTAGATTCCCTAGAGCGGATTATAAATATTCCAATTAGCTTTAGTAAACAAGGGCAATTCACTCTACTTGGCGACATTGCTGAAGTCAGAAAAACAATTGCTGAACCAGCAAATGAACTAGCATTAATTAATGGTCTTCCGGCTTCTACTTTAGCTATATTTGTAGAATCAAATTATCAAATAGACCTTTGGGCAAAATCGGCAGAAGCAGCCATAGAAAAATTCCGGCAAGAGCTTGGTCAAGGTCTAAAACTTGAGATAATTTTTAATCAAAATAATTATATTCAAGCTCGTTTCAAAAGTCTGATGTTAAATCTGTTAATGAGTGGGATACTGATATTTGGAATTACATTATTTTTAATGGGTTGGAAATCTGCAACTGTTGTGAGTTTAGCATTACCCTTATCAAGTTGTATGGTTTTAGGGATAATGAAGCTTCTGAATGTTTCTGTAAATCAAATCTCAATAGTTGGATTAATTGTAGCTTTAGGATTATTGATTGATACAGCAATTATTGTTGTTGATAGAATTACTAAAAATATGGTTTCTGGATTGAGCGCTGAAACTGCTATAAATAATGCAGTTAATCATTTATTCCTGCCATTAACTGCATCAACTTTAACTACAGCTATAGCATTTTTACCAATTGTTTTAATGCCTGGTTACGGTGGAGAGTCAGAAAAACAAGGCGAAACTGAAGCAAATTTGTTTGCTACAGTACCTTTAGTGTTGTTGTTAGCAACTTCAATTTTAGTTTTATCCTTAAATTCCTTCCGAGCAACTGCCATTATTGGGGGAGTCGCCATTTGTGCCATTGGTTTAGGATTTTTCAGTTTATGGTTATTTGGTTATCCCTTTGGTTTTATGAGTCTGATCGGAACATTTGGTTTAGTGGGAGTTGCCATTAATGATTCAGTAGTAGTTTTAGCTGCTATCCTGGAAGATCCCAAAGCATCTACAGGCAACCGTCGAGCTATGCGTCAAGTTGTTATGTGTTCCACTCGTCATGTGGTTGCGACAACTTTAACCACAATGATCGGGTTTGTTCCTTTGTTAGTACAAGGTGGTGACTTTTGGCCTCCTTTGGCGATAGCGATCGCCGGTGGTGTTGGTGGTGCAACGCTCGTTGCTCTCTACCTTGTTCCCTGTTCGTATTTATTGATGGCTAATTTTGAGACTTTAGGGAGTAGGGATTAGGGGAGTAGGGGAGCGGGGGAGCGGGGGAGTGAGGTAGCGGGGGAGTAGGGAAAAAAAGATTAATCTTAAAACTGTACCTCTAATTCTGACTCCTGTTTGCGGAGCATTCCGTCGGCAATTCTGTTTGCGGAGCATTCCGTAGGAAATTCTTACGAAATACCCTAGCTATTTGTAGCAAACATTTATCAAATTGGTATTAGATATTTATATCTATCGTTTTTCCCTTTTTTTCAATATTTATCCCCTCTTCCTTCTTCCTTCTTCCTTCTTCCTTCTTCTTTCCTGACTCCTGACTCCTGACTCCTGACTCCTGACTCCTAATTATTTAGCACATTAATAATCTCTTCTGGGTCGAGACGTTGTGTATAATCTGGGTTAACAAAAGCATGAATAATTGTACCATCTGAGGCAACTACATAAGTGGCAGGAATTGGTAATTCAAAACTTTCATCACCGTTGTAAGCTGGTAAGTCAATGCCAAAACTTTGATATATTGGGCGTAATTCTTCGGGAAGTTGAAATACTAAACCAAATTCTTTAGCAACTTGATTTCCCCTATCGCTTAAGACTTCAAAAGTTAATTCGTTTTTCTCTGTTGTGGAAAGAGAGTTGTCTGGCGTTTCTGGAGAAATTGCGATTAATTTTGCTCCTAATTCTGTGATTTGTGGCAAATACTTTTGTAAACCTCTTAATTCCATATTGCAATAAGGACACCATCCGCCACGATAAAAGGAAATTACTACAGGACTTTCTACAAGTAATGAATTTAATTCTACTATTTTACCTACTGCATTTGGCAAGCTAAAGTTAGGAACTTTTTCCCCTACTTTTAAGCTATTGTCAACAATATCGGAGTTAGCTAAATCAACTACCGCTTTATTCATTTTTTCCTTTGCATCTTCTGGTAGTTGGGCTTGTATTTCAGCTTGGAGTTGTTGTAAGTTTTTGGTTAATTCCATGGGATTTTCTCCTATTATTTAGAATGATTGTTCCAATTAAGGCAAAAAAAATTGGCGTTGGTAAATTAGGGTATGATATTAATCTTAATTACTGAGGAGTCAGGTAGTAAGGATTCAGGTATGCAAAATAGGAATAAGAGAAAGATTTGATGAGGGATCGCCTACAACGCTGTCCACTAGAGACTGTTCAAAGAATTCAATCACAGAACGCCCCTGGCGACGACAGGTTTGTACCACAGTTAATAAATTAGCTGTGTGTTGAAATCTTTCCAT